>NZ_AP017558.1:0-329768 GCF_002355635.1 Halopenitus persicus | reverse complement strand
CGGACGCGGACTACGACCTGATCGGCGACGCGGAGGCCGACGAGCTCAAGCAGGAGATCCTCGAGACGGATCTGACCGTCCCGCAGCTCGCGAAGACCGCGTGGGCCGCGGCGTCGACCTACCGCGACAGCGACAAGCGCGGCGGCGCGAACGGCGCCCGGATCCGGCTCGAGCCCCAGCGGAGCTGGGAGGTCAACGAGCCGGCGGAGCTTGAGACGGTCCTCGAGACCCTGGAGGACGTTCAGGCGGAGTTCAACGAGTCCCGATCCGACGACGTGCGGGTCTCGCTGGCCGACCTGATCGTCCTCGGCGGCAACGCGGCCGTCGAGCAGGCGGCAGCCGAGGCCGGCTACGACGTGGCGGTCCCGTTCGAACCGGGCCGCACGGACGCCACTCAGGAGCAGACCGACGTCGAGTCCTTCGAGGTGCTCGAGCCGAAGGTCGACGCCTTCCGGAACTACCTCGGCGAGGGCGACTACGACGATCTGTACGACACCCCCGAGGAGCGAATGCTCGACAAGGCGGAGCTGTTGAACCTGTCGGTCCCCGAGCTGACGGCGCTCGTCGGCGGGATGCGCGCGCTAGGCGCCACGTACGGCGATTCGGACCGCGGCATCCTCACCGACCGGCCGGGCGCGCTGACCAACGACTTCTTCGTGAACCTGATCGACATGGGCTACGAGTGGGAGCCGGTCGACGAGGACGGATACGTCTTCGAGATCCGCGACCGCGAGACCGGCGACGTCGAATGGGAGGCCACTCGTCTGGACCTCATCTTCGGCTCGAACTCCCGGCTCCGCGCCGTCGCGGACGTCTACGGGGCCGAGGACGGCGAGGAGGAACTCGTCGGGGACTTCGTCGACGCCTGGAGCAAGGTCATGCAGCTCGACCGGTTCGACCTGGAGTGATGCGACCCGGCCGGTGACGCCGGCCGTTCGATCCCCGGCCGTTCGATCCCCGGCCGTTCGATCGCCGAAATGACGCCGGCCGCGTCTTCCGCGACCGATCGTTTCTTTATCGAACCCGCCGCACCGCCGTACAGGCGTGGAACTTCTCGCACTCGCGGGTCTGCTCTTTGCCGCCCTCGCGGCCGTGTTGTGGGCCGTTCACAACGTGATCGTCCGGGTCGCGACCCGAACGGGGACGGTCGCCGACACGCTGGCGGTCGTGCTGGCGGTGAACGTCCTCTGTCTCGTCCCGTTCTCGGCGGTCGCCTACTACCCCGACTACGGCCTCACGCCGGTCTCCACCGGTGCGTTCGCGGCCGCCGGGCTCGCCGGGCTGCTGCTCGGACGCCTCTGTATGTTCGAGGCGATCACGGCGATCGGGGCCAGCCGGACGACGCCCGTCGTCTCCGCGTCGACGCTGGTCTCGACCGGCCTGGCCGTGTGGCTCCTCGGGGAGACGATCACCGCGAGGCACCTCGTCGGCATCTGCTGTATCGTCGCGGGCGTCGCCGTCATCTCCTGGCTGACCGCGACGGACGCCGGGGACGACGACTCGCTCCGCGGGATCGGGGTTTCCCTGCTGTTGCCGCTTGCGGCCGCGGCGTTCATCGGGATCGAGCCGGTGTTGATCCGCGTCGGGCTGACTGCGGGGACGCCGATTCCCGTCGGCCTCTCGGTGATGATCGCGGCGGCGTCCGTCAGCTATCTCGGCTACCGGCGCGTCCGTGACGGGGCGATCTCGCTCCCTCGACACGGCGAGGGCCCCCGCTGGTACGTCTGGGCCGGGCTCTCGAGCTCGGCCGGGCTGATCGCGTACTTCGCCGCCTTGTCGGTCGCGCCGGTGGTGATCGTGATCCCGATCGTGCAGGTGTCGCCGCTGGTCGTGCTGGTCATCTCCGCGGCGTTCCTGCCGCGACGCGTCGAACGGGTCACCCTTCGGCTCGTCCTGGCGGCGGCCGTGGTCGTGGTCGGCGCCGCGCTCGTCTCGCTGTCCGGCTAGCGGGAGGCGACGAGATCCTTCCCTGGCCCGAATCTCCGGACCCGAACCCCGGATGACCGCCCGCCGGGAGCCGCCTTACTCGTCGACGAGGGTGACGTCCAGGTGCTCCTCGAGCGCCCGGATGACCGACCCGCCGACGTTGGCGCGGGCGGCTCGGCCCTGTTCGACCGCCAGGACGTCGTCCTCCGCGAGGCCGGTCTCCGCGGAGAGCTCCTCGATCGTCAGCCCCGCGTCCTGGCGCGCCTGCTCGGCGCGTGCGCCGTAGCCGGACACGAGATAGGGGAGCTGGTCGTCCTCGTAATCGGTCCCGTGTTGCTCCCAGTGGCTGGCGTCGCCTTTCCCCGCGTCGTACATCTCCGCCTGCTTGCGCGCGAGCTCCTGCGACCGACTCGGGGAGTCGTCCCCCCGGTCGGAACTGCCCGACCCGCCGCTCGAACTCGAGTCGGCGCTGTCGTCGTGTGGGCGACAGTTCGAACAGACGAGCAGGGTCGCGCCCGCGACCTTCGCTCGTCGGAGATCGCCCGTCTCGCGTCCGCAGAGCTCGCAGGAGTCGCCGTCGCCGCCGCCGCTTGACGACCCCGTCGAGTATTTGGCCATACCCGGCGTACCGGCCGCAAGGGTTTAAAAGAAACGAGGGCTCGGTCGGGAACGCCTGGCACGACCATCGGCGGCCGTGGACGACGCCGCGGCTCCCGAGCGTTGTCGTCGAAGGATTGTGCGTGGGTGCTGTCGTAGGGGACAACACCGTGCATCGGTGTGGCGGGTGTGCCGCCGTGCGATGCGTGGGACCGGATTTGAACCGGCGGACCTCTACAGGACAGCGCCCTCAACGCTGCGCCGTTGGCCTGGCTTGGCTACCCACGCGCTCGCGCGTTTTTCCGCATTCCCTCCTATCGGAAGGACAGTAAAAGGGCTGTCGATTTTCCGGTTCATCGTGGAACGGGTCCACGCCACGGACGTCCCTGCAGGCGATCGGTTTCGAGATCGGCTCGCCGATCTCGGCGATTGATCGATCCACCGGTCGCATCCGGATGTCGGTCAGTGGTTCGCCGGGAGTCGAGGGACCGCCGGCGACCGAAACGGGAGGTCCTTTCACCGGGGACGTCGTAGGCTCGGACATGGCCCTTCGAGCTCGCGACCACGTGCCGGCGGTGGCGGCGCTGCTGTCGGCGGCCGCGTTGGCGCTCGTGTTCGCCGCGGTGACCGGATCGATCCCCACGGCGTACGTTCCCGACCCCGGTCCGGCGGTGCTGTCGTCGTTCACCCATCTCAACGCCGTCATCTCGGTCATCGCGATCACGACGATCGCGGCCGGCTGGCGGGCGATCCGGAACGGCGACGTGCGGCGCCACCGCATCCTGATGGGACTGTCAACCGTTCTGTTCGGCACCTTCCTCGTGTGTTACCTCTGGCGGCTGACCCTCGTCGGGACCGCCGAGTTTCCCGGCCCAGAGGTGTATTACCGATACGTCTACCTTCCGTTCCTCGCGGTCCACATCCTGTTGGCGATCGTCTGCATCCCGCTCGTCTGTTACGCGCTGGTGTCCGCGCTGACGCGACCGGTCGCGGCGATCCCCGAGACGGCCCACCGACGCGTCGGTCGGATCGCGGCCCCGCTGTGGATCGTCTCCTTCGCGATGGGCGTCGGCGTCTACCTGCTGTTGCACCACGTGTTCTAAGCGGGACGGGGTCCGGTCCCTCTCCGCGCCACGCTGTGACCCCCCGTTCCGAAACGTCGTATCTCCCTACTCCTCGGCGTCGATGTCGCCGAACACGAGGGCGAACAGCACCGCCACGAACCCGATGCTGGTGGCGATCGCGAACAGGTCGCTCCCGGAGAGGGTCACGCCGCCGGACGCCGCCGAGGGCGTCTCCCCCGCGGACCCGTCGCCGGAACCATCGCCGCTGCCATCGCCGCCGGAGCCACCACCGCTGCCATCGCCGCCGGAGCCACCACCGCTGCCATCGCCGCCGCTGCCGCCGTCCCCGCCGCTGCCGCCTCCCCCGGACGGTTCGATGAGGTCGTCGTCGGTGCTGCCGACGGCGACGACGCCCTTCATCCCGACCGCCGCGTGGGGGTCACACTGGTACCGGAACGTTCCCTCGCTCTCGAAGGTGTGCTCGAAGGTGTGACCGGCCTCCTGGACGAGCTCCGACTCGAAGGCCCCGTCGGCCTCCGAGACGTTGTGTTGGCCGCCCTGCCCGGTCCACTCCCAGACCACCGTCGTCCCGGAGTCGACGAGGATCGCGGGCGGGTCGAACAGCAGCCCGTTGCCGGCGCCGACGGACACCGTCACTTCGTCTTGCCCCGTCATATCCACGGTTCCCTCGTAGTTGCTCACGCCCTCGAGCCAGCCGTCGTAGTTCGCCGCCGCGCTTCCGGCCCCGATGGCGATTCCGGCGGTCGCTGCCGCAGCGCCCGCACCGAGCCGGACGAATCCCCGGCGGTCGATCGTCGTCGCGTCGTCGGTCGTCCCCGCCTCCCGCGATGAATCACGTGGTGACATATTCACGGGTTCGTCCTCGAGGGGGAATATCCCGTCGGTCGTTCCCGGAGACTGAGACGGTGTGACGAACATATTCGGCACCATTTCGCGGGCGGGGAGGGGCTCCCGTCGTCAGTCGTCGGCGGGCGGCGACTCGCCGATCGCGGGTCGCTCGACGTCGCGGTCGGCCGCCTCGCCCTCGACGTCGTAGGGGTACTCGCCGGTGACACAGCCCAGACAGAGGTCCTCGTGTCCCGTTCCGAGCGTCTCGGCGATCGCGTCGATCGAGAGATACGACAGGGAGTCCGCCTCGATCATCTCGCGGATCTCCTCGGTCGACCGGTCGGCCGCGATGAGCTCCTCGCGGGTCGCCATGTCGATGCCCAGATAGCAGGGCGCCACGATCGGGGGTGCGCCGATCCGCATATGGACCTCCTCGGCGCCGGCCTCCTTCACGAGGTCGACGAGCTGGGTGGAGGTGGTGCCCCGGACGATCGAGTCGTCGATGATCGTGACGGTCTTGCCCTCGACGGTCGACCGGATCGGGTTGAGCTTCAGGCGGACCGCCCGCTCGCGTTCGTCCTGCGTCGGCATGATGAACGTCCGGCCGACGTAGCGGTTCTTCATCAGCCCCTCGGCGAAGGCGACCCCGTCGTCCTCGTCGGCCCGAGGATCGCCGTCGGCCGTGGTCTCGTTGGCCGCGTCGGCGTAGCCGGAAGCGAACGCGCGGCCGGAGTCGGGAACCGGCATCACGACGTCGGTCTCGACGCCGGCCTCCTCCCAGAGCTTCCGGCCGAGTTCCCGTCGGACCTCGTAGACCAGTTCGTCGTCGATGACCGAGTCGGGCCGGGCGAAGTAGACGTGTTCGAAGAAGCAGTGGCCGGCGTGGTCCTCCTCGACGAGCTGGTAGGTGTCGTAGCCGGTGCCGTCCGACTCGAGGACGACCAGCTCGCCGGGGCGGACGTCCCGGACCAGCTCGCCGTCGAGGGTGTCGATCGCCGCCGACTCGGAGGCGAGCACGTAGCCGTCGTCGAGCTGCCCGATGCACAGCGGCCGGTTCCCCTTCGGGTCCCGGACGCCGAGGACGGTGTCGTCGTGCATGATCGTCAGCGAGTAGGAGCCGTGGATACGCTCCATCGTCCGCTTGACCGCACGGACGAGGTCGGCGTCGAGGAGGTTCCGCGCGAGGTCGTGGGCGATCACCTCGGTGTCGCCGTCGGAGGTGAACGCGTGCCCCTGTCGCGCCAGGTCCTCGCGGATCTCGGCGGCGTTCACGAGGTTGCCGTTGTGCGAGAGCCCGAGCGAGCCCGACTTGAACGAGACCGAGAAGGGCTGGGCACAGCTCTTATCGAGGCTGCCCGCGGTGGGATAGCGCACGTGGCCGATCCCGGTCGTCCCGTTGAGCGACTCGAGGTCGTCCGCCTCGAAGGCGTCCCCGACGAGGCCCCGCTCGACGTGGCCGTGCTGTTGAAAGCCGTCGTGGGTGACGATCCCCGCCGACTCCTGCCCGCGGTGTTGTAACGCGTACAACGCGTAATACAGCGGTCGTGCGGCCGGTCGGTCCTCGAGCGCGACGCCGACGACCCCGCACTTCTCGCGCGGGCCCGCGGCGATCCCGTCCCCTCCGGGTTCCATACCGATCGATGCGGGATCGATTCGTAAAAAGACTCGTGTTTGTGGCGTGTTGTCCCCGAATCCCAACGCGTTCGATCCTCGATCGTGAATAACTCACGATCGATATTGATATTTATTGGCACGGATACGCCGGTCTCCCACTCCGCGGCACGCTGGTATGTCCAGCTATACGGCACGCTGGTATGTCCAGCTATACGGCACGCTGGTATGTCCAGCTATACGGCACGCTGGTATGTCCAGCTATACGGCACGCTGGTATGTCCAGCTATACGGCACGCTGGTATGTCCAGCTATACGGCACGCTGGTATGTCCAGCTATACGGACACGTGGAAGTCGTCGTGTGCGCTCGCCTCGTCGGCGATCGCCGCGAGCAGGGTCGCGACGTCGTCGAGGTCGGTCGTGTCGATCACCTCGACGGGGGTGTGCATGTATCGGTTCGGAACCGAGACGTTGACCGAGGGGATCCCGGACCGGGAGGTGTAGAAGGCGTCGGCGTCGGTGCCGGTTCGGGTGCCGGCCGCCTGGATCTGGACGTCGACGTCGGCGTCCGCCGCCGCCGACCGAGCCAGCTCGACGAGGACCGGATGGTTCGCGCTGCCGCGGGTGATCACCGGTCCCTCGCCGAGCTCGACCGGGCCGCGCCGCTTGGCGGCGATGTCGGGATTGTCGGTGGCGTGGGTGACGTCGACCGCGAGGAACGCGTCCGGATCGAGGTCGTAGCCGACCATCTTCGCCCCCTGCAGGCCGACCTCCTCCTGGACGGTCGAGACGGCGTAGACCGTCGCGTCCACGTCGGCGGCGACCGCCCGTCGCAGCGCCTCGGCCGCACACCACGTTCCGACGCGGTTGTCCATCCCGCGTGCGGCGAGCCGGGTGCCGGCGAGCTCCCGGATCGTGGTCGAGACCGTGACCGGGTCGCCGACCTCGACCAGCTCGCGGGCCGCCTCCTCGTCGGCCGCGCCGACGTCGACGAACTGCGCCGAGACGTCCTCGTACTCGTCGTCGGCGGTGTCCCGCAGGTGGATGGCCGTCTGTCCGATCACGCCCTGCACCGGCTCGTCGGCGTGGACCGTGACGTGTTGGCCCTTCGAGACGGTCCGGTCCGCGCCGCCGACGGAGGCGATACGGAGATACCCGTCCTCGAGGACGTCACGAACGATGAATCCGATCTCGTCGGCGTGGCCCGTCACCGCGATCTCCGGGCCATCGCCCGATCCCTCGTGGACCGCGATCGCGTTTCCGTAGGCGTCGGTTCGGACCTCGTCGGCGAAGGTCTCGACGTGGTCGATCCACACGCGCTGGCCGTTCGTCTCGAAGCCCGAGGGGCTCGGCGTCTCCAGCAGCGTCTCGAGAAACTCGCGTCGGCGCTCGTCCATATCGGCCGCTGGACGGGAAGCCGTATCAAACCGACGACTCGGCCGAGCGGTGCGGATCCCGTCGGCGACGATCGAGGGGCAAGGCGCGTGGGAACCGGACGATCCGACGCAAGCGCTTTGGGCGCCCGGAACCGAAACGTGCCTATGAACCTCCTTCGCAGCGTCCGGACGGTGGCCGAGGCCTCCGGCACCGGCGTCGTGGACTGGGACCGGGTCGGACGGGCGGCCAAGGAGGGGACCGACCCCGGCGTCCTGAACCTCTCGCCGGCCGACCGCGCGGGGTACGCGAGCGACGTCCGGGACGCCCGCGACCGGCTCGGGTCGGTTGCGGGGATCACGTTCGCCGTCCCGCCGACGGTCGAGGTGCAGAACCGTCACCACTGGATCGACGCCAACGTCGACACGTTCCGGACCGTGATGGCGCCCGTGGAGTCCCACGCCACGCCGGCGTTTCCGGAACTCTCGCGGGTCGCGAACACCGGCACGATGTCGGTGCTGTTGGCGTTCCTGGCTCGCAACGTGCTCGGGCAGTACGACCCGCTGCTGTTGGCGGACGAGCCGGACGCCGATCACGGGCTCTACTTCGTCCACCCGAACGTGGTGCGCGTCGCCGACGAGCTCGACGTCTCCTACCCGCGCTTCCGCCGCTGGATCGCGTTCCACGAGGTCGCCCACGCCGCCGAGTTCGGCGCGGCGCCGTGGCTGCCCGACTACCTCGAATCGCGGATGGAGGACGGCGTGGTCGCGATCGCCGCCGGCGATCTGGACCGGGACGCGTTCCGCGAGCTCGACGCCGCGATGACGGCCGTCGAGGGCTACGCCGAGCTGCTGATGGACCGGGCCTTCGACGACGCCACGGACGACCTTCGCCGGAAGCTCGACGCCCGTCGGTCGGGCGGCGGCCCGATCGCCCGGCTCCTCCGGCGGGTTCTGGGGCTCGGATTAAAACAGCGGCAGTACGAACGCGGCGCCGCCTTCTTCGAACACGTCGCCGACGAGCGCGGGGTCGCGGCCGCGGCCGCCGTCTGGGACGAGCCGGCCGCGCTCCCGACGGACGCCGAGATCGACGACCCCGCGGCGTGGATCCGACGGGTGGATCCCTGACGAAGACGGCGATTGACGATCGAACTACCGCCGCCGACCGCCCCGCCCGCGTCGGCGGGACGGGGTGAAGTCGCGGATCGTCCGGACCACGTACCACAACAGGACGAGCGAGACGAGGAACCCGCCGCCGAGCGCCGCGAGCAGTTGCCCGGTCGTCGGATCGCCCAGCAGTGCCACGCCGCCGGCGGAGGCGGTGACGATGAGCACGAACAGGGCCATGAGCCAGCGGCCGCCGGCGTCGCGGTCCGCCTCGGGCGTCGAGTCGACCATCAGCCGCACGCCTCCCGTCCCGGTGACATACGCGCCCTTGCGGACGGACGGGCTTGAACCTCGTGGGTCCGGGTTGGACGTCTTCGTGAGTTCGGGTTGGACGTCTTCGTGAGACCGAGTTGGACGTCTCGGCGGTTGACGTCCCGGCGTTGGAACGGTCGGCAACGCCGCGAACGGGCGTGTCGATGTCGGCCGGCGTTCCGGGTCGCTTTTTTAGCGGGCCGCCGACCGGTCCCGTATGGACGAGGAACTCCGCGAGCGCGTCGAGACGGCCGCAGAGGAGGCCGCGCTGTTCAACGCGCTCAAACACGACAGCGACCCGGACGTCGGCGCCATCATGGGGCCGCTCATGGGATCGAACCCCGACTTCCGGCCGCACGGCGACGCGATCCCCGGCGTCATCGCGCCGATCGTGAACCGAGTGGCCGGAATGGACGCCGCCGAACGCCGCGAGCGACTCGCGGAACTCGCGCCCGAGCGACTCGACGAGCTCGAGGCCGACGAGGAGACCGACGACCACGCGCTTCCCGACCTCCCGAACGCCGAGGAAGGCGAGGTCGTGATGCGAGCGGCCCCGAACCCCAACGGGCCGTGGCACATGGGCCACGCGCGGATGCCCTCGGTGATCGGCACCTACGCCGAGCGGTACGACGGCGAGTTCATCTGTCGGTTCGACGACACCGACCCGGAGACGAAGCGGCCCGACCTGGACGCCTACGATGCGATCCTCGAGGACATCGCGTACCTCGGGTTCGAGCCGGACGTCGTTTTAAAGGCCTCCGACCGGGTGGAGACCTACTACGACCACGCTCGCGAGCTGATCGACCTGGGCGGCGCCTACACCTGCTCGTGTCCGGCCGCCGAGTTCAGCGAGCTGAAGGCGAACGCCGAGGCCTGTCCGCACCGCGGGAAGGACGTCGAGACGGTCCACGAGGAGTTCGCGGCGATGGTCGCCGGCGAGTACGACCCCGGCGAGATGGTGCTGCGCGTGAAGACCGACGTCGAGCACAAGAACCCGGCGCTGCGCGACTGGGTGGCCTTCCGGCTGATCGACACGCCGCATCCCCGCGAGGAGGCGGCCGAGTACCGCTGCTGGCCGATGCTTGACTTCCAGTCGGGCGTCGACGACCACCTCACCGGCGTCACCCACATCATCCGCGGGATCGACCTCCAGGACTCCGCGAAGCGCCAGCGGTTCGTCTACGACTACTTCGATTGGGAGTATCCCGAGGTGCTCCACTGGGGCCACGTCCAGCTCGACGAGTACGACGTGAAGATCTCGACGTCGACGATCAAGGAGCTGATCGAGGCCGGCGAGCTGACCGGGTGGGACGACCCCCGCGCCCCGACGATCCGGTCGCTCCGTCGCCGCGGGATCCGCGGCCAGGCGATCGTCGACGCGATGGTCGAGCTCGGGATGTCGACCTCCGACGTCGACCTGGCGATGTCGTCGGTGTACGCGAACAACCGCGAGCTGATCGACGACGGGGCGAACCGTTACTTCCTCGTGCGCGACCGCGCGGACGACCCCGCGGTCGAGCTCGACCTCGCGGGCGGTCCCGACGCCGGCCATCCGCCGCTGCATCCGGACCACGAGGACCGTGGCACGCGCACCGTCCCCGCCGGCACCGTGCTCCTCGAGGAGTCAGATCTGCCCGCCGACGGCGACCGCGTCTGGCTGAAGGGCTACGGCTGCGTCCGCTACGACGCGGCCGACGAGACCCTCGCATACCTCGATGACGACATCACGGCCGTCCGCGAGGAGGGCGTGTCGGTCGTCCACTGGGTCCCGGCCGACGAGTCGCTCGAGACGTTGCTCCGGACGGTCGACGGCGACGTGGCCGGCCACGCCGAGCCCGGAGTCGCCGACCTCGCCGTCGACGAGATGATCCAGTTCGAGCGCGTCGGGTTCGTTCGCCTCGACGCGTTCGATCCCGACCCCGCCCCGTCGGGATACGGTCCGACCGGCGAGGAGGACCTGGTCGTCTACTACGCACACCCGTAGCGCCGGTCCGCGAAGCAGTCCGCGGGTCGGTCGACGCAGCGTTCACTCGAAGTAGCGGTCCGGAACCCACGCCCGCAGCGATGCGGGCATCCGCGCCGCGATCGCGGCCGCGATGTCGGGGAGCCGGCGGCGCACGGCCACGTACACCGCCGAGACGCCCAGCAGGGCCGCCGCGAGCGCGAAGAGCGCCCCGTCGGCGACGGCAAGCACCGGAAGCCCGGCGGCCGTCGCGATCCCGAGGTCCTCGGGCGAGCCGTCGTAGCGGATCCACCGCCGGGGCGCGATCCACCGGCCACGGACGTGGTCGTAGACGGCCCGATCGTCGTGACCCTCCCACGGCCGAAGCTCGAGGCCGCCGCCGAGGACGTCCATCAGACAGTGGGCCGCCGCCGCGGTGAAGCCGACCGCGACCGCGACGACCGCCGGCGTGGACGCCACGAGCACGCCGTGGAGCGGGCTGCCTCCGGCAAGGGCGCCCGTCGGGAGGGTGGCCGCAGCGAGGCCGGCCGCGGCGACGAGCGAGAACGCCACGGCGGCCGCGGCGTACAGGACCGGAAAGTGGAGCGTTCGCCGGTGTCCCTTATAAAGATCGAGGTCGGGAACCGCGCCGCCCACGAGCCCCGCGAGCAGGACGATCCCCGCCAATTCGGGGAATCGCACCGCTATCGGGGCGGCGATCGCCATCCCGACGAGCGCGTGGGTGGTCTGCATCATTTCGTCCTGATCGAGACGACAGAAGACTAAGAACCTGTCGGAGCTTCGGCTTCCCGACGAAGTGAGCCGACAAACGGTTGCGTCAGACCCCCTCGACCGTCTCGCGGTACTCGTTCAGCAGGGCGTTCGCCTCGTCGACGGCGTCCGCGGCGTCCGGATCGTCAGATTTGACGTCCTTGAGCTTCTGCTGGAGGCGGGCGACCGTGCCGTGGTCGGGCCCGCGGTCACGCTCCGCGAGCGTCGCCAGTCGGTCCGCCTGCTCGGTCAGTCGCTCGTCGGCGGGGCCCTCGATCGCGGTCGCCGCCTCCCGGAGCACGTCGCTCGCGTCGTGAAGCTTCTCGGTGCTCATACGATCCCCTTCGTTCGGACGGCGGATAGCAATTGCGCCGACGCTTATAAGTCACGCCGCCGAAGCCCGGGGCATGGTCACGATCAAGGACAGCGTCCACGACCACATCCGGATCGACGGGGTGGCCGCGGACCTGTTGGACACCCCCGCGGTCCAGCGGCTGCGGCGGGTCTCCCAGCTCGGGACCGTCACGCTCGTGTATCCCTCCGCGAACCACACGCGGTTCGAACACTCCCTCGGGGTCTACCACCTCGCCAGCCGTGCGCTCGAGCAGCTCGGGATCGAGGGGACCCGGGCCGACCGGATCGAGGCGGCCGCCATCCTCCACGACGTCGGCCACGCTCCCTTCAGCCACAACGTGGAGTCGCTGCTGCATCGCCACACCGGGAAGTACCACGACGACGTCGGGGACCTCGTGGCCGCCGGCGCGGTCGGGGACGTCCTCCGCGACCACGACCTCGACCCGGACCGGATCGCGGGGATCATCGCCGGCGAGGGACGGTACGCGGGGTTGATCTCCGGGGAGCTCGACGTGGATCGGATGGATTACCTCGTGCGCGACGCCCACCACACCGGCGTTCCGTACGGGACGATCGACACCGGTCGGCTGGTCCGCGAGCTGACGTTCGTCGACGACACGCTCGTGCTCGACGAGGGGAACGTCCAGACCGCCGAGAGCCTGCTGCTCGCGCGGGCGCTGATGAACCCCGTGGTCTACACCCATCACGTCGCGCGCATCTCGAAGGCGATGCTGCGCCGGGCGACCGCGCGGCTGCTCGAGACGCCCGACGTGACCGCCGAGGCGGTCCGCCGGATGGACGACCACGAGCTGATCGTCGCGCTGCGGCGCACCGAGGCCGCACGCCCGATCGTCGACCGATACGACCGACGCGACCTCTACAAGCGAGCCGTCTGGGCGGAGTACGACGACGTCCCGGACGCGGTCCACGACGCCGACCACGAGCGCGTCCGCGAGCTCGAGCGGGAGATCGCCGCGGCGGCTCGTGTCGGCTCCGACTCGGCTGCCGGAACCGGTGCCGCCCCGCCTGCTGACGTCGACGACGTGGACGTGATCCTCGACGTCCCGCCGGAGCCGTCGATGCGCGAGTCGACCTCCCGGGTGACCGTCAACGGCGAGATCCGTCGGCTGGGTGACCAGTCGCCGCTCGTCTCCGCGCTGCGGACCGCCCAGCGCAACCAGTGGCGGCTCGGCGTCTACTGCCCCGCATCGCTCACCGACCGGGTGGGGCGGGCGACCGCCGACGTGCTCGGGCTCGATTCGGACTCGCTCATCAGCGACGTCCGCCACGGGTTGGAGACGACGCTCGACGAGTACTGATCCCGACCGCCCGCGGACGCCGGTCACGCACTGCGGATGCGACCGATCACGCACTGCGGATGCGACCGATCACGCACTGCGGATGCGACCGATCACGCACTGCGGATGCAACCGGTCACGCCGCGTCACGTCCGGTGTCGTGAGCTTCAAGCCGCGCCGCGTGGACCGAACGAGCATGCACCTGGAAGGGACGATCCTCCGCGGACCCGAGTTCACGCCGGTCGAGGGTCGCGTCGTGGTGGCCGACGGCGAGATCGTCACGATCGAGGAGACGGACACGGACGAAGACGCCGTGATCTGCCCCGCGTTCGTCAACGCCCACACCCACATCGGCGACTCGATCGCCAAGGAGGCCGGCGGCGGCCTCTCGCTCGACGAGCTCGTCGCGCCCCCCGACGGGCTCAAACACCGGCTGCTCCGGGCGGCCGACCGCGAGGAGACGGTCGCCGCGATGGCCCGGTCGCTCCGGTACATGGAGGCGACCGGAACCGGGACGTTCCTCGAGTTTCGCGAGGGCGGCCGCGAGGGGGTTTCGGTGCTTCGGGACGCGCTGTCGGGCGCCGGCGGGGCCCAGTCGCTCGGCGAGCGCGACGTCGACGCCGTCATCCTGGGACGCGAGGAGGAGGCGGTCCTCGAGGTCGCGGACGGCTTCGGCGCCTCGGGCGCGCGGGACGCCGACTTCGACGCGGAGCGGAACGCCGCCCGCAACGCGGGCAAGCTCTTCGGCATCCACGCGGGCGAGCGGGACGACCTGGACATCAACCCGGCGCTGGACCTGGACCCGGACTTCCTCGTCCACATGGTTCACGCCGGCGAGATCCACCTCGAGCGGCTCGCGGACCGGGACACGCCGGTCGTCGTCTGTCCGCGGTCGAACCTCGTGACGAACGTGGGCGTCCCGCCGATCCGGGAGCTGGCCGACCGGACGACCGTCGCGCTCGGGACCGACAACGTGATGTTGAACTCGCCGTCGATGTTCCGCGAGATGGAGTTCGCCGCCAAGCTCGCCGACGTCTCCGCCCGGGAGGTGCTCCGGATGGCGACGGTCAACGGCGCCGAGATCGCGGGCCTGAACCGCGGCGTCATCGAGGAGGGCGCGGACGCGAAGCTGCTCGTGCTCGACGGCGACTCGGACAACCTCGCTGGCGCCGAGGACCTCGTCCGGGCGGTCGTCCGGCGGGCGGGCGAGGGGGACGTCAAACGCGTCGTGTTGTAAGACGTGCTGGTGGAGGGCGTGCTGTTGTGAGACGTGCTGGTGGAAGGCGTGCTGTTGTGAGACGTGCTGGTGGAGGGCGTGCTGCGTGCGTTGGGTGACGGCTCCGGAGTCGGGAGCACGCTTATGGGATGACGGACACACCCATGGATCGTGATGGACGTAGACGCGGCACTCGTTACCGAGCCGGAAGGGGAGTTCGAGATCGACACGGTCCAGCTCGAGGAGCCACAGGCGGGTGAGGTGCTCGTGCGGGTCGTCGGGGCCGGGGTCTGCCACACGGACATGATCGTCCGCGACCAGCTGTATCCGACCCCGCTGCCCGCGGTGTTAGGCCACGAGGGATCCGGCGTCGTCGAGGCGGTCGGTCCCGGCGTGACGGGCATCGATCCGGGCGACCACGTCGTGTTGAGCTACGATTACGACGGCGACTGCCACAGCTGTCGGGACGGCCATCCGGCCTTCTGTGAGGACTTCTTCGCGCACAACTTCTCGGGCGCCCGCCCGGAGGACGGCACGTCGCCGATCTCGCGGGACGGCGAGCGCGTCAGCGGGCGCTTCTTCGGGCAGTCCTCGTTCGCGACGCACGCGATCGCGACCGAGCGGAACGTCGTCCCGGTCGACGACGACGTGCCCCTCGAGCTGCTCGGCCCGCTGGGATGCGGGATCCAGACCGGTGCGGGCGGCGTCATCAACTCGCTGGACCCGCAGGCGGGCTCGTCGATCGCGATCTTCGGCGCCGGGTCGGTCGGCCTCTCGGCGGTGATGGCGGCCGGGATCAAGGGGTGTACCGACATCATCTCGGTCGACCTGAAGCCCAACCGGCTCGAAACGGCCGCCGCGCTCGGCGCGACCGAGACCGTCAACCCGGCCGCGGTCGACGACGCCGTCGAGACGGTTCGCGAGCTCACCGGCGGCGGAGTGAACTACGCGCTCGAGACGACCGGCGTCCCCGAGGTGGCCGAGCAGGTCGTCGAGACGCTCACCCAGCGCGGGACCGCCGGGATCATCGGCGCCCCCGCGCTCGGGACGGAGGCGAGTTACGACGTCAACGACCTCATCCTGAACGGGCGGACGATCACCGGCATCGTCGAGGGCGACGGCGACCCCCAGCAGTTCATTCCGGACCTGATCGAGCTGTACCGACAGGGGAAGTTCCCCTTCGACGAACTGGTGACCTACTACGACTTCGCCGACATCCAGCAGGCGGTCGAGGACTCCGAGAGCGGGGAGACGATCAAGCCCGTCCTCCGCGTGAGCGAGCCCTGACGGGCGTCCCCGGCGAACGGACGACCTCACAGCAGCGGATCGAAGCTTTCGACCCTGTGGTCGCCGAGCACGCAGCGACCGCGCTCGGCGTGGCCCAGCCGCTCGACGTGGACCGCGTCGAGGCCGGCGTTCCAGGCGGCCCCGACGTCGCCCTCGCCGTCGCCGGCGTAGTAGCCCCGGGCCCGGTCGGGGTCGACGTCGAGGTCGTCCATCGCGAGCCGCAGCGGGGTGGGGTCGGGCTTCCAGCCGGTCGACTCGGTACAGCAGACGACCGTATCGAAGTGGTCGCGCAGGTCGAGCGCGTCGAGGACGGGATCGGTGAGGAACTCCTGGCAGTGGGTCACGAGGCCGGTCGGGCCGTCGACCGCCGCGAGGAGGCGCTCGGCGTCGGGATGGAGGTACGTCGACTCCGCCCGAACGCGGGGGTCCTCCTCGGCGTGAAAGGCGTCCCAGAAGGCGTCGGGGTCGATCCCCCACGACCGGAGCGTCTCGTTGCGCGACCCCGTCAATCCGTGCCAGAGGACCCGCGCCTGCTCGTCGGAGAAGCGCCGGTCGAGCCGGTCGCCGACGCGGTCGAAGACGCCGCGCGTGTACTCCCACTCGGCGTCGACCAACGTCCCGTCGAGGTCGAACAGGTGAAAGTCGTACGCGCTCGTGAGCATACCCGCGTCTACGGTCCCGACGGAAATGGCCCTTGTGGTGGCCGCGGCGTCGGCTGGTGGGGGACCGTGGGGCGGTGTGCGTGGAGGTGGTTGCCAGTGGGACCGTGGGGCTGACCGGCGTGGCGGCGTCGACCGGCGATGCTCGCAGGGCCGGAAATGGGTATCTGCTAGCGAGGACGTCCGTGATATATGGGGTATATGGGGTATACGGGATATCTGGGGTATATGAGGTATATGGGATATATAGGATATATAGGATATATAGAGAAACGTTGCCATCCGTAACCTATTCGGGGCGGCCCGTCCTACGTCGACGTATGATCGACCGACCGCTGCCGGCGGCGAGGCGGGCGACGCGGGGAGGCCGGCGTCGATGATCCAGACGGGCATCGAGGGGGCGCTGGTGGCCGAGCTCGACTCGCCGGTGACGAAGCTGGTGGTCGCGACGCTGTTGGGGATGTTCCTCGGGTTGGAGCGGGAGTGGTCACACAAGACCGCGGGCATCCGGACGTTCGCGCTCCTCGCGCTGCTCGGGGCGGTCTTCATCGTGCTCGACGCCGGAGGGCTGCTGGTCGTCGGGGGGCTGTTAATCGTCGCGCACGCGGTCCTGCTGGCGGTCCGGAGCTTCATCGAGGAGGACCACGAGGGGCTCTCGCTGACGACGTCGGTCTCGATGCTCGTCGCCTACAGCATCGGGGCGCTCGTCGGCGAGGGGCTCTACATCGAGGCGGTGACGGTGGCGGTGTTGTCCTCCCTGCTGTTGGTGTTGAAGCGGGAGCTCCACGAGTTCGCCTGGGGCCTCTCGAAGGAGGAGGTGCGGTCGGCCACCGAGTTCGCCATCCTCGCGTTCGTCGTCTATCCCCTGTTGCCGAGCGAGCCGATGGGGCCCTGGAACGCCATCCAGCCGCGGGTCGTCTGGCTGCTCGTGATCGCGATCGCGGCGATCGGCTTCTGCAACTACGCCCTGCTCAAGCGCTACGAGGGGCGGGGGCTGGCCGTCACCGGCTTCTTCGGCGGGCTCGTCAACTCGACGGCGGTCATCGTTGAGATCGCCAAGCGTGCCGCGGTCGACGCCTCGCTTCGCGAGCTGGCGGTCGGGGCCATCCTCCTGGCCAACGCGGCGATGGCGCTCCGGAACGCGGTCGTCGTCGCCGCGTTCGTCCCCGCCGAGGCGGTCGCGGTCGGGCTCCCGCTCGGGGGGATCGCGGTCGCGGGCGTGGCGCTGTCGCTGTGGACCAGCGACTGGGACGCGACGGTCGAGACCGACCTGACGTCCCCGTTCAGCACGGCGAACGCGTTGACCTTCGGCGCGCTGTTTCTGGTCGTGCTCGTCGTCGCGGCGGGCGCCCAGGCCACCGTCGGCACGGGGGGCTTCCTCCTCACGATGTTCCTCGCGGGGCTCGTCTCCTCGGGAACGGCGGTGACCTCGGCCGTCACGCTCGTCAGCACCGGCGGGATCGCGGCCGGGACCGCGGTCTGGGGCGTCATCGTCGGGACCGCCGCGTCGATCCTCGTCAAGGTCGCCCTCGCGGCCACGATCGACCGGTCGCTCGTCGGGCCCGTCCTCGGCTACAGCCTCGTGCTGATCGCGGTCGGCATCGGGCTCGGCGTCGGCGCGACGATCGCTCCCGACGTGTTGGGTGGAGTGTGAACGGACCTGTCCGCCGTCGACTGACCGCACAGTCGATCGGCCGGACGACGTCAGCCAGTGGTTCACGTCCGATCGTCGGTTCGTGCGATCGTCGTTGCGGCCAGTTTTCACTCGGTACGAGGTGTGTCCGAGGAGTGACGAGCAGTCCGTCTCCAACGCCCCAGCCGCGAGGACTCGCGGCTGCCCCGTTGATTCCCACCCCGAACAGTCCCGCACCGCATCCCTGCCGGGGCTCGGTCCTCGCACTCGACGTCGAGTACGCGCGAGAATGACGGTCGTTTCGAACACGTCACCGCTATCGATGATCGTGGAAACGGGGTGGGGGGACACACCTCGTACCGAGTGAGTTGCGGCGTTTTCGGGGTGAGGTCGTGGTCGTCGATCGTGGGTGGGACACACCTCGTACCGAGTGAAGATCCAACTGGGTGGGACGTGCAAACGTGTAGAACGTGCAAACGTGTAGAACGTGCAAAGTGTATAGAACGTGCAAAGTGTGTAGAACGTACACGTGTGGCGCGTGGCGGTCGATCGGTCCTCCGTGACGCGGTCCTTCGTGGTGCAGTCCTTCGTGGTGCAGTCCTACGTTGCGTCGAGACCCTGCGCGATGACGTCGGGTGACCGGAGGAGTCGGTGGACGCGGAAGCTGCCCTCGCCGTGTCCCCCGCCGGTGTATTCGCTCTCCGTGACGCCGAGGAAGGATTGCTCCTTCAGGAGGCGCTGGACGCGATCGTAGCTGAGCGGGGTCGTGCCGGCCTGCTCGGTGATCCGCTGGTAGGCGTCGTACACCTCGGCGGTGCGGAACTTCCGGCGATCGGCGTTCTCGGTGAGGAGCGCGAGCGCCCGGAGGATGTGTTTGACGTGCGGCGTCTGTCCGCTCACGAGCTTCTGGAACCGGTTGATCTCGGCGCGTGTCAGCGCGTCGTCGACGTGCGCCTCGGTGACGCGGTCGGCGCGTTCGGTCTCGGCGAGGCGCCCGGCCTCATACAGCATATCCATCGCCTTCCGGGCGTCGCCGTGTTCGCGGGCGGCGAGCGCAGCGGTCTTCGCGATCACGCCGTCCGCGAGGACGCCCTCGGCGAAGGCGTCCTGCCGGTAGGTCAAGATCGCCTCGAGCTGGGTGGCGTCATACGGATCGAAGACGAGCTCGTTGTCCTGCAGCGAGGAGTCGACGCGCTCGCTGAGGCGTTCGCGGTACTCGATCTTGTTGCTGATGCAGACCGCGCCGATGAACGCGTCCGCCTTGCCGCTCTCGCGGGCGCGTGAGAGACTGCGCAGGAGGGCGTCGCCGTCGAGTTTGTCGATCTCGTCGAGAACGATCACGAAGGCGTCGACGTCGCCCTCCGCGAGGAGTTCCCAGGTGATATCGCGGTAGTCCGCGGCGCCGATCCCCCGGCGTGGGATCGACCGCTCCTCGACGACGCCGTCGAGGTCGTCGTGGAGTTCGCGGGCCATCTGCCGGCTCGCCTGGGCCTCGGTGCCGTAGTCGGAACAGTCGACGTACGCGTACGCGAAGCGGTGGCCGTTGTCGGCCGCGTGGCGTTTCGCCTCCCGGGTCACACACCGCGTAACGAGTGACTTTCCTGTGCCGGTCTTCCCGTGGACGATCGTCGTCTCGGGCGGGCCACCGCGAACCGCGGGCGCGAGCGCACTCCCCATCAGGTCGATCTCGTCGTCACGGCCCACGACGCGATCGAGTTCGGGAACGTGGCCGACGCGGACGAGTTTCCGGTCCCGAAATATCTCCCCCGTCTCGAAGATGTCGTCGTGTGTGGGCATACATCCGAGTTGGGTGGTGGTGGTAAAAGCGTATCGACCTCGTACCGAGTGAGATGGTGAATGTTGGCTTTAAATCCACTATATACGTAGTTAAAATCCTTTTAAACATTCCATATACGAGAAAGACACACCCGAAACCGAGTGATTCGACACGGCGAGTGTAACTGCTGAACACGTATCGACGTCCGCCCGTCGTTTCGACTCGTTTTCAGTCGGTATGGGGTGTCCGTGTTGCCCACCGATCGATGCAGGATCAGCCGTGCTGTCCCGATCCGTTGCACGTCTCCGTTTCAGCAACGGACCCATCCGTCGTCGACTGACCGCACAGTCGATCGGCCGGACGACGTCAGCGAGGGGTTCACGTCCGATCGTCGGTTCGTGCGATCGTCGTTGCGGCCAGTGTTCACTCGGTACGAGGTGTGTCCGAGGAGTAACGAGCAGGCCGGCGACCGTTTCCACCGCCTCCCGCCCTGCACATTCTGAAGGGGTGTTACCGTCCCCTCACCGAGGGCGTCGTTCGACGGACCTCGTCTCCGTTCGATCGGAGACACGTGACCGTCAGGTCGTCGTGAAGAGGAATCAGGAGACGTCGCTCACGGGAGCGGTGTGGTGAGAGAGTCGTCATACGGAAGCGACGCCAGTCGTTCGTGGAGTCAGTCGTCCGTCTCGACGGTCTCGAACAGAGCGTTCCGGTCCGTCTCGGAGAATCGATAGCCATCCTCTTCGCGTAGATCCGCAACGAGCGTCGACAGCTCTTCAGTGGTGGCGATCACGTCGCAGTGAATCGCCGCTTGAAGCAACAATACGAGATCCCAGATCTCAACGCCACGCTGCTGTCCACGTGTTCCGACGTGGGCGTCATCAGTCACGAGTCGATCGTCGCGTTGGGATGCGATCGCGAGACACCGCGCATCAGTCGAGGAGAGCGCATGATCGCCGATATCGTCCGCCAGTGCGAGTTCAGCTTCCGTCGGGACGGCGATCCTGAGCCAGCCGTCGTTGTACGATTTCACCGCGTCGATCCGGGTAACGAACTCGTATCCGTCGGCCTCAGCACGGTCGAGCTCACCGAGAACCGACGGCGGCGTCTCGACGGTCTCGAACACCGACGGCAGCAGTTCCAACCGGTCGATCTTGGCGAGCGAACTCAAGACGTTGTTGTCGACGAGCGCCATCCGACGATCTATCGGGAGAACGTCTCCAGCTGGCGCTCCCGGGACGTGTCACTCAGAAAGCCGGCATCGCGGTCGATCCCGCGATCCGCGAGTTCGTCTCTGAACGCCGCCGTTGAGACGCCAGCCAGTTCGGCCGCCCGGTTGCAGCTCACGGTGCCGGTTCGGTACTTCTCGACCGCGAGCGACAGGCGAAGCTCCGGACGCCGACGCAACAGCTCACGGACGGCCTCCTCGATTACGGCGTCGGTATCGTCGTAGTCGCCGACGGCCGCGATGGCATCGAGATCCGCTTCGAGCCCGGACATACGGGTTTCTACGTCGGAACCGGACATAAATATGCTGCTCCACCCGCCCGCCATCTCGTTCCGGAACGAGACCGACCCGGAGGCTTGTGACGAACACGCGGGGAACGTGTTCGTCGGTAAGAAACCCCATCACGAGACGGTGTGTGGCGGGGACAGCGACTCCGTCGAGAGGACCGCGTTCAGTCTCCGGCATCGTTCCCACGTCGATGTATCCACTCCCCGTATCAAGGGGCCAGTACGAACCCAAACGGCGTTACTAAGTGGCACGACGTCGAATCGATCGGTATGAGCAGCATCGATCTCCCGCCCGACGTGCTGGATGCGATCGCCGCGCCGCCGGCGGACCGCGAGCCGATCGTCAGGCGGGAACTCGCGGTGTCGCTGTACCGGGAGGGATATTTGTCATTCGGGAAGGCACGGGATCTGGCCGGGCTCTCGAAGGCGGCGTTCCACCGACTGCTGGGCGAGCGTGGGGTGGAGCGACACTACACCGAGGCGGATCTCGCGCTCGACGTCGAGTACGCGCGAGAATGACGGTCGTTTCGAACACGTCACCGCTATTGAATCTGGCACTCATCGAGCGGCTTCACCTGGTGGAATCCCAGTTCGACGAGGTGGTCGTTCCGACGGCGGTTTGGAACGAACTCACCGCGGGATTCGGTGGCCGTGACTCGAACCGAAGCGTTTCGGGATCGGGGCGGGATGCGGGTCGTCTCTCCGGAACCGACCGACCTCCGAACCGAGTTCGAGCGACAGCTCGACCGGGGAGAGGCTGCGGCCATCGCATACGCCATCGACGTCGATGCGGAGCGCGTGCTCATCGACGAGCGTGAGGGCCGTGCGACGGCAACGCGTCACGACGTCCCGGTGACCGGCGTCGTGGGAATCCACCTCCGCGCGTCGGCCCGGGACGACGTCGATCTCGAATCGGAACTCGATGCACTCCGCGAGGCGGGGTTTTGGATCTCGGATGCGCTGTACGAGCGCGCGGTCGAGACGGACGAACGTGGGTGACGAGATGGGGTTTCGACCCCGATCGAGGGGGAGCAGATGGGGGTGACCGCGGTCGCGGTCGGCCGATGGCTACTCGGGGCTGGCGCCCCGACCGGGGAGTATGCAGGTCGTGGTTCCCGCGGCCGGGCGTGGGTCGCGTCTCGGGGCGCTGACCGCGGATCGACCGACGGGCCTGGTCGCGGTCGCCGGCCGGCCCCTGCTCGCGCACGTGGTCGATCGGGCGATCGGGGCGGGCGCCGACGAGCTGGTCGTCGTGATCGGGTACGAGGGGACGCGGATCGTCGACCGGTTCGGCGACGTATACGAGGGCACGCCGATCACGTACGTCCACCAGCGCGAGCGGCGCGGGCTCGCGCACGCGGTGCTGCAGGCGGCGCCCCACGTTTCGGGGTCGTTTCTGGTCGTGAACGGGGACAACGTCTTCGCGGAGTCGCTTCGGCCGGTCGTCGACGCGCTGGGGCGATCCGGGGTCGACGGCGTCCTCGCGGAAGCGATATTAAAGAAGGATGTTCGCGAGGATTCTTCGGTACGATCTCTACAGAGGAAAACAACGGGACGAGACCGACGATATTATTCGGGCCGACCGGAAAATCGGGATAACCGACCGATATGTCATCGTCAGATCCCGAACCGGTCTCCAGACGAGCGAAACTCAATGCCCTCCGCGATGTCGCGACGTACGATCCGAAGTACACGACGATGGTCGTCGTCCTCGGCGTTGCCGCAGCGGTGCTCGAAGGAGTCGGTCTGAGTTTCATTCTCCCGATCGTTGAACTCGTACAGCTTCAGGATCCCGCCGCGGAGGCGGAGGGACTGTTGGCGGTGTTCGTCACGGCTTACCAAGCACTCGGAATTCCATTCACGCTGGGATACGTCGTACTCGGCGTGTCGCTGGTGATGGTCGCACGGTACACGACCAGCTTTGCGGTTGCATGGTTTCGCGAGGCATTACGAACCTACTATATCCGGGACCTTCAGACGCGTGCGTTCCGGAATGCATTGAACGCGCGGGTAGAGTACTTCGATGAGGAGGGTTCCGATGATATTTTGAATGCGATCGTCACCCAGACGAATTACGCGGGAGCAGTAATCAGCCAGGGGATTAACTTCACTCAACAATCCTTTCTCACCGGTGTATACTTCATCGTCGCGTTGATGATCGCTCCGATACTGACGATTGCTACTGGAGTCGTCCTCGGTGGATTTTCCCTGTTTTTCCGTCGCATTCTTGACTCGGGGTACGACGTCGGCGAACAGGTCGCAGAGGCGAATGAGCTCCGTCAAGAAGCAGCACAGGCTGGCACGCAAGGAATTCGTGACGTGCGGGTTTTCGGGCTCGCCGAAGAACTGTTCGAAGATTTCACCGACGCAATTGAACAGTTCACCATATCTCGAATTGTTCTCCGACGGAACGAGGCCGCGATCAACAACTTCTACAATCTCGTCGTCGCCGTCTCGGTGTTCGTGCTGATCTTCCTCGCGTTGACGTTCGCGAACCTCTCGGTCGGCGAACTCGGCGTGTTCCTCTTCGCGATGTTCCGACTTGGCCCGAAGGCAAGCCAAGTGAACACGCTGTACTACAAGGTAGAAAACAACCTCCCACACCTCGTTCGGACTATCCAATTCACTGACGAACTCGCGACGTATGAGGAGCCCACCGAATCGACTCGTGATGTTCCGGACAAAATTCACGAAATTGAATTCGACGACGTCCACTTCTCATATGACGACGAGGAGCAGGTCCTCCGCGGGATCGATTTCACCGTCGAGAAAGGTGAGTTCGTCGGGTTCGTCGGACAATCCGGCGCGGGGAAGTCGACCATCGTGTCGCTTCTGGCTCGGTTGTATCCAGTCGATAGAGGTGAGATCAGAGCAAACGGGATCCCGATCGACGAGATGGACATTGCCGAGTGGCGCGACCGACTCTCGATGGTCAGACAGGACCCGTTCATCTTCAATGATACGCTTCGGTACAACCTGACGCTCGAAAATCGAGATGTCTCTGAAAGCGAACTCGACCAAGTGTGTAAAATCGCGAAAGTTGACGAGTTTATCGATGAGCTGCCGAAGGGATATGATTCGTTACTGGGTGACGACGGGGTTCGACTATCCGGCGGACAACAGCAGCGCGTTGCACTCGCTCGTGCCCTGTTGGAGGATGCCGACGTGTTAATTCTCGACGAAGCGACCAGTGACCTCGACTCGAACTTAGAGAAAAAGGTCCAGCGCGCGATCGAGGAGATGGATCGTGATTACGCAATCGTCACGATCGCTCATCGACTGTCGACAGTGAAGAACGCCGACCGGATCTATACAGTTGAACGGGGACGAATTACGGAAGTCGGTGAGCACCGGGAGCTGGTTGATAACGACGGAAAATATGCAGAGTTGTATGGGATCCAGTCAAGTGGATAGGCATAATATCTACATAGTATTTGAGTGAATGATCAATATGACGACATATGAAACGAAGCTGTCCCGATCGTATACTTTAGTTCGCATATATCGGTGATGTATTGCGGCTCATATCTGAGTGAAAAGTATGCTGTTTCAATCGGCATCCTAAAACTTAGGTATCTTCTATAGTTTACGTAGGTTAGAAGGTAGAATGGGTCACTTAGTTTTTTCAGATGTTGATGGAGTTCTCACAGACTCAAAAATAAACATCAACCAAGATGGAGAAGTATTCAAATCTTTTGATGTGAAAGACGGATATGGGATCGTACAGTGGAAAAAAAAGGACGGTTGTGACTTCGTAATCGTTACATCTAGGGAGTCAGAAGCCGTTAAGAAACGTGCTTCAGAGCTTGGTGTGCGAGAAGTACATCAAGGTGTGCAAGATAAAAAACGGAAAGCCAAAGAAATTACATCCCGTCTCGGATTCGATCTGGCGGACACAGTGTACATCGGGGACGATCTGACAGATGTAGAAGCGATGGAAACTGTCGGCATAGCTTGTTGTCCAGCAAACGCGATTCAGGATGTCAAAAATAAATGTACGTACATTAGCCAGTATAACGGGGGAGAAGGGGCTGTTCGAGATATTTTAACCCACTTGGACACGGCTTCTCAAACGGTGCTTGGCGTTATTCCGGCTCGATACGGATCAACGAGACTTCCGGGTAAACCATTAGCCGAGATCGCTGGAAAACCGATGATCCAGCATGTATACGAGCGTGCAAGCAACGCAACGTTACTTGATGATCTCATTGTCGCCACAGACGATGAGCGAATCGTTGAGGCTGTCGAATCCATCGGTGGTGCCGCAATGATGACGGAGTCTGATCAGCCGACGGGAACAGATCGAGTCGCAGAAGTCGCAGCAAAAGTCGGTTCGGACTATACGATCAACATTCAGGGCGATGAGCCACTTATCGATCCGAATGTCATTGACGCTATCGTACAAGCGCTTCGAAAAAACGCTCCAAAAGTCGCAACACCGATTTCTGCAATCGAGGATAAATCACTTCTTGATAATGAAAACACCGTCAAAGTAGTAACTGATACCGACGGCAAAGCGTTGTATTTCTCGCGGTCAAAAATTCCATCTGGAGGAAAAGTGGGGACAACGTACAAGCATATTGGATTGTATGGGTTTGAGACGAAGCTGTTACTCGATTACATCGATATGCAGTCAGATCTAGAATCAGCTGAAGACTTAGAACAACTCCGTCTGCTCGAAAACGGCTACGAAATACAAACAGTCCAGACTAACTACGATTCCAAAGAGGTCAACGTGGAAAGTGATATACCCGTCGTAGAAAAAAAGATACAGCAAGAACGTAACGATGGAACTCAGTAACAAAATTTCGGCCTCCAACGAGGACCCATTTTTTTTGATCGCAGGACCGTGTGTGATCGAATCAGAGGAACAAGTCCTGAAGACAGCACGAGAATTGACATCTATTACTGAGCGCTACGATATCGATTTGATCTTCAAAAGTTCGTTCGACAAAGCAAATCGCTCGTCGATCAGTTCATATCGTGGTCCAGGGATGAAACAAGGTCTTGAAATCCTTCAGCGCGTCAAGGACGAGTACGACCTTCCAGTCATAACCGACTTCCACATACCTGAACAGGCCGACCCAGTTTCAGAAATTGTTGACATTCTGCAAGTTCCTGCATTCCTCTCACGGCAAACTGATATGCTCACCGCAGCTGGAGAAACAGGACTCCCAATAAACGTCAAAAAAGGTCAGTTCCTCTCAGCGGAAGGGATGGACAACGTTGTAGATAAAATCGAATCGATGGGAAACGAACAGATTATGCTCTGCGAACGCGGCGCGATGTTCGGATACAACAACCTCGTCGTCGATATGCGAAACCTCGATATTATGAAAGAACTCGGCAAGCCGGTTGTGTTCGACACGACGCATTCCGTTCAACGGCCTGGGGCGCGTGGTGACTCAAGCGGTGGGGACCGCCGTTTTGCGCCAACACTGGCTCGGGCCGCACTTGGGGCTGGTGTGGCAGGCATTTTCGCAGAGGTGCATCCAGATCCACCATCGGCCAAATGCGATGCAAAGACACAACTACCCCTTGATGAGTTTGAGTCGCATCTTGAGCAGTGGAAGGCTATCGACGAAACGGTGAAGTATGACTAGTGAGCAGACAAAGAGAGACCAACCCGCCGTTAGCGATGCAGTCCTTCGTACTTTATCGATCCAAAAGGATTCACTCGAAGCACTACATAATAGTCAGACTGTTGATGCGATCGCGCAAGTGGCGAATGTGATTGACGAGGAAGACGGTCGAGTTATTTTCACTGGAATTGGTAAATCTGGAGACGTGGGACAAAAGATTTCATCGACGTTTAATAGCATAGGAATCTCTTCACATACTATTCATCCTGTCGAGGCTCTCCACGGGGATTTAGGTGCGCTAGCGGATAACGACATCGTCGTTCTCATTTCAAACAGCGGTAACACTGATGAGATGGTTGAGTTGCTTCAATTCCTCGGTTCCTTTGATGCGACAACAGTCGCAATAACGTCTGATCCAAGCTCGAAATTAGGACAGCAAACGGACTATCATATTAATACGAAAGTGGAAGAGGAAGGTGCTGTCGTCGATCTAGTTCCGATGGCTAGCGCGACCGCCACAATGGCTATCGGAGACGGTATCGCTAACGCGTTGATGGCAAGCCGGGATTTCGGGAAACAAGATTACGGCCATTTTCACCCTGGAGGACCCATCGGAAAGCGCCTCCTGCTTACTGTAGAAGATCTGCTGTACAAAGAAATGCCAGAAACACATCCTTCGGATACATTAGCCCAAGTTGCTGTCAAAGTGAGTGAAGGTGGGAAAGGTATAGCTGTCGTTCAAGATGATGAAAGTCACGTAGAAGGTATAATAACTGATGGAGATATACGTCGCTTAATTGAGTCTGGAACAGATCTTCATAATATTACGGCTGAAGATGTGATGACTACTAGTCCAGTTACAACATCGCCTGAGACACTTGCGATACGCGCACTTGAAACGATTGAAGAGTATAGCATCACGCAACTTGTTGTGACAGATGATGATGATAGATTAGTAGGTGTCTTGCATATACACGACATTATGGAGGAGGGATTAACACAATGACCAATGCACTCTTTATTTCAGACACGTCAGATGGTGGTAATTGGGGGTGTTATGCGACGAGTAGTGAACTTCGTGCAATATTAAATGATAGAGTAGACATAGTAAATACTGTTTTCTTAAACGAAATAAACATAACTAATAGGGAGTTCATACTGCCTAGTCAATATGATATTAGATATATCGTAGGCGAATCTATCAATTCGATATCTGAAGAAAATGGAATAATTCGTAAACTATATAATTCTAGTAGGAATGGCCATCACCTATTTGAACTACTTCCAAAAACTGCCAGCCAATTTGAACATCGAGCTGAAAAATTTGTAGAAAGTGGTCTTGTAAATGATTATTTTGGTAACACAGAAAACATAGATCATATTATTATTAATGGGGAAGGAAGTATTCATGATAGTGGGGTCACCAAATATAGTAATGGATCCTGGTCATTACTATTTTTGGCATATGTTGCCAAAAAAAAGTTAGGAATGAAGACCCATATAATAAACCACACACTAGAAATCAACACGGATCGCTTTCGATCAATAGTCAATTTAGTTTATCCATTAATGAATTCAATTATTTTCCGTGATCCAGTCTCAATGACAGAGTATGAGAGTCAGTCCAAACATAAAAATGGTACCCAAGCAGCTGACGCGGCTTGGTTAATGGATAACGATATCCAAAGCAAAAATATTAATAATTTTAACGATATGAATATTATATCACTTTGGCACCCCAATAAGAAAAATCCAAAATTTGACTTCACCAAACCGTATATCTGCGTCGGTGGCGGATCTGGTCTTCAACAATCTATTGATGTGAAATCGAAAAAATTTGCATTACTGGTTAACGAAATGAAAACTCGATTTCCGGATATGAATATTCTGCTTACAGCTGCATCAAGTGCTGATGAAACATTTCTGTTAAATGTTGCTGAGAATACAGAGACGTGTTTGTTGAAAACGAATAATAATCACCACTTAACTGCATCCATCCTTGGCCACTCAGAAGTGTATATTGGGGGGCGATGGCATGAAAGTATCTTCGCATTATTAGGGAAATCACAACTTGTTAATTTTAGTGGAAATACATTCAAAATCGAAGCCTTAAGAGAACACATTGGATCAAACCACCCAATCTATTCGGAAAATGATATTGGTACCAATACGAATGCTATTCTCGATTCAGTAGAGAATGGCATTAGGAGGGGATTCTATAATGAAATCCCAATAGAAAATATGAGATCATTGGCATCAAAAAATGCAAATATTGTATAGATTGTGAACAGAGGATCATAACAGAATTATCTTAATCTTCATAAATATATGGAAAAGCCACCTGGCAGCAAATTCGAGTCAGCATCTGCGCCACCGGAGAGTTCAGCGGCGGCTTAGGCGGATTTATGTCTGCTTGGATTTTCGGATCTTTGCTTCAGGAACTCTCGAAATTCCTCGTCAAACCATTCAACAGCAGTTTTGCTTGCGCCATTCTAGCGATCGAAGTGATCGAGGATGCCAGATGTCTAGCAGCTAGCCTTTCGTTTCTAGTCCGACCGTACTGCTGTTCGATCTGGATTTCACCGAACGAAGATGGGGCATCGGTAGCGCGTCAGAGTAACTCGCACACGAGTCACGTTCACAACGGTCATTGGTTCCTGGGCGGTTCATAGACGTACATATGGCGAAACAGCGAGAGATTGTTTAGAGTGTTTCAACACATCAAAATAGGAAAAGCTAAGATGCTTGAAGCAGCACTTGTACCGTAGAAAATCGTGCTTATTTCATCGATCTTGACTAACGCTTGAACTACTGTCATATATATTACGATCTATCGAGATAAGCGTATGTACATAAGGAATCATTATGTTTTTATTTCTTAAGATATGGTAATCCTACGAGATGGATTTGGAGTCACTAAATGGAAAGTATGAGGGTGAACGGGTTTTTCTCATAGGAAACGGACCTAGTCTGGATAAAACACCACTGCACCGAATTGAAGGTGAACATTCAATAGCTATGAACAGAATATCTAAAATATATAGTCAAACATCTTGGAGACCTTCAATTTATCTGAATTTCAATGTACCAGAGCTGGGTACAGAATTGATAACCAAGCATCTAGATATTGGTACACTTTGTTTTACTCTATCACGTAATTCATATAATATACAATCCAATGATAAATTATTCCGATTAGATTGGGTTGAGCCAACGGAAACACGCATCAGTGGAAAAATTGTTGAAGATCTTTCTATTGAAGATGTTAAGAAAATCGATGTTGAAGAATTGCTGAATTTTTGGTCAGACGACATCTCTAACCAAGTCTATCTCTGGCATTCAATGTATCCTGCAATTCAAATTGCCAATTATTTAGGTTTTAGTAAGATGTATCTTCTTGGAACTGATCTGGGTTATAGTGATCATAAACCATATATGATGTTTGATGACGGCTTAGATCCTGCTCATTATGCGACTCCTCGACACACCCTATTTAATGGTTGGAAATTTGTAACTTCTAGTGCAACTAATCGTGTCTTAGCGAAATCAGTGATCAACTTATTATTGTATAAGGTTTTACATAGCAAGTTAGCTACAAAAATAGAAAATAATACCGGATATTTCGTAAATACTGATTCTAATCATTTTGGGTCAAGTTATCAGATTATGCCAAGAGGTGAACTATCTCACGTAAATAAGCAAATGATCATAACCCATATTTTGGCCAAAAGGATACTTGAAGAGAAAGGAAAACACATATATAATTCTACCGTTGGAGGAAACTTAGAAGTACACCCAAGAGTAGATCTAGACGAACTAGAATCTATCTAACATATTAGTAGAAGGGTTACTGAAAAGGATCGTGTGAACTACCAGACGTAGCTGAGTGCTAATTGCTCTTACAGCGTAGATTGTTGACCGATATTGTTCTTTCGCCTTGTAATTGACTGAGTTTAGCTGGTTGTTAATTAAGTGAAAAGTGAAGCGTGATGATTTCTGAGTGCCCTATGTTCGAAATCACACACCTCAGCGATAGTTGCGGCTGATCGATTTGGGTGTTGTGGAGCGCAAGCGGACTAGATGGGCGATGAAGCTCGGTATGCAGCACCACGTTGCTGGTCTCTCACTTTCGAATACAGTTTAATTCGTGATGAGGCTGGTTGTCACACGTAGCCGAAAAGCCGTCCATTTGGGTACAGAAAGCCGATCTTCGACTCGAAGGAGGAATCAGTCCAGATCAGGTTGCGGTTGACGAGAGCGTGATTCGGATCACTGATCAGCAGTGTTTGGCTTTACGCGGCCGTCGATCCGGCAACAAACCAATCCTTCATATTCGGCTCTTTTCCACGTATACGACTGCATTGACTGAGATCTTCCTTCGAGAGCTTCGTGAGAAACACGATGTCGACGACGTCCGCAGAACGCAGCTGCATTTTGGCGGGCGCACAAGATGCATCGCGTCTTGGTACTGCGCTGTTTCTCGTTGATGATGCGAATTGGCTATAAACCGCGCTCCGGCGACACGGCCTCGATTTTTGTTCGAATATGATATAAATAACATTAACGTCGAACGCATCTTCCGTAATACAAAACGACCCACTTCATCTCAAACTGTTTTAGCCGTCCACCAACGTGCAGCTGAAACATTAGAACACACCGCCGCCGTCTGGCACACCGCTACAAACTAAACGCGATAGTTCTTCTAAATAGGAAGTTATTTTAGATAGTAGTCAAACACTTATAATTGTGACTGAGACTTTCGGGAAATCAGACATTTCATTAGTAATACCTACATACAATAGGGATAGTCATCTAGAAGAATTTTTAAATTCTATAAAACCGTACACTACTGAGGTAGAAGTACTTGTTATTGATGATGGATCCACCGATAACACCAGAGAAGTAGTTTCCAATAGTTTTGCTGAATATATACAAGGGGGCGGTAATGGACAAATGGAAGCAAAAAGAATTGGCGTTGATAAGTCATCTGGAAAAGTGGTTGGTTTCTTGGAGGATGATATGAGAGTGGATGATGATTTTATTAATCCAATTGTTACTTCATTAAATAATGGTGAATACATAATTCAGTCAAAAGTCATTGAAACTTCCAAAAATAAATCTTCAATTTCAGATGGTTCCGAACCAAATATCGCGATAAAATATTTCTGGAATTACGATTTTATTAATAATCTTGAACAAGTGTCTAAATCGAGATATATTCCATTCGTCCGCGAATCAGGATTATTCGTATTAAAAGACATACTAGAAAATATTCCACTGTATGATAATAATTTATTAGGAGATGGTTGGGGAGAATCACTTAGCTTTTCGTTTAGAGCAAGAGATGAGGGCCATCGTATATATTTTCATCCTCAATCCGTTATTTATCATTTATCAGCAACGGATGGTGGATCAAGCGGCCGTTTTTCAAAACAAAAGGGAGATATTAATGGTAGTGGATGTACGAAATTCGAATACTATCGGCACAGAAATTCAATGTATATACATACTAGGTTTTTCTTCCATCTCGCTCTCCCAACTCTCATTTATCGTATATTATACAGCATAGGGAAATCAATATATTACAGAGATATACGATGCGTTGTTTATCCATGTACTGGTATAGTGGCTGGCATTCTAAAAGGTACAGCGGTAAAAGCACTTAGAAACTAAAATTCTGCCGCTCCACCAATCCCAAATATATCTATACAATCTCACTTTGGAGGTAGTCAAATTCGTATAGGGCACCCGAGCCAACGACCGCTTCACTCCTGACTTAGCGCGACGGCCACGATCAGAGCAAAGTTATTATTCTTTTCCACACAAGAAATTACATCACATATGTCAGAGGGTCCGCGGCTGTGTTATTTCACCTACGGAACGAACGCTGGTCATTACCACTACGCACTGAACCAACTTCGTGGCCTCTATAAGTCGAACCCAGAAATGACAATTGACATATTCTATGCTGGGTCGGACGATGAGTCACATTTCCCCGAGTACGTCACAGAATCCCACTTCGTATATACAGGTAACGACAGCAAAGTCGTAATGGTTGTGCGGACATTGCTGTTGCAGATTCAATTACTGCTGTACTTTCTCCGTGTCCGACCTGATGTCGTACAAATAAACACACATATTCGGACACAGTGGTACACTCTCTATATCACGATCCTTCTTACGATTCTTCGCATACCAGTTGTTCGTACGGTTCATGAACGAACTGACAGTCGCCTAGGTAATGTCAGTCCACTTGCGAGGACAATTGCGAACAGGCACTTCCAGTTAGTTAACCATCTTGTCACACACACAGAAGCATTACGACAAGAGCTGGTTGAAGACGGTATCAGGACGCCGATATCGGTGATCCCCCATGGAAACTACCTTTGTTTTCGACGATACATAGAAGAAAAGGCCCCGTCGCCGTACGGTGAAACAGAGAATCCAGTAATCCTGTTTTTCGGTGTCAAAGAACACAAGGGTATTGCAACGTTTCTAGACGCTTTAGAATGTACAGAGACAAGGTTTGATCCTTGGATTGTCGGTCCTATTAATGACGGTGACGAGTCATATGCCCAGAGAGCACGAACCACAGAGAACGTTAATACACATTTCAAATATATTCCAGACGCCGAGTTGTGGATGTATTTCTACTTTGCTGACATCGTTGCACTCCCATATCGTGAAGGGACGACAAGCGGTGCGCTCCAACTCGCACTTGCATTTGAGAACGTAGCTGTTGTCTCGGATCTGCCTTGTTTCACCGAGTATGTGACCGATGGTAAGACAGCTACTATCGTGCGGCAACCAACACCGCAGGATCTCGCAGACAGTCTGGATACACTTGTCGACCAACCTACGGAACGACAGCGCCTGGCCTCTGCTGGATTTGATCTCGCTCGATCCGAGCGCTTCGACTGGGAACATCTTGCAGATCAGATCATAGAAGTATATGCTGGTCTCGTACCAGAGAATTTCAAACTATAACTTGACACAGACCAGGGTATCAACGATAAATTACGGTGATTCTACGGTAATAAGGCTAAAACAGAAATCTATGCCACCAGATGAATATACTATAGTTATAATTTCGGATAGCACTGCTGTGTTGAATGACAGTGTTTCTACAGCTGGTCAGTGTTTAACCACACATATGAAACTCGGATGGAAGTGGTCTCAAGATTGCCTCGGATCCACCCCGACTCAGAGCTGCTATTCACCAAAGCGAATTTGAGCGCTCTCAATATCGATCATTATCTTGTTCCGCCAAATTATCTCACGACCTGTATCGAAAAATATTCAAATGATTCCATGATAGTCATAGCTAACTGATTCTATTCAACCGAGTGTAGTTATGAGCGAAACGGCAAAAACCATCCACACAAAAGAAACTACTGTTCGTCGACTCTCAGTGACAACTACACTGTTCGTGCTGGTTATCATCTCAAGCACGATAGATATGACCGGGGCGAACTCCGTCTTCCACGTCATCACAGTTGTTCCTCTTGTCTTTCTATTTGGTGCTGCCGCTGTTCTGGAATCAGATTCTATCGGGATTCCCAGATACGCGCTCGTTGCCTACGCAGTCCTCTGGATGATCTACCTCTTTCACGCTCTAATCCCACCACTCAGCATCTGGACGTTGGGTCGCATTCCAATTTTATTGGCGACTTCATTTATTCTCCTTTTTATCGCCCCGCAGACTATAGACCTAGACGAGTTTCTGTATGTTCTGTATCTGTTTCCAGTTATCCTAACACTTCTCGGACTACCGACGTTGTTCTTGGGTGAGTACCACCTCGTAGGCGTCGTCGTAGCGCCTCACGATGTGTCGAAACAACTCCCGTTACTCAACGTGCGGGTTATGCCGGTGAAATCGGTTCTGTCAAATCCCAATCCGTTCGGATTTGTTTCGGGACTTGGGTTTGTCTCTGGTTTATCGTTCTACTACCGTCGTCGTCAGGCAACTGATTTGCTTTTGCTTACGATCTTGATTGGTGGTGTAATTTTTAGTGCAAGTCGGGGTGCACTCATAACCACCGCCATCGGTGCTGGATTGGTGTTATTATATAACTATTTTGACTATTGGGGAGTGTACACACTTATTACGGCCGGGTTCCTTGGTTTCATCTACCTAATTGCCATAGGACTTGGCTATTTGCCGGATTACATTGATATTCCCAACCTCATTCCAGCCCGAATCAGATTGTGGACGGCAGCGCTGAAAGCCATTTGGGCAAACCCAATTTTCGGCATCGGCTTTCAGCCGGTCGGGAATACGGTTGCCCCATACCTCCCAGCTGGAGAAACGACAAATAATATCCACAGCACATACTTATATGTCATTCTGACTCGCGGTGTCGTTGGCGGGATCGTTCATTTCGGATTCTTAGCCCTAGTTTACCAGAACTGTCTCACTGGCCTGCGTGATGTTCGCAGCACAGCACTGTTCGCAATTCTGACGATGGTTCTTATCGAGATGCTATTCGAGGGGCTAGCGATGTTCGGATTGTCCTTGTTTTCGGTTATTCCCGCTCTCACCTTCGGGTTCGCACTGGTCCAAATTCCTGCTCTTGATCGGTAGCTAGGCGCACCATTTTGGTGAAAAGTTATCGCACGTCTTGCTGTAATAGCATTCCGCAATGTGATACTCCAAATTAAGGCTGAGATCTGTTGAATGGGGAAATCTATTGAGTTAGTCCAGACTACTAGGTCGTTACCACGACCTGTATCATAAAAGCGTAAAATAAGATATTTTTTGTCCTACCGCCTAACTAGCCACTATGGTCATACCAGAACGATATTCAATTAAAAAATTAGTGAAAGGATTGAAAGACCCGTCAATATTTGCCAGAGAAGTCAATTATATATCTGATAATTTTCGCAACTATTATTTCAAGAAACGTTATCGGAATGCGCTTATCGAACAATTTGGTGATCCTATTGAGGTTATGGAAGAAGACTGGGACACACTTGTTATTTTAGACGCTTGCAGATATGATACATTTTCAGAATATAATCAGTTTGAGGGAGATCTTCAACAGGTCGTCTCTCAAGGGTCTCAAAGTGAGGAATGGATGAGATCCAACTTCGCAGGGAGGGAGTTTCACGATACAGTCTACGTATCATCGAATGTATATTCAAATGATATTGATGATGGGACGTTCTACAAAATAATCAAAACATATGATACATATGAGAAGAGAATGGAAGGACGTATGCCTAACCGTGTGACTGATGTTGCGCTCAAAGCACACGAGGATTATCCGAATAAAAGATTAATCGTTCATTATATGCAGCCTCACGTACCGTATATTGGCGACTTAGCTGCAAAACTTAGGAACGAGGTTCGGGAACAGCACGGTGTTAAATTTAGAACAATTAAAATGATGTATAACCAATCAACATCAGAGACTAGCACTACAATTATAGTAAACATTAGAAATAATTGCTCACGTTTGGAAGCGACAGTTGATCAAGAGCAGTATCGATCGCCGTCGTGAGTTCATCGAGCGAGTCAAAGAATCGGTTGCTCAGAGCATCCTGGAGTTGTCGCCAGCACTCTTCGACAGGATTGAGTTCCGGCGAATACGCAGGCAACGTGACGAAGGCAAGGTCGTCACGGGCCGCCAGATCCGTGACGGCCGACGCCTGGAAGTACGGCGCTCCGTCTAGCACAACGATCAAGTCTTCTTCAAATTCTTTGCATAACGCGAGAATGAAATGTTTTGCGTGCTCGGCGGTGACGTACTCGGTGAACCGTGAGAAAAAGCAGTCACCGTTTTCCGTGACTGCGCCGAGTAGACACGTCCAGTCACGTTGGCCAGAGAGTTCGACGCTCGGCCGCGTGCCGCGCGGAAACCACGCGGCACGCGGCTCAACCTGGACAGATTTTTTCGTCTGATCGATACAGACTACTGTGGCGTCCATCTCCGCTCGCTTTTTTTGATCTCGTCGTGGAACTCCTCTTGGTCGGATTCCTCAGATTCAGCGGCTGTACGTCGAGGTTTTTGATAGCTGAGTCCAGCTTCTTTCAGCAACCGCCGACAACTCGGAGAAGAGTACTCGACGCCGTAGGTTTCTTCGAGAAATTCCTGAACGAGCGCCGGCGTCCACGCCGGCGCGTCGATCCCAACTTCCTCGGGCGGTTCGTGAACAGTTCGTTCGAACTCTTTTTGCTGTGATTCTGAGAGCTTTCGTTTTCTCCCAGATCGATGAGCATCAGACACAGCTTGCTCAAGCGGTTCGTCCGTATCAAGTCGCATCAACCAGCTGTAGATCGTTCTTCGCCCGGTGTCATGCCACTCTGCAAGTTCGGTCTGCGTGACACCGTCCTTGTACGCGATCGCAGCTAACAACCGTTGAGTCGGCTTGTTTCCGTCAACATTGTTGAGGGCGTCTTGGAGTTCTTCGACGGAGATCTCGTCGAGATGATCCATTGAGTATAGTAACAATCTTTGAGCGGAAAGTTCTAACGATTACTATAGTACATTGCTCAAAGCAGCCCAACAAAATCTCATAAGCAATTCAAAAGTAAAAACAGCTTATGAGGAGAATTTATGTATTTGCCTTGATTCGGTTGAGCGGTTGCTTGATCAAGTTGACGGAAAATCAGTAGTAAGCGCGGATCATGGAGAATTGTTTGGTGAAAATAGCATATGTCCTTTTTTTAGGACATATTTCCATCCGGCAGGCTGTTGGCTCCCGAAGGTGAGAATAGTACCGTGGCTCATCCTCCCCTATCAGACCCGTCGGACCATCACGTCCGATCGCCCTATTGAAACAGAAGACGTTGACGATAAGGTGATTGAAGCACAACTACGCGATCTCGGATACCTCTGACTAGCAGTCATTAACGCATTCGCTCTTGTCTCACACATTGTTGATGGGCAGCTATCTTGTGATCCGGTCGAAGAACGTCGCGTCTATCGCGGCGTGATCAGCAGTGTCGTGCAGCTGCGTCCCAAAATCGCACAGCGATTTTGTGGGCTGCACAAAAACTCTGCGTTTGTGAACACCGAGAGGCGCAGCAGCACTCGCCAGACCTTCATCTCGAACCTATCAAACGCCTTTACCAACGTCGAGTGATCAGAGAGATCGCCCTCTTCCAAGCCGATCCGTGGTGTTAACTTAAGCATAATTCCACCAGACGGCGTGGGCTTGTAACCACGTTTCCGCGGTCGGTGGGTCGACGTGGCTGAAACAGTTTGAAAACGAAGATGTTCTTCGTTATATTTCACGAAAGACACGTTCAACTGCATTTCTGAAGCCGTGGATCTCGACGCGGAAGCTGAGATTTTCACGTCGAAGTGCTCCTTTGAGATCGTCGGCGTCATCGACGAGAAACAGCGCGTCTTCAACGTCGTGTTTCTCGGCTAATTCGATCAGAAACTTTCGACCGATCGGAATCGTATACGTTGGAAACAGCCGAGAATGGAGGATTCTGTTAGTTTCGGGATCGACGGCAGCGTACAGCCAGTACTGTTCGGAATTGATCCGGATCGCCTTCTGATCAACAGCAACGCGATCCGAGTTTTCACCGCCAGCTGGCTGTAGATCAGCCTTTTGAACCCAGTTATGGACCGCTGTTCTACTCCGATCGACACCCAACTCCTCAAGAAGAACAACTGTATTCGAAAGTGAGAGTCCTGCAAGATGGTGGTGAATACCCTTTTCAATGATCTCGCGGGGTGTCCGCTCTCGCTCCACAAAACCCAAGTCGATCCACTCGGTAGACTTTCTGAGGCGGTCGGTTTCGGCCATAGGAATCTGAAACTCTGACCGCCTCATCCTTAACTTAACACGACGAGCCGATCTCGGCCAATACATATGGCATCTCGCTCAGGAGACCAAGCGCCCTGCGGTAGGATTTCTCTAGGTAAATCCGGAGACAGTGGAGAGAAACGACGGCGTAGTCGGCCACCAACAGCATTTTTAGCTAACGTGACCGCCTTGCTCGTGAAGCGGGAGATCTTCGACATAGGCATCGCCGATTTCCCGCTTCACTTCCTTTGATTTGGCGACCTATCCCGTCGTCTTACAGCGATTCATCAGATCCCTATATGGCCACACCGAGACCAGCGTTGAACTGTTTAAGTTGGCGATTACTGTTACGGTTGTGTCCTTTCGCTATGATGAGTCCGCTAGATCACCATCCAATTCGTACTCTCCAACCCCGCTTGGAAGTTGTAGCGGCGTTGATAACGTTGATGTCCACGTCTTTAGCCGTGATGGCATTAGCAATCATAAAGTTGAGAAATCGACGTAATCCAGCAGCCGACATTTGCAATCTGCTTCACAAGAGCGCTACATTTATTCAACTCAGTAGCGCAGACTACGCTACACAAATGGATGTCGGCATCGTCACTGCACCACTTGACTTCGGCCCCTCCGGGCCCAACGTCTACCTTGAGAACCTCTGCCACTCTCTCCTTGATCTGGAGAGTCCAGATCTAAACCTCTCACTCATACATTACGAGGAGTCAGATAGGGAGCTTTACGACCGGGCAACGGAGATCATCCTGTCACGAAAGCCGTGTGCGTTTGAGCGTGGAATTGCGGGTCTCGATCTCGATTTACTCCACTATAACTACATCCCATACAGACGACCACTCGTCTTCGGATTATCAGTGAAGACTGTTGTAACAATTCACGGAGACCTCGCATTTATGCTACCGGAGTATGCACCATGGAAATTCCGGTATATCAGTAAACCAGTACTGAAAATGTACGGACTCCTAGGTTTGCTTGACCAAATTGACTCGTACATCACGGTGTCTGAGACGCTCGCAGCAAACATCGAAGATGCGCTTTCGATCCCACCAGAAAAACTTACCACCGTCTACTCTGGCGTTGACGAGTTGTATCGGCCCGTCGCGAACCCACTGTCGGAACTCGAAGCTACGTACGGGATCACTGGCCCGTATCTTCTGAACGTTAACAATTATATGCGGAAGAAGAATAGGGACACACTTTTGCGGGCGTTCGCACAACTCAGGCGATCGCACCCGAATCTCACACTTGTGCTGGCGGGTGGCGGCTGGCACGAGTCAGAAATGGATGAAACCATTCTGACTTTGGGGATCAGGTCAGCCGTGACCGACCTTGGATTCGTTCCGGAGAAACATCTCCCGATGCTCTACAGTGGGGCAAAAGCGCTTGTGAACCCAACGCTCCATGAAACATTCGGGCTTACCAATCTAGAAGCGATGGCCTGTGGATGCCCAGTCGTCACATCTGATCGGTTCGCTGTCCCGGAAATTGTTGATGATGGCGCCGTACTCGTAGGAGATCCGCTCCGCCCGAATGCGGTGGCGAGAGCGACTGACGAACTCCTCACCGACGACGCTAAACGAATCGAACTTGCCAAACGGGCCCGAGATAGAGCGAATGAGTTTTCGTGGGAGCAAACTGCCGAGGGAGTTCTAGATGTGTACCACAAAACCCTTTCTCAGTGAATTGGATCAACTCCGATAGCCTAGTTGCTGTAGTCGGTCGCTCACATTGCTATCCACGTCGGGGGATGCGTTGCTCTCCTCCGGAACGATCTCGCGTCTGGATCCATCCTCAACTACGAGCCACGGGACTTTCACAAGTTCCTCTGTGAACGTGGTATGGGGGTGACCCCACTCCCGGATCGGGATAGGGAAAGACTGCTCACCGAACATATTTCCGTGATCAGCAGTGACTATCGTTCTTCCTTTAGTCTGCGAAAGAAACTTTTTTACGTGGGGGAGGGCACCTTTTAGGTTCTCTACGTATGCTGTCCACAGCCGATCTCTTGTAATATCCAACTCCCCATACAACTTCTTATACCAGGGGTTCGCCTCATCGGGATCTCTCTTCTGCAGATGGTCTCTTCCGAATTCGGCATCTCCATAAACGAACGGATAGTGTGGTTGCATATAATGGACCACCAGTCGTTTCTTTGGATATGTCTCAGCAGCCTCGATCGCGTATTTTGTCACAGTTTCGGGGAGTACCGTTCCTGATTTCTCATCCCAACCATCGTCCTCCCAGATGTGGACCACTGTATGTAGATCCGTATTAATTTTGTCGCGGTATCGATACAACTGTGGGTTGGCGGTCACGTATACGGTATCCTTTAGGTCACGGTCTCCGAAATTTGATTTGAGAAAATCGACGGTAGAAGAAGCCTGTGATTGGCGATATTCCAACCGTCCCTCAATATTTGAGTGTGCCTCAAATACGTCATACCGGCAAGCATCCAGAATGACACACGTGTCCCAATCTTCAGAGAACAGATCGATACCTGCTGTATTGTATTGACGAGTATACATCCGTGTATGATAGTACCGATTCAACTCTCGAAAGAACAGTGCTGGATGTCGAAGTCCTTCTTTTAACTGAGATAGTGAGTACATAATCACCCCAGACGTTTCATCATATTACTTCTAGACCCTTCGAATAGCATACCAACGAATTTATTATAGATGTACTTCCAGATTTCGGTGTGGATCAGCCAGCTGTCTCTGTGTTGGTAGCGACGAGTAATCGTCCAGAAAGACTTCGGACTTGCGTTGAAAGCATTCTCGACCAAAACCATCCAGACTTCGAGCTCCTCATTCTGGATAGCTCTGAAGAAATAGATTCTTGCGATAGAATTGCGGACCTCACAGAGAATCATCGGGTTACCTGTACACATAAGATGGATTTCCGAGGTGTCGCAGGCAGCCGGAACTGGTTGATTGAGAACGCCCGAGGTGATGTACTGGTTTTCCTCGACGATGATGCGTATTTCCCCGATAAAAGTGCACTCAGTTCGATCCTTGATGCCTTTGAGGACCGAATTGGAATACAGGCATTCCGTGTCGTAGACAATCCCGGAGAGCAAAACGAGAAGATTCGCGTTCCCCTCCCGAAGAATGCGGTGGACAGGACGAACCTCAATACTAAGTTTCCGGTTTCGTACTATATCGGGGCAGGTCACGCGATCAAACGTGACGTGATCGAGACGTGTGGTGCGTATGTTGACAAATTTATGTATGGGTCTGAGGAGTTGGATTTGTCCTACCGAGCTATCGACGAGGGATTTAATATTCTATACAACCCAGAAGTCATTGTCCACCACCGTCCACAGCAACCCGTTATTTCGACAGAGACGACTGGACATACAGAAACGTACTACCGTGTTGCAAATCGAATATTCATTGCATACAAACACCTTCCAGTAAAGTATTTACCTACCTACCTTTTTGTGTGGCTGTTATATTTTTTCACTCAATCAATTCAAAATAATAATATTCACGAATACGTACTTGGCATCCGTCGCGGCATAAAGATAGCGCGCTCAACAAACCGATCGCCGATCAATTCCCGGACAGAGCAATATCTGAAACGGAATTATGGTCGGTTATGGTACTGATTGGATTCTAGTACCCGCCCTCTACTCTCCTATTTCCGTAACAGCGTCCGGTAAATCCAGCCTCGAACGAAATTTGGCAACAGGCGTACGCCACCTCTCGTGAGGGCATTAAATACGGCCTGACGGCGCGAAATGAAGTCGAGTTCTAGCATATATCGCTGTATACGGACCTCCTCTCTGGCGTATTCCAGGCCACCACGCCGGCCGAACATCGACTTGCCGGCTCTGACCTTCGCCAGTACTTCCGGGATATTCCGTAGTTCGTAGCCGGCGACGAGCATCCTGATCCATAGCTCGTAGTCTTCCATACGATTGACTGCACGGTAGTTCCCAGCTTCGAGAACCGCATCGCGCTTGGCGAGGACAGTCGTCTGATTAATGGGCGACCGGGTTTTTGCGTACTCGCGTACTCCCTCGGGATCACAGGGAACTTTACGGAGTGCGTGTGGTTCGCTTGGATCGTCTTCGAACTCCTCAATGTATCCACCGACGAGATCAGCACCAGTCTCCCGCAGCGCAGTGAGTGACTTTTCTAGCCGTCGCGGGACAGCGAGATCGTCTGCATCGTGAAACGCAATCAGATCGCCAGACGCTCTTACAACGCCTGCCCGCCGTGCACCACCCTGTCCGATGTTATCAGACAGTTGTTCCTGGACAAACGGAACGTTAGACCTGTCCTTAAGTTGGTCGAGGGTTTCTATCAAATCATCAGAAAGGGGACCATCCTCAACGACGACGAGTTCATCTGGTTGTCGTGTTTGATCAAGCAAGCTTTTGACGGCCTGCTGTAGCTCATTAGCATCGTCGCCGGCGTAGGTGGGAACTAGAGCGGAGATCGTCATATCCGACATAAATTCTCAATATACCTTGTCGAAACCGTGTAATAAAACCAATGGAAGCGATTGATTCGGAGTGGCCCGTCGATGGACGCCGGATCAGTTCCAGATTTCGAGACGTTTTGCCGTGACGCTCTGCTGTAGCGTAGCGGAACTGGCTACTGATCACAGGATCAACGTCCCTCGCCGAAAGAACAACGGATATATGTACTGAACGCCCCCCTCGGTGAGAGACTTGCTGATTTTGCAGGACTAGGCATAATAGGATTCCAGCTGGATCTGCTTAACGCCATCGGTGAGCGGCGGCTCAATGTCACCTAGGCAGCCCCAATGTGTCCGAACTGCGACCAAGACACTCTCGAAGCACTCGACGGATCGGAACGTATCTAGTGCGGTCGATGTGATTGGCTCTATTGAATCTCCATAGGGCGTTGGAATTGGCGAATTACATACAATTTGTTGTGCTGTGTTGAATAGCGGTGTTTCTACGGCTGATCAGTATTTATTCAACTCGTGAAACACTGATGATGGTGGTTTCAAGATGGCCTCGGATTCTCCCCGACTCAGAGGCTATAATTCAACAAAGCAATTTGTTTTATACTGCACATATCAGGACGATTATACGGAACTCACGAATACTTCCGCGTGTTTTAGCTCAGGCAAGAAATCTACCGCAAACCGGAACGAGAAGCACTCAAACACACGGTCAACGCAACCCTGTGAAATCAACAATTGCTACACAAGATCTCAAATTTTTGTTAGTGACCTAGAGTAACGCTATCTAGTTGATCTAATATTGACTGTACCCCTCACACACCTTCTCAACCCCCTCCTCGAACCCGATCTCGGGCTCCCAGCCGGTTGCCTCCTCGATCCGCTCCGTCTCCGCCATCGTGTCGTGGACGTACACGTCGAGGGGATTCTCGATGTATTTCGGCTCGACGTCGGTCCCCAACGCCTCGTTGATCAGCGCGACCATCTCGTTGAACGAGTAGCTCTCGCCGGTCCCGACGTTGTAGATCCCCTGCAACCGGTGCTCGGCGGCGAGCTCGCAGGCCTGAACCACGTCGTCGACGTGGGTGAAGTCCCGCGTCTGTGACCCGTCGCCGAACAGCTCCGGGCGCTCGCCGTTCGCGATGGCGTCCGCGAACTGCGCGACCGTGTTCGCGTACTCGCCCTTGTGTTCCTCGTTGCCGCCGAACCCCTGATACACCGAGAAGAACCGCAGCCCGGCCAGCTGCATCCCGTAGTGGTTGTGGAAGTACTCGGCGTACCGCTCCCGGGCGAGTTTCGACGCTTCGTAGCCCGTCCGGGCCTCCACGGCCATCGTTTCCGGCGAGGGCTCGGTCCGGTCGCCGTAGATCGAGGACGTCGACGCGTAGACGACCGTCTCACACCCATCCTCGCGAGCCTGCTCGACCGTGTTCACGAACCCCTCGACGTTGACGCGTGCGCCCTCGGCCGGATCCTCCTCGTGCATCGTGTAGGAGGACAACGCCGCGAGGTGGTAGACGACGTCGACGTCCGCGGTCGGCAGGTCGTCATCGAGCACGCTCGTCTCGTGGAACTCGACGTCCGCCGCGAGGTTCTCCGGCGTCCCGAGATACAGATCGTCGATCGCGACGACGTCGTTCTCGCCCGCAAGGTGGTTCGCGAGGTTCGACCCGATGAATCCCGCCCCGCCGGTGACGAGGACCCGTTTCCCATTCATATCTGATGAAGCAGCATTCGCGAGTAAAGGGCTACCGGAATCGGACACTGCCCGGGGACACATCCCACCGGTTACGCGTTCCGTGTCGGATCGACCATCCCGTCACCGCAGCACTGCCAGCGTCCGCTCCCATCGATGTCGATCGGACACGGACACACCACCGCTTCACGTGAAGCCTCGTCGATCACGTGGGTTCTGATCAACGATGATCGTCTAGGGAGACACACCACTACTTCACGTGAAAAACCGCGGTTCACGGGCTGAGATGGGCGAATCGCCGCGGAGACACACCACCGCTTCACGTGAAGCTTCGAACGGAACGGGGACTAAAGGCGCGTCGTCCCGGGATCGCTCGATGGACCATCGTGTTCACTGGAAACGGTGGTTGTGGCAACCGCATCGAACCCGCACCCACGAACGGTTGCTGGAAACGACGTCAGCCTCGACGGGATATCCACTGACGTCCGACTCGGAGAGATCTCAGCCAACGGATCACGCTGAAGGCTATGTGTGGAGGGACGGTACACCCACCCCATCGCTTCCGCTGTTAGCAGTACCATATCTCGTACCCATCCGCTTCTCGACGCACCCCACTGGTTCCGCTGATGGACGAATCCGCCTCGCTAACAGCGGAAGCGGTGGGGTGGGACCGTGCGTATCGGACGAACCGTTCGGAGACGAACGGCCCACTGCCCACGGGGAACCGTCACGAGACGGTTCGTCCCCCTCCCCTCTCCGTGTTCGTGCGCCAACAGCGGAAGCGGTGGGGTGAGGGTGGTTCCCGAAGTCCTGGATCGCGTTCACGCCCGGAACGCGTGTGTCCCCTCCGATCGTTGTCGACGAAAACCCACCGCGATCGACGCCGCTTCACGTGAACCGGTGGTGTGTCTCCGCGGCGATTCGCCCATCCCAGCCCGTGAAACGCGATTCTTCACGTGAAACGGTGGTGTGTCCGCGTGCAAATGGCGAGGCTGTCGATCGACGGGGAAGACGCTAGTACGTCGATTCCGGACCGGAGCCACCTCCTCGCCTAGACCACGACGTCGGTTCCACGCGGCGGGTCTCGACTGGTGGAAGCGTTTACCACGTAACGGACGTAACTCACGGATATGACGACAGCAGTTAAAGTACACGACGACGCCAAATCCCGCCTGGAGGAGTTGCAGGCGGAGATCCGGCTGGAAACGGGCCACAACGTCACACAGCAGGAGCTGTTGACGCGGCTCATCGATGAGGCGTACGAGTCGCGTGAGGACGTGATCGACTCCTTCCGGGAGTCATCGGTTCCCCTCACCGCCGCCGAAAAGGAGGCGATGGAGCGCAACCGGTTTCACTCCGGCGTGGACACCGAGGAGCGGGACGTCGACGACGTGCTTTACGGATGACGATCTGCCTCGATACCGACGTGCTGTACGCGGACCACGACCTCGACGCATCGCGACACAGGGCAGCGACCACCGCGCTGGAGGCGGTGTTTGACGGTGCGTTCGGACAGCCGTACATCAGCGACTACATCTATGACGAGGCGGTGACGCTCACGCTGAAACGGGGCGGGTCGTTCACGCCGGCGAAACACCTCGGAGCGAAACTCCGCGGCGCGGAATCGTACCCGGACGTATACGACGTTCTGCACGTTTCACGGGCGGTCTTCGAGGACGCGGTCGACGTCTTCGAGCGGTACGACGATCGGGCGTTGAGTTTCACGGACGCGACGACGATCGCGCTCTGCCGACGGCACGATATCGACGCCGTGATGAGCTTCGACGACGATTTTGATGGCCTCGTGGACCGCGTCGCGCCACAAACCGTGGACTGAGAGGACGGTTCCCTATTACTGGCTCCACCAGCGGTGACGATCGACGAGGAGCACGTGACACGGTGGAGTGTGGGTCGTCGAAGAGGGTGATGGATCCTGAGAAGCCGCGTGCGTTGCGGGTGTCGTTGGCTACTCCCCGAGAGACGGTTCACGGACCAACTCGATGCCCTCCGCAAAGCCGCTCTCGAGTTCCCGGCCGAGGAGAACGCCCTGGAGCGTGACCCCGAGGCGATTCATCGAACCGTCGCCACGACATCCCAACCGACCTTCCAGATCTGCCGCATAATCAGCTTCATATCGTACTCGAACGACTGCTTCCGCACGTACTGCAGGTCGTACCGCAACTTCTCGCGCGGATCGGTGCTCATCACGTCGTTCACCTGTGCCAGTCCCGTCAAGCCGGGCTTCACGAACCAGCGCTGCTGCCACGACCGAGCCTGTGCCTCCAACAGCGACTCCTCCTCGGTCCAGACCGCCCGCGGCCCGACCACGCTCATATCGCCGACGAGGATCGACCAGAGCTGCGGGATCTCGTCGAGGTGCGTCCGCCGAAGGAACCGCCCGACGTCCGTGATCCGGTCGTTCTCCTCATCGTCGACGGGCTCCGCGGATTCGCCCTCGGGCACCATCGTTCGAAACTCAGACACCTCGAACGTCTCCCCGAACACGGCAGTCCGTTCTTGCTTATAAAGAATCGATCCGCCGTCATCCAGCTTAATGGCCACCACGATGGCCGCAATCACCGGCAGCAACCCCACCACCCGCGCCACCACTCGCTGCCGGTCGCCGGTCAGTCCGCGCGCAGCGACTCGCCGTCGAAGGCCGAGCGGTCGGCGTCGACGTCGAGCTGGTCGAGGATGGTCGGGGCGACGTCGAAGAGGTTCACGTCGTCGCCGACCGTCACGTCCGCGTCGGTCGTGAACAGGCTGGCGTTGCCGAACTTGTGCATCCCGTTTCGGGGGCCCGTGCTGAAGACGTCCGTGTCGCTCCCGAAGCCGGCTTTTAAATCGAACCCGTCCGCGGGGACGACCACGAGGTCGGGCGCGATCTCGGTGTGGTCGCCCGAGAAGGCGTCCTCGCCCGTCACGATCCGGTCGCAGACGGGCCGGCCGTCGGGGCCCTCCAGGGACTCGAGGTCGGCGATCAGCTCCTCGCGGACGTCCTCGTAGTCGGCCTCGGCGACGCTGCCGCGGGGCTCGCGCCCCTCGAGGTTGAGGAACAGCCGGCCGGGGATGAGCGAGTAGGCGCGCGCGTCGTCCGCGATGTCCGCGAGCCCGTCCGGATCGTCGGCGTCCGCCGCGTACGAGAGCCAGCCTTCCGCCTCGAGCCATCGGTTGATGTCCACCTCGTACTCCTCGCGGGTGAAGCCGTGGTCGGAGGCGACCACGAGCTCGGTGTCGTCGTCGAGTCGGTCGCGGATCGCGCCGATCGCGGCGTCGAGCTCGCGGTAGAACTCCAGGAACGCCGCGGCGTACTCGCCGTCGGTCGCGTAGTCGCCGAACAGGAAGTGGTTGACCCGGTCGGGCGTCATGAAGACCCCGAAGAAGAGGTCCCAGTCGTCCTCGTCGACGTAGTGTTCGAAGACCCTCCGCCGCCCCTCGAGGGTGTCGTGGGCGTTCTCGATGAAGGCGGTCTTGTCGTCGTCGTGGCCGAGCTTCGCGTCGGCGTCGATCGCGTAGTCGTACCGCTCGAGCGTCCGGCGGACCTCGTCGTCGCTCGCGGCCTTCTCGATCGACGGCGAGAGGAAGCCCGAGACCTGCCGCTGGATCCGGCTCGAGGGCGGGAACGTCACGGGCACGTTCAGGACGGTCGCGTCCAGGCCGTCCTCGGTCGCGAGGTCCCACAGCCGGGTCGCCTCGACGTGGCTCCCCATCGGAACGTAGGTGTCGTAGGAGCCCCGCTCGCGGTCCTGGAAACCGTACACCCCGGTATTCCCGGGGTTCTGGCCGGTGGTGAGGCTCGGCCAGCACGCGCTCGACTCCGGCGGGACGATGCTCTCGATCTGCCCCGACGCGCCCTCCTCGGCGATGGCGTGGAGGTTCTCGAAGACGTCCGGGTGATCGTCGATCAACTCGTAGGGGACCCCGTCGATCCCGAGGAAGACGACGCGATCGTCGGAGCCGCCGCGAAGCTTGTCGAACAGACCCATATCGGACAGGGGCGGCTCGTCGGGGTTAGCCCTTCGGATACGCCACGCGTGCTGCCGGCAGGTCGGACGCGCCGGGGCCGTCGAGCGACCGGCGACCCGCTCCCGTGTACACGACCCGGGCTGCCGGACCCCACGAAACCAGGTGGAAAGGCTGATACGTCCCCGCTGGTACCGTTCCGGTATGTCGTCGGAGTTTCCGGAGGACGTCGACGTCGAGTACGATGACGGCGAAGGGGAGTCGCCCGATGACTACCCGTCGCTGCAGCACAAGATCGAGAAGGCGATCGAGGTGACCAAGCGAGGCCTCGAGCAGTACGAGAACCCCGCCGTGATGTGGACCGGCGGCAAGGACTCCACGCTGACGCTCTATTTCATCAACGAGGTCGCCGAGGAGTACGGCTACGAGAAGCCGACGGCGGTCTTCATCGACCACTTCCAGCACTTCGACGAGATCACCGACTTCGTCGAGTACTGGGCCGACGAGTGGGACATCGACGTCGTCTACGCGCGCAACGAGGACGTCGGCGAGTACGTCGACGCGAACGGCCTCGAGCCCGGCGACGACGTCCCGATCGCGGCGCTGAACGAGCAGAACCAGCACCACGTTCGCGACATCCTCGAGTACGAGGAGGACGAGTTCCCGTTCCTGCTCGACACCTACGTCGGCAACCACCTGCTGAAGACGGTCGCGCTCAACAACGCCCTCGAGGAGCACGGCATCGACGGCGTCATCTCCGGCGTCCGCTGGGACGAACAGGAGGCCCGCGCCGACGAGACGTTCTTCTCGCCGCGCCACGACCCCGACATCTACCCGCCCCACGACCGGATCCAACCCATCCTCCAGTTCGCCGAGCGCGACGTCTGGGACGCGTTCTGGTACTACGTCGTGCCCGACTCCGTCGAGGGCTTCCCGGAGGACGGCTACGTGCCCGAGTCCGCCGCGGACCTCCCGGACGGGATCGAGCAGGACGACGTGCCCATCTCGCCGAAGTACTTCGCCGGCTTCCGGTCGCTGGGCAGCGAGGTCTCCACCGAGAAGACGACCGGCGAGCCCGCCTGGCTGCAGGACCTGGAGAACACGACCGAGCGCGCGGGCCGCGCCCAGGACAAGGAGGACCTGATGGAGCGCCTGCGCGACCTCGGCTATATGTAGGTCGTTCGCACGTATCACACACCGGTCGCGGCTCCCACCGTAGCGACTAAACCCTCCCCCGTTCTCGCAGTCGGATATGTACGGCGTCGTGCTTGCGGCCGGCCGCGGGACTCGAATGCGACCACTGACCGACCGGCGTCCAAAGCCCTTGCTCCCGGTCGGCGATCGGTCGCTGCTTGCGGGCGTGTTGGACGCCTGTCGGCCGGTCGTCGACGAGTTCGTGATCGTGACCGGCTACCGCGGGGCGGCCATCGAGGACGCGATCGGCGACAGCTACGCGGGCGCGCCCGTCAACTACGTCGAGCAGGCTGACCCGGCAGGCACCGCGCACGCGGTCCTGCAGGCGAAGGACGTCGTCGACGACGACTTCCTCGTCGTCAACGGCGACGTGGTGATCGAGGAGTCGCTCCCCCGATCCCTGGCCGAGGCGGACGGGACCGCGATCGCGGTCACCGAGGTCGAGGACCCGCGATCGTACGGCGTGGTCTCCCTGGCGGACGGCGGTGCGGCGGCCGACGCCACGACCGACGCCGCCGCGACCGACGCCGCCGCGACCGACGCCGCCGCGACCGCCGCGACCGACGGGAACGCCGGATCCGAGCACCCGACCCTCGAGACGATCGTCGAGAAGCCGGCCGACCCGCCGACGAACCTGGCGAACGTGGGCTGTTACGCCTTCGAGGCGGACGCCTTCGACGCGCTCGAGGCGACCGGCGAGAGCGAGCGCGGCGAGTTCGAGCTGACCGAGACGCTCGAGCGCCTGCTCGCGGGCGGGACCGCGATCTCGGTCGTCGAGTACGACGGCCGGTGGCTCGACGTCGGGCGCCCCTGGGAGCTGCTCGAGGCCACCGAGGCGGTTCTCGAGGACCTTGAGGGTCGCGTCGACGGCGAGGTGGCTGCCGACGCGACCCTCGAGGGGGCAGTCGTCGTCGAGGCCGGCGCCCGCGTCCGCTCGGGCGTGACGATCGAGGGGCCGGCGATCGTCCGGTCCGGCGCCGAGGTCGGCCCGAACGCCTACGTCCGCGGGTCGACCGTGATCGGACCCGACGCCCGTATCGGCCACGCGGTCGAGGTGAAGAACTCGGTGGTGATGGCCGACACCGCGATCGGCCACCTCTCGTACGTCGGCGACTCCGTGATCGACCGGCAGGTGAACTTCGGCGCCGGAACGGTCGTCGCGAACCTGCGTCACGACGACGCGACGGTTCGGATGACCGTCAAGGGCGAGCGCGTCGACACCGGCCGGCGGAAGTTCGGCGTCGTCCTCGGCGAGGGCGTCAAGACCGGGATCGACACGAACCTGAACGCCGGCGTCGTGTTCGGCGTCGAGGAGACCACCGCCCCCGGCGAGACCGTGACTCGCGATAGGCGGTAGGCCACGCTCGGCGATGATTCGCGATCGACGATGATTCGCGATCGACCGCGTTCGTGACGGACGGGACGCTCCCGGAGACGGGGGGCGTCCCGGCATACGCGGCGAGGGCGTCCGAGTCGTGAGGATTTATGCCGCGAGGTCGCCTCCCTCCGGTATGACCGACGACTCCGTGACCGCCGTGGTGTTGGCGGCCGGCGAGGGGCGGCGCCTGGAGCCGCTCACGAATCGGCGGCCGAAGCCGATGCTGCCCGTGGCCACCCGACCGATCCTCGAGTACGTGATCGACGCGATCCGCGGCGCCGGCATCGACCGGATCGTGCTGGTGGTGGGGTACCGCCAGGAGCGCATCCGGAACCACTTCGGCGACGGCGACGACTGGGGCGTGGACGTCGAATACGTCGAACAGGCCAACCAGCTCGGCACCGGCCACGCCCTCCTCCAGGCCGAGCCCGCCGTCGGCGACCGGTTCGTCGTGCTGAACGGCGACCGGATCGTCGATGCCGACGTCGTCAACCGCGTCCGCGAGGCGACCCGCGACGGGGACGCGCCCGTGATGACGGTGACCGACGTCGACCAGCCCCGCGAGTACGGCGTCGTCACCCTCGACGGCGCGGACCGCGTCACCGGGATCGCAGAGAAGCCCGAGGCTCCCGTCACCACGAGCCGTATCAACGCGGGCGTCTACGGCTTCACGGCGGACGTCTTCGACGCGATCCGTGAAACCTCGCCCACGGGCGAACTCGCGCTCACCGACACGCTCGACCGGATCGCGGACGAGAACTCGATCACGGCGATCGGCTACCGCGGGCGATGGCTCGACGTCTCGTACCTCTGGGACCTGTGCCGGGTCAACGCCTCCCTCGTCGGTGCCGACGAGCGGCCGGCGGACGACGCGAGCGGGCAGACAGCGGCGGCGGACGCCGAGTCCACCCCCGGAGTCGCCGACGACGTGGTCGTGGGTGCGGACGTCCGCCTCGGCCGGAACGCGGTCGTCGGCGGCGGAACCGCCCTCGGCGAGAACGTCACCGTGGGCCCGAACGCGGTCGTGGAGGGGTCGGTCGTGTTCCCGGACGCGGTCATCGAGGCCGGCGCGGTGGTTCGCGACGCGGTCGTCGCCGGAAACGCACGCGTCGGCGCCAACGCCACGATCGCGGGCGGCCGGGCGACCGTGGTCGTCGACGGGACGGTCCACGCGGACGTCACGCTCGGCGGCGTCGTGGGGGACAACGCGACCGTCGGCGGCGGCGCGACGCTCGTCCCCGGCACGGTCCTCGGGGACGCCTCGCGGATCGATCCGGGAGCTGTCGTGAGCGGGACGATCGAGCCGGACGCGGTCGTTCGGAGGGGGTAACGATGTGCGGGATCATCGGCTACGTCGGCGACGAGGCGGCGGCCCCGATCGTTTATCAGGGGCTCGAGAACCTGGAGTACCGCGGCTACGACTCCGCGGGGATCGCGCTCGTGAACGACGGCGGTGGCCTCACGGTGGCAAAGCGTTCGGGGGAGGTCTCGAACCTGACCGTCCCCGACGCGCCCGATGCCACCTGCGGGATCGGGCACACGCGCTGGAGCACCCACGGCCCGCCGACCGACGCGAACGCGCATCCCCACACCGACTGTACGGACTCGATCGCGGTCGTCCACAACGGGATCATCGAGAACCACGAGGAGCTGCGCGCGGAGCTCGACGCCCACGAGTTCACGAGCGACACCGACACCGAGGTCGTTCCGCATCTCCTCGAGGCGGCGCGCGCTGACGAGGCGGTCCCGGACCTCCGTGCCGCGCTCGAGCGCGTGATCGACCGGCTCGAGGGGAGTTACGCGGTCTGCGTCGTCGACCGGGAGGCCGACCGGATCGTCGCCGCCAGGGACGGCAGCCCGCTCGTGATCGGCCACGGCGAGGACGCGGCCTTCGTCGCCAGCGACGTGACCGCCTTCCTCGACCGCACCCGCGAGGTGACCTACCTCGAGGACGGCGACGTGGCGGACCTCTCGGCCGACGGCGACGTCGAGGTGTTCGCTGCCGGCGACGCCGCCGGATCCGAACCGGTCGACCGCGGCGTCGAGACGGTCGAGTGGGAGGCCGACGCGGCCGAGAAGGCCGGCTACGAGCACTACATGCGCAAGGAGATCCACGAGCAGCCCTCGGCGCTCCGGCAGACGATCTCGGGACGGATCGACATCGACCGGGGACGCGTCGACCTCGACGTCTCGTTCCCCCCGGGCTTTCTCGCCGATCTCGAGGAGATCCAGATCGTCGCCTGCGGAACCTCGAACTACGCGGGCCGGTACGCGGCGCGGCTCTTCGAGGACCTCGCCGGCGTGCGCGCGACCGTCGAGATCGCCAGCGAGTACGATTTCGGCGCCGGGCGGAGCCCCGACCGAACGCTCGTCGTCGCGGTCACCCAGAGCGGGGAGACCGCGGACACGCTCGGCGCGATCCGGCGCGCGAACGCCGCCGGCGCCAGGACGGTCGCGGTGACGAACACCCTCGGCAGCACCGTCACCCGCGAGGTCGACGACACCGCCTTCATCCGCGCGGGCCCGGAGATCGGCGTCGCGGCGACGAAGACGTTCGCCTCCCAGGTGGCGACGCTGTCGATGCTCGCGGTGGCCATCGGCCGGGAGCGCGGCGCCCTCGCCGCGGCCGACGCGCGGTCCGTCCTTGAGGACCTCCGCGGGCTGCCCGGCGCGGTCCAGCAGGTGCTCGACGCCGAGGACCGGGTTCGTGCGGCCGCCAGCGAGTACGGCGACGGCGAGGCGTTCTTCTTCGTCGGCCGGGATCTCGGCGTTCCCGTCGCCCTCGAGGGCGCGTTGAAGCTCAAGGAGATCTCCTACGACCACGCCGAGGGCTTCGCCGCCGGCGAGCTCAAACACGGCCCGCTCGCGCTCGTGACCGCCGACACGCCCGTCCTCGCCGTGCTGACCGCGGGCGGGCGGGCGTCGGAGACGATGAACAACGTCACCGAGGCACAAACACGCGGCGCGCCCGCGATCGGCTGTGTGTCCGCCGCCGACGAGTACGACACCCTGGACGTCTCCCTCCCGGTGCCCGACGTCGGAACCTTCGAGCCGCTCGTCGCGAACGTCCACCTCCAGCTGTTCGCCTACCACGTCGCGAACGACAACGGACGCCCGATCGACAAGCCGCGGAACCTGGCGAAGAGCGTCACGGTCGAGTAACCGTCGCGTTCGAACTCGTCCCTGTGGACACGAGGTGATCCATCGACTTCGGCCTCCGAATGCCCGGAGCGGATCACTCCATATACCCGAGCTGCGTGAGCCGGTCTTCGACCCCTGCCGTCACGTCCTCGCCGCTGGCGCGGTCCCAGGCGATCGGCTCGCGCGTCTCCGGTTCGGAGTCGCCGGCGACGATCGGTAGCACCTCCCCGTCCATATCCGAGGGAACCGCACAGCCGGCGGCCGTCAACAGGGTTGGCGCCATATCCAGGATGCTGATCCGGTCCAGTCGCCCGGCCGCCTCGAAGTCCGGTCCCGACGCCAGAAAGAGCCCGTTGCGGGTGTTCTCCGCCCGCCAGCGGTCCGGTCCGGATCGGACCGTGCCGCCGCCGATGCCGTCGTTGACGTGGACGCCGTCGCGCTGGTCGACGACGACGTCGGGTGCGCCGGGCTCGTCGAGGAACCGTCCCTCGTAGACTTCCTCGGCGCGGTAGACGCCGTCGAAGATCGGGCCGTGCTCGTCCGTGACGGCTTCGAGATCGGCGATCAGTTCCTCACGAACCGCCTCGCGGTCGAAGGCCGGGTTCAGGTAGATCGGTCCCTGCCCGCTGGCGACTGCCCGCGTTCGATCGAGGTCGACGGCGTCGAGCTTTCGGTCGCGTTTGAGCCCGGCGCTCTGCGGGACGAGCTTCTGGATCCGCTCGGGGACGAGGGTCGCCAGGAGGTCGACCGCGCCAAGCCGCTTGGCGACCGCGAGGGCGTGCTCCCGGTCGAGGCCGACGCGCTGGAGGGCGCCGTCGACGGTGCGTTCCCGGGCCTGGTAGCCGTTCTCGGCCAGCCACTCGTTGATGTAGAACTCGGTCGTGGTCGGCCCGCAGCCGTGGTCGGACATCAACACGAGGTTCGTGTCCTCCATATCGGCGATCCGGCCGACCCACTCGTCGACGACCTCGTAGGCGCGTTTCGTCGGCTCGTCGTTCCAGAAGAAGTGCTGGAGGACGTTGAGGTAGAAGAGGGTGACGTGGACGAACTCGAGGTCCTCCTCCTCGAGGAGCGTGGTCGCGACCTCGAGGCGTGTGTCCAGCAGCTCGAGGATGGCGTCGACCTCGGCGCCCGTCTCCTCGTTCGAGGAGAGGAGCGGGTCGGGATGAACCCGGTAGTCGAAGCGCTCCTCGAGCTCCTCGGCGAGCCCGTCGGGCGTGGCGTAGCCGCCGTCGATCGACCGGTACTCCCCCTCGACGGCGTCCGGGCCGCCCGCGACGATGGGACCGTCGATGTCGCGGGGCGGATACATCGTCGGCATGTTGACCACGCCGGCGCGTTTCCCCTCGTCGGTGAGGTAGTCCCAGATCTCGGGGGTCTCGAAGTCGCCGCCGTTCGTGACGTCGATCGTGCCCGCCTCGAGGTCGACTCGCTCGAACCAGAAGACGCCGAGCTTGCCGGGGTTCTTCCCCGCCGAGTAGCACTTCCAGTTCGGAAAGGTGACCGGCGGGAGGCAACTCTCCGTCTCGGCGTACGCGCTCTCCTCGCGCAGCGCGGCGAGGTTCGGGAGATCGCCGCCGTCGATCCACGGCTCCAGCAGGTCCCAGTTGCTCCCGTCGAGTCCGACGACGACCGTTCTGCTCATGGATCCGCCCACTCGATCGACTCACAAGTCGCTTTCGTCGTCGTCCTCACGCGTCCCGCACGTCCTCACGGGCCCCGCACGTCCTCACGCGTCCCGCTCCGGTCGGTTCCCTGCCTGCGGTCCGTGCCGGAGCGATATCCCTAAGTGGGGCCCGCCGATTCCCTCCACCAGTGCGAACCGTCGCCGTTCTCCCCGCCTACGACGAAGCCGAGACCATCGGTCCGGTCATCGAGGGCACGCGCGAACACGTCGAGGAGGTCGTCGTCGTCGACGACGGCTCCAGCGACGCGACCGCCGCGATCGCTCGCGACCACGGTGCGACCGTCATCGAACACGTGTTCAACACGGGCGTCGGCGGCGCCGTCAGGACCGGCTACCAGTACGCGATCCGCAACGACTACGAGTTCGTCCTGCAGATCGACGGGGACGGGCAACACGATCCCACCCACATCCCCCGACTGTTGGAGGCGGCTGCGGATCACGATATGGTGATCGCGAGCCGCTACCTCAACGAAAGCTTCGAGGAGTACGGCGCCGTCCGGCGGCTCGGGATCAGCTTCTTCACGTCGGTCGTGAACGTCCTCGGCGGCGTCGACATCACCGACGTGACCAGCGGGTTCCGGGTGTATCGCGTCGGCGCCCTGCGGGAGATCCTCCACCGCTCGGACCGACACTGGGCGGTCGAACAGACGCTCGACGCGGCCAAACGGGACCAGCGGATCACGGAGGTCTCGGTCGCGATGCCGATCCGCGAGCAGGGCGATTCACAGTTCTCGTTCGACACGTTCGTCCTCTATCCGCTCCGGATGATCGATGTCGTGTTGCGCGTCCTGCTGTTCCGGTGATCCACATATGACAGCTCTGCATCGCCAATATTCACGTATGACCGCCCGCACCGTCTATATTCACGTATGACCGCCCGCACCGTCCATACCCACCCATGATCGGCTTCACCTTCGACTACTCGCTCGTTAACGTCGTGGCGCTGGTCGTCGGCCTGCTGTTCCTCGCGAACGGCTACTACCTCGTCAGGACGGGCCGGGAGGCAGTCGCGGTGTTCGTCCTCTCGGTGATCGTGGGGAGTGGCCTCGTCTTCGTCGCGGCGTTCCCGACCGCCTTCGACGCCGTCGCGCGACTGCTGGGACTCGAGCTGCGAGCGCGGGCGATCCTCGTCGTCTCGAACCTCACGCTGTTCGCGCTCGTCATCTATCTCCTGAACCGGATCGGGACGCTCTACGACCGCGTCTCGCGACTGAACGAACGGCTGAGCCTCCTCGACGCCGAGATGGACGACCGGGACGGAAACAACGGCGACCATGAGTGATCGTCGCACCGGCGGACGGGACGACGATGACGCGAGCAGCGATGGCGCGGACCTCCACGATGGCGCGGACGCCCACGATCGCGCGGTCCTCTCGATCGACGTCGAACTGTTCAGACACACGCCCGCGTTCCGAAATGCCGCCGGAGCGCTTGCCGATCCGAGCCTGGGACTGGCGGGCGCACGATTCCTCCAGGAGGCGTTCACGCGCCACGACGCCGCGACGACCGCGTTCGTGGTCTCCGAGATCGCCGACGAGCACCCCGACGCGGTCGCCGCGTTCGCCGACGCCGGTCACGAAATCGGGTCCCACACCCACACGCACCGCCTGCTGACGGACCTGTCCCCCGATCGGCGGCGCGAAGAGATCGCCCGGTCGAAGGAGCGTCTCGAGGCCGTGACGGGGACCGACGTCTCCGGGTTTCGTGCCCCGGCGTTCGATTTCGGCCCGGATCATTTCAACCAGCTCGCGGCGGCCGGGTACGACTACGACGCGAGTGTGGTCTCCTGTCGGTGGATCCCCGGCTGGTACGGCGGCGAGTACGATCTCCATCGCCCCGCGATCGCGACCGCCGTCGACCCCGACGCGCCCGGCGGGATCACGGAGGTCCCGACCGCGGTGTTCCCGGGGATCGGCCTGCCGCTGACCGGCACGTGGCTCCGGTTCTTCGGGGTCCGGTACACGATCTGGGGGATGCGCCTTCTTGCCCGGCGCGGGATCGCTCCGGTGTTGTACGTCCATCCGTGGGAACTCGTCGACCTGCCGGACGTCGACGGGGTGCCGGCGCGCGTCACGGTTCGGACCGGCGACTGGATGCGCCGGGCCGTCGACCGGATCCTCGGGACCGACTTCGAGTTCGTCACGATCCGTGACGTGCTCGCGGACGCCGGTTTCGATGCCGACCGTGAGAGGGACCCGAACGAGGTGGCCTGACGTGTTCGATCGCTCCCGCCGGGATCTGGCGATCGCCGCGTTGCAGTACGGGCTGGGGCTCGTCGCGCTGGCGTGGGTGCTGTCGCAGATCGAGTTCGGGACGGTCCTCGGTCACCTCGGCGGACTCGGCTCGGGGGCGCTCGCGACGATCGTCGCGGTCTCGGTCCTCGGCCTCCTCGGCCGCGTGTACTCCTGGCAGGTGCTGATGGCCCGCGTCGGCGCGGGGTCGTTCCGCGCGGCAGCCAGCGTCGACCTCGCGGTGTACTTCCTCAACCAGCTGCTCCCCTCGCGGCTCTCGGGACGCGTGGCCGCGCCCTTCGTCCTCCGGAGCCGGACCGGGATGGCGTACGCCGACGGCGCCTCCGTCGCGGGCGTCCACACCGGGATCTACGCCGTGCTGTACGGCGCCGTCGCCGCGGTCGGCGTGGTCGCCGCGGCCCCCCGGCTCCCGGGCGGGATCCTCCTGCTGCTCGCGCTCTCGACCGGGCTCTACCTCGCGGCCGGCGGAGCGGTGTTGCTCGCCGGGATCAACCTCCCCCTGCTCGACCGGCTCGTCGATGTGCTCGAGGCGCTCGTCGGTCGGATTCCACGCGTGGGAGCCGCGGCCGCCGACCGCGTCGGGGGGCTGCGCGAGTTCACCGCCGCCGCCAGCACCTCCTTCCGCCGGCTCGCGGTCGATCCCGGTCTCTGGGCGAAGTACGCCCTCGGCTGGACCGCCTTCGCCGTCGTCGCGCCCGGGGGCCGCGTGCTGGTGCTGCTGGCGGCGTTCGGCGCGCCCTTCGAGCCGGCCCTCCTCCTGCCCCTCTACCTGGTCGCGGCCTACAGCGTGACGCTGCTCCCCCTGACGCCCGGCGGGATCGGCGTCACCGAGGCGACGACGACCGTGGTGTTCGTCGCGCTGGGCGTTCCTGAGGGGATCGCGGCGTCCGTGGTGCTTTTAGACCGGTTCCTCGGCGTCTACCTCCCCGCGCTGGCCGGGTGGTATCCCGCGGCGTCGCTGGATCGGGAGGCGCTGACGACCGGGGAGTGAGCGCCCCGTCGGGCAGCGCCCGTCGCCTCAAGCGAGCCGCCCCGCGTCTCACAGCGGCGGGTTCCGGGTGCTCTCGCACTCGCCGGTCCGTTCGAGGATCAGGGTGTACTGGTTCGCCCGCAGCTCCTGTTCGTCCGCGTACTGGTCCGTCTGGGGAACGACGCCGTACCGGAGCAGGTCGGTGGCTGACCCGGGCGTCGCGCGGTCCGGGATGAAGCCCGGCGGACGTGGCCCGAACTCGGCGGCGATCGCGTAGTTCGTCTCGCCACCGAGCAGGTCCTCGACGTAGGCCCCGGTGTGCCCGTCGTTGCGGTAGTAGGTTCCCTCGCTTAAGAACAGCAGATCTCGGTAGCCGAGCTGGATGTAGGCCGGACAGTGCACCGCCTCCTCCTCGGAGAGCCCGACGTGATTCACCCGCATCCCGTAGGGAACCGCGGTGTCCTGGAAGTCGACGCGGTAGGTCTCGACGGTGTCGTTCGCCCCGGCCTCCGCGACCAGCCAGTCCTCGGCGTTGTCACGAGGCATGTCCGCGTATCCCGCGACGCCGACGCCCGCGTAGGCGCCGCTCGTGATCAGCAGGACCGCGATCAGGGGACGAGCGATCGACGGCCGGGCCTCGCGCAGGGCGTGAAGGCGCTCGCCGAGCAGGAGCGCGATCAGCGGGAACGTCGGCAGCAGGTGATGGACGCGGAAGTCGTGCCACCCCGAAAAGAGGAGGAGATAGCCGACCAGCGCGGCGAGCACCAGGGCGGTCGCGTCGACGCCCTCGCGCCGGGTTCGGAGCGAGGCGACGCTTGCGAGAACCCCGAGGAGGCCCCCAAGGAACAGCGGGAGCGAGAGTCCGCTCAAGTACCCTCGCAGGAACCACCACCAGATGGGCGCGTCGGGGCCGGTGGTGTGAGTCGCCCGCGCGGTCGATCCGACGGCGATCCGATCGACCACAAGCCCGATCTCCCCGACGAGGGCGGTCGGGAAGCCGAGGAGGATGCAGCCGGCGCCCGCGAGCGCGCCGCCGACGAACAGACGTGGGCGCCACAGGACCTCCCGCCAGTCGCCGTCGGAGCCGCCGGAGTCACCGCTGTCGTCGCCACCGGAGTCATCGCCGCCGTCGCTGCCACCGGAGTCAGCGACGTATCGTGCCCGGAGCAGGTACGCGGCGCCGACCACGAGGACGACCGGTGCCGCGGTGAGCTTGAACGCGATCGCGACCCCGCCGGCGGCGCCCGCGAGGACGAACAGGGTGCGGTCGTCGGTCCGGACGTAGCGCAGCCCCAGATACAGCGCGAGCAGGACGAAGAAGAGCGCGGGCATGTCCTCGCCGCCCTCGTGGGCGATCGTGAGGAAGCCGAACGTGAGGGTCAACAGGAGTGCCGAGAGGTTTCCGGCGATCCGACCGTGTGCAGTCGTCCCGATCCGGTAGGTGAGGTAGACGCACGCGACCGCGAACGCGACGTTCGCGAGCCTGACGAGGAGGATTGACCAGGTCCAGATCCACTCCGGCACCGACTGCCAGGCAGCATAGAAGCCGAACTCGTCGCTCGGGAAGCCGAGGCCGGCGATCGACCCGAGGTCGCCGAGCAGCCACGCCGCGAGCACGACCGGCAACAGCACCACGGCGTAGAGGTGGAACGTCGCGCCGAAGGGAACGCGGCTCCACGCGACGCCCTCCCGCAGCGACTCGGCGGTCGGCTCATCGAGGACGCGCCCGTAGGCCACGAGCACGTCGAGGATCCGGCTCTTCTCGTCGCGCGTCGCGAAGTTCGGCACGCGGTGGTGGATCCAGAACCCGCAGAGCACGACCGCAAGCAGGAGAACGTACGGGAGGGAGGGGTCCTCGCGGAGGTCCGATCGGACTTGGCGCCACGCCCGAGCGGGGAGGTCACGAAGGCGAGACCGCGTCATACTTGGCCGATATACACGGGATGGGAAAGGTCTGTTCCGTTGCGGCGACGGGAGCCGAATGAGGTATCGACCGGATCTTCGGCGTGATTGCACCTCGGAGAGACTGTCGGTTCGGAACGGGCCATTCGACGGGATTCGTCCGCTCGGGAGTGTCGTTTCAGATCGGGATCTCGACCGGCGAGTTGTTCCGGATGACCGTTCGGAACCGGGACGAGATGGCGTACAACACCACGAAGTAGACGGCAGCGCCCGTTCCTGCTACCACGATGACCGAGACATCGTTTCTCGAGAAAATCCCGTATACCGAATCGGCGCGAAGGATCCCCGACACCACCACTCCCATACACCCGGCCGCCGCCCACTGGCGGAGGATCGTCCCGATCGGGACCGCGACGTCGATCTGCTGCCGGAGGTAGTGGGCGGCCCCGACCAGGCCGACCGTCGCCGAGACGACGGTCGCGACCGCGGCGCCGACCCAGCCGTACTGGGACACCAACACGAGGTTGAGCGCCGCGTTCCCGCCGATGAAGACCGCGTTCACCCGGAACGAGAGGTCGGGGCGGTCGATCGCGTTGAGGGCGTTGGTGAACTGCATCTGGTAGTCGTAGATGTGGACCGAGAGGATGAGCAGCCCCAACACCGCCGTGCCCTGCACGAACTCCGACCCGTAGATCCGGAGCAGCCGATCGCCGATCAGGACGCCACCGACGAGTCCCGGGATCAGGATGAGTCCGCCGAACGCGAGCATGTCCGAGACCAGACTCCGGATCTGGTCGGTGTCGTCCTCGGCGGCGAGCTTGCTGATCTCCGGGAACATCGACGTCCGGATCGACGTCCCGAAGACGTTGAGAAACGACGCGATGTTCCACGCGATCGTGTAGATCCCGATCAGGTTCGAGGGGACGAACAGTCCGAGCACGACGACGTCGACCCAGTTGAACGAGCGCCCCCTGACGCCGCCGAGCCAGGAGTATTTCGCGTACGAGAGGAGGCGCTCGACGTGTCGGTAGCTCCAGTCGTTGAGGGAAGGTCGTTCCTCGAGCGACCGGTACACGATCGTGAGGCCGAGGAGGGACGCGATCAGTATCCCGACCGCCAACCCGCCGACGAGGCCGAGCAGTTCGTAGCCCAGGTAGACGGCCCCAACCTGTAGAATGACCCGGACCACCGTTCGAACCGTCGAGATACCGGCGATGTACTGTACCAATCGTTGTCCCTTCAGGATCGCGGACGTGTAGCCGTTGAGGAGTTCGACGAGGACGAGAAGGGCCAGGATAAGTGGTGCGTCGGGATGGCCGACGTAGGCCTCGATCCGTCCCTGAAGCACCCAGATCCCGGCCAACAGAATGACGGTAAGCGCCCCGATGACGAGCGCACCGGTCACCAGGTATCCACCCGAGCCGTCACCTTCGCTGATCCGCTTCGAGAGGGCGCCGCCGACGCCCATCTCTCCGGCCAGTTTCAGCCAAGAGACGAGCGCAAGGATGAGGAAATAGACGCCGAGCGTCCCCGCACCGAGGACACGCGCGAAATAGAGTGTCGCCAGGAACCCCGTCGCCGAGACGACGATCTTCGAGAGGAAGTAGACGAACGAGGTTTGGCCGATTCGCATTTCGTGTGGGGTGGATGGCCGGACACGACATTAAGCCGTTGTTCGAGAACTGCCGGACGGGTATGGGTACCCACAACCGGCGTTTCCGATCCGATACCACAGTGCTTTGCAGTCACAAGACATACATAATCCCCATCGAAAGGACGCGTGATGACGACGGTGAGCGCCCTCCCGAACGTACAGTGTCCGCGCTGTGACTGTCCCTTCGAGACCGACGAGCACAAGGGACGGGACGCCCTGGTTTGTCCCGCCTGTGAGAAGTTGGGGCTCGTTCTGTTCGACTGATCGGCGTTTCTTCGACGATCGAGGACGGTCGATCGCGACCGTGTTCTCTCACTCCTCGGTCAGGTACGGTTCACACACCAACCCGACGCCCTCCTCGAAGTCGATCTCGGGCTCCCAGCCGGTGGCCTGGCGGAATTTCGAGTAGTCCGCCATCGTGTCGTGAACGTAGTCGTCGAAGGGACATTCGATGTATTCCGGATCGATGTCGGTTCCCAGCGCGTCGTTGATCATCGCGACCATCTCGTTGAACGAGTAGGCCTCCTCTGTGCCGACGTTGTAGACCCCCGTGAGCTCGTGGTCGGCCGCAAGCTCACAGGCACGAGCGACGTCCGAGACGTGCGTGAAGTCACGCGTCTGGGTGCCGTCGCCGAACAGCTTCGGAGTCTCGCCGTTCGCGATGGCGTCCGCGAACTGCGCGACCGTGTTTGCGTACTCGCCCTTGTGTGCCTCGTTGCCGCCGAAGCCTTGGTAGACCGAGAAGAACCGGAGGCCGGCCATATTCATCCCGTGGTGGTTGGCGTAGTACTCCGCGTAGCGCTCGCGGGCGAGTTTCGAGGCCTCATAGGCGGTCTCTGCCTCGACGTCCATACTCTCGGGCGAGGGCTCGGTTCGGCTCCCGTAGATCGAGGAGGTGGAGGCGTAGACAACGGTCTCACACCCTTCCGTGCGGGCGCGCTCGACGGCGTTGACGAATCCCTCAACGTTGACCCGGCAGCCGCGCTGGGGATTCTCCTCGTGCATATTCCGCGAGGAGAGCGCGGCGAGGTGGAAGAGGACGTCGACGTCCGCGGGATAGTCATCGTCGAGGACCGAAGCCTCGACGAACTCGACGTCGGAATCGAGGTTCTCGGGGGTGCCGAGGTAGATGTCGTCGACCGCGATCACGTCGTTGTTCTCGGCGAGACGGTTGGCGAGGTTCGACCCGATGAAGCCCGCGCCGCCCGTGACGAGGACGCGCTGGTTCTGCATAGATGTTGGTCATCAAGGGAAGAGGATTATCGCTTCGGTTCGAATTGGCTACTGGCTACGATCACGAGCACACTTCGTCGATACCACGATCGCGATGCTATTCCGAGCTTCGACTCAGTCGAACTGGACTCGAGTGGTGAGTGGCCGGCGGGCAAGTCCAAGTGAGTCAATCCCGCGGATGGCATCGATTCGCTGGCGCTGTTCGCGGTGGACGTGCGATGATGTTCCGTCAACGGCGAAAACATATTGGATGCTGGCGTCGTAGAGACCTGTCTCAGTTGGTGATCTTGACGGCCTCGTTTGTGTGGCACGAACGCGGACACGCTCTCGTAGTCGGTCAATATGACGTGGATGGAGGAGCACAAACGGTTTGGCTTCGGACCGGTGCCGGAGGGATTTTTACCTCGACGTGTCTATTGCTGCCGTATGAACGCGCTCGTAGTAGCTGCGCTCGCGCTCCTCGTGGTGACTACCACACCCTACGTGGGCTACCTCGCGCTGTACGCGTGGGTTCAACCGGCGGGGTCACCCGCGGACAAGCAGGACTGGGAGCCAGACGTGAGTATTGTCCTCCCGACGTACAACGAGGCACAGATCGTCGAAACGAAACTCGATGATCTTCTGAAACTTGACTACCCGATGGAGAAAGTGGAGCTGGTGGTCGTCGACTCCTCGACAGACGACACCCGGGGGATCATTCGGGAGTACTTCGAGGACTTAGATGCGCCAGAGTTGGTGTTGCTGGAGGAGGACAAGCGCCGTGGCCTCGCGCCAGCGCTCAACGACGCCTACGCGGCCGCGTCGAAGGAGGTGGTTGTAAAGACGGATTGCGACTCGAAGCTTCCGCCGGATGTACTGCGAGAGGCCGCAGCGAATCTCGCCGATGATGATATCAATGCAGTGACTGGACGGAACGTCGAAGTGCTCGGCGGCAGCGAGGTCGAATCTGGCTATCGAGGCGTACAGAGCCATATCCAGCAATTGGAGTCTCATTTGGACTCGACTCTCATCTTCCACGGCCCGTTCTCCGCATTTAAGAACGATGCTCTACTTCCTATTGACCCGAACTCGCTGGCCGACGACACCGAGCTCGCGCTGAAAATTCGCCGGCAGGGTGGGCGCGTGGTTTTCGATCCCGCTGTGACGTATATGGAAGCCAGCTTCTCGGACTTCGTGAAACGTCGTAAGCAGAAGGATCGGCGTGGGATGGGCCTGATTCGGCTACTAGTCCAGCACCGCGATGCGCTCGGGAAGTACGGGAAATATGGGCAGGTCGTGCTCCCGTTCAACTGGTGGTTTATGATCGTCTCACCCTGGCTGCTCGCCGCGACGCTCGTGATCGGGATTGGAGCTGCCATATCAGTGTTCGGCGTCGTGGGGGTCGCGTTTCCTGCCGCTGTGTGTGTGTTCGCGTACCTCGGCCAAAGCGACAGACTTGGGCCGTTCCAGCCGTTTTACTCAATCTCCGACACACAGGTGTCACTGCTGCGGGCAAGTGTCGAACTGCTGCGTGGGAAGACTGACGGCACGTGGGAGGTCGACTCCGAGCTGCGGGAGGCGTTCGAGTAACTCTCCTGTTGTACGTACCCCACGCTCATATTGATGGTATTGAACTACACATATATGCGATAGAGATATGACCAACGTCCGCAACTACTGGATTGTTGCCCAGAATTCCACTTCGCCGCTAACAAATGGAATCTTCACGATTTCGCTCGAGATGGATCCGCTCGATATCGTGAAGTGCAGGCGGAGTCGTTCCCGCAGGAACAGCGGAAACGACAGATTTGCCTTGGCACTAACATTCCACTTTAACTTAGGAAAATATTCCTCGAGATTTCCTGTGAAATACTCGACAATATCAGGTGTCCATCCGCCGGTACCTTGATGGGTAGGATCCGTCGCCGCCTGCCAAGTTCCAGTATGTGGTACAATAACGTGGAATCGTCCACCTTTTTGCACGACACGATCAACTTCCTCAAAGATGTGTCCGATCGACTCCGGTGATACGTGCTCAACGACATGATTCGCAATCACCATATCGATTGAATCATTACCGACAGGCCACTCGTCGGCTCCGATATCGATACCACTGTAGTCGATGTGTTCGAGATCATCCCGAATGTCTAATGTTTCTGTCGCGCGAGAATCCGGTGATTGTCCTGCACCGATTTCTAAGATCCTCTCCTCTACCATTGCCACTAAAGACCGGCTACGGTCACATAAATCCTGAGAGTGAACGCGGGTCGTGTTTAGTTAAGAATGAAGGGTGAGGCGGAGTAATTTCTTGGTGCCTATGCCAGAAATCACACGCCTCACTTTCCACCCGTAACTCAATATGATGGTCGAAGCGTTGAATAACTTGACGTTTACTATTGAAATTAATGAAACCAAACATCGTTTTCATCCTCTTGGACACGGCGAGGGCATCGAATCTTTCTTGTTATGGGTACGACCGTGAGACGAGCCCTTTCATAGACTCACTCGCCGATAGCGGTGTCCGGTACGACCGCGCGTTCGCGAACTCTATCTACAGTCTTCCGTCGTACGGGTCGATATTCACGGGCCAGTATCCCAGCGATCACGGGGCGGTCGACTGGAACAAGCGAATCACAGAGAACACGCTCGTCGAGGGTTTGAATGACCGTGGATACTCGACACACGCGGTGTCAACACATCTTGTATCCGGTGATTTCGGGGTGGCAGATGCGTTCGACAGCGTAGACGTGCCGTTCGTTTCCTCACGGGACCTTCCGTTCGACGAGGATCCAGTAGCCGAGCAAATGGCCGAGAAGGCGAACAAGGAGGGATTCGATTCGGAACGCGAGAAGTACACGTACTTCTTGAAGACTGTAGCACACCACCCGTCGCCGAAGAGTCTCGTGAACGGCGCCGCGCAGTTGTATCGGAAACTGCGGAAGGATTACGGATACTGGCAGGACGACGGCGCGAGTACCGCGCTTGATAGTGCACGGGATATTGTTCGTAGTGCGGACGAACCATTCTTCATATTCGCCAATTTCGTAGAGACACACGATCCGTACCGGCCGCCACGCGGATACATTCGTGAGTTTATGCCGGATGACGTATCCTTCGACGAGATACGGAACGCTCTGGACTACTCGTCAGTGCGTGCGTGCTTCGGGTTAGACGAGATAACGGATCGCGACCGAATCATCCTGCAGGCGCTGTATGACGCGGAGATACGGTACCTCGATGACCAACTTCGAGAGTTCGACGTGTTCCTCCGGGACGAGGGAGTCCGTAACGATACGGTGCTACTTATTCTATCTGACCACGGCGACTTCTTCGGAAATGCGGATCTTTGGGGCCACCAAGGTCGCGTATACAACGATGTCTGTCACGTCCCACTTATTATCGACTATCCGTGGACAAACGTTGAAGTTGAGGGTGAGGTCGCGGAGCTCCGCCAGCTCTGCTCTCATCTCCAGTCGGTAGCGGAGGGAGATGAAAAGACGCTTTCACCCAGCGGTGAGGCGATCGTCGAATACTACGGGATAGATACGCAGTTGTCGTATGAGCCTTGGGAGGTGTTTGAAGGCGTCAGCGAGACTGAGTGGGCGAGCTATCAGGTCGCGCTCGTCGACGATACCTACAAACTCATTTGGGATGCGACAGATCGGGTCGAACTCTACGATATGCAGACAGATTTCTGGGAGATTACCGACCTCGCAGCCGACAAGCAGAACGTGGTCGAAGCATACAAGAAACGCCTCGAAACGATGGTGGGGACTCCGAGAGAGAACCACGACGCGTATCGGGCTGGCAGCGCAGGCGAGGAGAGAACTGAGCAAAGCGAGGCGGTTCAGGAACGACTTCGCGAACTTGGTTACATAGAGTGAAGACAGATATAGTACTCACCCCTTAGGCCTGTGATTGACGGACTACAGACCGAGTACTCGTTTCCATCGGCGAGATACCTCATCGTCGTCGTACCGCTCGACAGCGACTTCTCGAGCCCGCTTACTCATTTGAGCACGGTCGTCAGGTGAACTGAGAAGTTCGCTAAGGCGAGATTCGAGAGCCGCGGTGTTATGTTGACCGACGACGTACCCTGTCTCACCTTCGTCAATTATTTCTGCCGGACCGACGCAGTCAGTCGCGACCACCGGAAGACCGCACGCGAATGCTTCGATGACTACGATACCGAATAGTTCTTCCCAGTCGTCGATCCGGTAGGAAGGTAGCGTGAGAACGTCCGCACTCGCATAGATATCCGCAAGTTGAGCGTCCTCAGAGACGTATCCGAAGTACTCTACGTTGTCCTTGTTATGCGCGAGAGTCCGAATATTTCCGGTGAGCGGACCGTCACCGACAAACCAGAATCTGGCCGGCGGTCCATTCCACGTCCGGATCACGTCAATAAGCTCTCTGACGCCCTTGCGTGGTTCCAGCTGACCAACGAACAGGACGATCAAGTCGTCGCGCCTGTGAGTGCTAGCGTCAGGAGTATAGATGTCGGTATCGACCGCGTGTGGGATGTTGACGGCGTCGCTCGCTCCAGCCGCCCGAGCTGATTTGGTCGCCGCCTCTGTCACACCGACGACGCGGATATCATCGAGGAAAGATCGCCAACGTCGTCGTTGCCAGTTGAATCGTGGTGGTTGCGGTATGAAGTCGGTTTTCCAGTATGGCCAACTAGTGTGGAGGACAACGTCGTGACGATCGGCGAGCCACTGGAAGAGCGGAACACGTGGATCGAACGGCTCGGCGCCGAGGACGATTCGCTCGTCGCGTGACCACAGGAGGGCGTCTCCGAGGAATTGTAGATTTCCGATTATACCGTCGAAGTTCGAGTCGAGATCGTACTCGTGTGTCTCCACATTGAGCCCAATGCTTTCTGCTGCACGACGAATAGGCACGTCGTGGCTACCGGCTGGATACTGTCGTAGTACGTAAACAGAGGACATAACAAATGATTACCGTGGGGCTACGTTGAAGATGGCGAACACATTAAATTGGTCACTGTGAGGAATTCGGATCCTCAGTGAGAATTGATCATCATAGCGTACAATGATTCTGTTTCGGCAGCGAAGGCGGTCCACGTTTCAGTGTTTACATACCGCTTCGTAGACTCGCGCAATCGGTCTCTGGTCTCGTCACCGACTGCGTCCCGTATGTGGTTCGTAATATCGTCCGTTTCGTCGTAGGTTTGGACGCAGTCGTAGTCGGCAGCGAGCTCTTCGAACGCGGGTAGTGCGGTGGCTAGAACCGGGCAGCGGTAGGCAAGTGCGGTGTTCACCGCACCACTCTGTGTGACTTGCTCGTAAGGAGCGACTGCGAGGTCAGTTGCTCCGAACAACGCGGGGAGGTCTTCGTCGGCGACGTAGCCCACGTGCTGAACGCGGTCACGGACATCGAGTAGCTTGGCTAACTTGAACGTCTCGTCGAGGACTTCTTCGTCGGCGTCGTGACGCGGCTCCCCCGCGATAAGGTACGTCGTGTCCCTGAGTTCCGGTAGTGCGCGGATCACGTCCTCGTATCGTTTCTTCGATTCCACCCACCCGAGTGTCGACAACACGGTGTTTGCTGTCACGCTCATCTTCTCTCTGGCCGTCGATCGGTTGAGCGGTAGTGCGACTGGGTCGTCGACTGGATGTCGAAGTTTCCGAATCGAATCACGGTTGCCGTGCCGTTCCCGAAGAATGTCGATTGCGTCGTCGGTGTGAACAACGACTGTATCCGACACCGTGAGCACGAGTCGCTCGACCCCCCAATCGCGACTGATGAGGATGGTGTTGCCAACGGTACCCTGTGAGGGGTACGAGCGATGAACTTCGTGGAGCGTCGTTACGACGGCTTCGTCGCGCCGCGCGAGCCGTGCGTAGAACGACGGAGTGCAAACACCGCTCACGCCGAAGTGACCGAACACGCCCGCTTCGTACTGGACGTGGATCACGTCGGCGTCGTAAGGAATCGACTGGAACGCCTCGTCGAACCTGATTGGGTTCATAGTCGCCGGGTAGCGTATCGGAACGACAGATACCTTGACGCCTACGGATTCCAGTCCGTCTCGGAGGCGTTCACTGTAGTTCGCGATGCCACCGCCAGTATTCCATGGGGTAACGAGCGCGACGTGCAACGAATTATCACTCATATCTTCGGACCTGCGTCGATTCGGGACTGCTCCACGGCCCGTTCGACGGTTTCTCGAATTGACTCACGGAAGTTTTCGAGACCATACGTTCGGGAAACTTGTACCAGTTCTTCCGCAGAAGCCTCCACCCCTTCCGAGTCGAACTGTTCGATAGCGTCGGCTAGTGACGATACTCCACGCTCGTAGAGGATGCCCGTCACGCCGTCGCGAATCTGGTACTTTGTGTAGCCGTCGCGTACTCCAATGACGGGCGTGCCACTCGCGTAGGCTTCGATTGGGACCATCCCGAAGTCCTCGTTGACGGCCGCGTAGACGAGTGCGTTCGCCGAACCGAGGAGTTCCCGCTTCTCGCTCTCCTCGAGATATCCACGGAATTCGACGTTGTCCATATCTTCAGCGAGTGATTTGAGTTCCTGCTCCTTCGGCCCGGAACCCCCGATGACGAGGTGTTTATCGGGGTGATGTCGAAACGCTCCGATAATCTCATCGAAACGCTTGTCGGCGGTCAGTCGCGAGAAACTCAGATAGAAGTCTCTGTGTTCTCCACTCGTGTACGACTGTATCTCGGTCGGCGGATAGACAACTTCCGGGTTCTCGACGCCCCAGTATCGAGTGAGCCGTCGTGCGACCAACTCGCTGTTTGCGACATAAATATCGGGATAGGGGATGTTCGGGTTGTACAAAACGCGGGATGCGTAAGCATATAGCTTCGTCACGAAGCTGTCTGCACGCTGATGAAATAGATCATAGGCGGTTCGTGGCGTCGTATGGACGTACTTTACGACCGTCTGTTCTTCTGGAGGAACATACCAGCCCGGATTATTGCCGCTCTGTATGATGACATCGTACTCTGTCAGTTCGGGAAGACGTTGCCACGCGAATTGGTAGTAAAAATCGCGAAGCCAAGAGAATCGACGAACCAACGGTGCTATATACCGCTCACCGAACAAATCGACAAATTCCAACTCTTCGCGCTCCGCTTCGGGTGGGAGAGCTTCCTCGTTGACGAACCCAGTATAGATTGGGGCGTCGAACGTACGAGCGATAGTCTCTGCGACGTACTCGGCACCGCCCCGCTCGTAGTAATGTTCGTGGACGACAGCGATTGAGAGATTTGAAAGATCTGTAGACATCCAACGGACTATCAAGGAGATTCTACATATTTGTATCGTTCGAACATATTGTGCCTGCATCGAATCAATGAGTGATGTCGCTAAGATGATATCCGATTTTGACATCAAAGTTTCGACTCCCACACATCAGATGACTAACAGAGGCGATCGTTACAACGAATTTTGCCGGAATGAGTACTGATCCGGACGAGTATACGGAATCTGGGGGTCGATCAATCATGCGCCGAAAATTAGGTTCGAGAGCGTAGATGACAAGCCTTATGCGCGTTTTCCGAGTCGAAACCCACAATGAGCGATCAGACCGATTCCGACGGTCTCGGGGATTCCTCCGTCCTCGATCTCTTCGAGCGGTGGTATCACGTCCCCGCGATCGTCGTCGTCCTCGCAGTGATGTTGTACTCGCGCCTCCGCGCGTACGACAACTTCATCGTCGACGGCCAAACCTACTTCCGCGGCAACGACGCCTGGTACCACTTCCGCGAGACGTCCTATCTCCTCGAGCACTGGCCGAGCACGCTTTCCTACGAAGTCTGGTCTGGCTTCCCCTACGGGGTCGACGCGGGCCACTTCGGAACCCTCTGGGACCATCTCATCGCCATCTTCGCGATCGTCTCCTCGCCGATAACCGGCGGCGGCGAGGAGGGACTGATGCAGGCGATGCTCGTGATCGCGCCGATCGTCGGGACCGCGGTCGCGATCCCGGTGTACTTCATCGCTCGGCGGTTCGTCGACCGACTCTCGGCGGTCGTGGCCGTCGCCGTCCTCGGACTGCTTCCCGGGACCTTCTTCAGCCAGACGCTGGTGGGCTTCCCGGACCACCATGCGGGCGAGGTTTTCTTCTCCACGCTCGCGGTCCTCGCGTTCTTCGTCGCGCTCGGGGTTGCCGAACGAGATAAACCCGTCTGGGAGCTCGTCGTCGATCAGGACTGGGAGGCACTCAAACGCCCGGTTGGGGTTGCCGCCGCCGCCGGCCTCGCGATCGCCTTATATATGGCCACCTGGCAGCCCGGCGTGATGCTCGTCGGGTTCACCGGGATCTTCCTCGTGATCAAGATCACGAGCGACGTGGTCCACGGCGACAGCCCCGAGCCGATCGCGTTCGTCGGGACCGTCTCGATGGCCGCCGCTGGCCTCCTGATGGTGGTTCCGCTCGATAGCCTGTCCTTCGAGACGACCGCTTACTCGCTCCTGCAGGTCGTCCTCCCGCTCGGCGCCGCCGCCGGCAGCGCGTTTCTGGCGTTCCTCGCACGGCAGTGGAACGCCCGCGACATCGACCCGCGTGCCTATCCCGCCGCCGTCGGCGGACTGATCGCCGCCTCGATCGGCGTCCTCGCGGTGGCGGTTCCCGCGGCGTGGAACACCATCGCCACGAACCTCCTTCGAACGATCGCCTTCTCCACCGCGGCAGCCACGCGCACAATCAGCGAGGCGCAGCCGCCCCTGATGCAGTCGGACTTTGCGCCCTTCGTCCTCTCGCAGTACGGCTTCGCGTTCTTCTTCGCGCTGATCGCGATCCTCGTGGTCCTCGCGCGCCCCCTGATCCGCAGCGACGACACCCGGGAGACGGGCTACGTCGTCGCCGCGGCGGCCGTGATCGGCAGCGTCTACGTGATTCCGGGCGTCTACGACGCGATCGGCGGCCTCGTCGGGCTCTCCTGGCAGGTCGTCGGCCTGGCGCTGGCCACGGCGTTCCTCGTGGGCGCGACCTACCTCGCGCGCTACGACGCCGAGGAGCTCTACTTCGTCGTCTGGGGGCTGTTCATCCTCTCGATGGCGTTCACGCAGGGCCGGTTCAACTACTACCTCGCGGTCGTCGTCGCGGTCGGCGCCGGCTACGGCTTCCAGCTCGTGCTCGGCGCGCTCGACGTGCGCGGAAAGTCGGTGCTCGAGGCCGCCGACTCCGTGCAGGGCTGGCAGGTGATGATCCTCGGGGCGGTCGTGCTCGTGCTGTTCGCGCCGCTCGTCGCGATGGTCACCCCGGTGTGGGCCGCCGGCGCGAACACCGGCCCCGGCAGCGTCGTCGAGTGGGACGAGAGCCTCCAGTGGATGAACGAGGAGACGCCCCATCCGGGCGAGCTCGAGGGCCACGACAACGCGCTGGAGTACCAGGGCACCTACGAGCGCCCCGCGGACGGCGACTTCGAGTACCCCGAGGGCGCCTACGGCGTGCAGTCGTGGTGGGACTACGGCCACTGGATAACCACCAGAGCTCATCGGATCCCCAACGCGAACCCGTTCCAGCAGAACGCCCGCCGGGCCGCGAACTTCCTGCTCGCGCCCAGCGAGGAGCGCGCACAGAGCGTCCTCGCGGACCAGAGCACCGAGGGCGAGCACACCCGCTACGTGATGGTCGACTGGCAGATGGTTCACCCGAGCTCGAAGTTCACCGCGCCCGTCACCTTCTACGACGACGGGAACGCGACCCAGCGCGACTTCCTCGGCGCCATCTACCGGCCGACACAGCAGGGCGGGTTCCGCGTCGCCACACAGACGCGCGAGCAGCGCTACTACGAGAGCCTGATGGTCCGGCTCTACGAGTACCACGGCAGCGCCAAAGAGCCCGAGCCGATCGTGCTCAACTGGGACGAGACGCCCGTCGAGGCCGCCGACGGTTCCCGGACCACGATCCGGACGGTCCCGCAGGCCGAGGGTGAACCGGTTGCCCAGGCATTCGGGTCCATGGCGGAGGCGGAGTCGTTCGTCGAGAACCGGAGCGGCACCGCGCAGATCGGCGGCATCGGATCGATGCCGCTCGAGCGCGTCGAGGCCCTCGAACACTACCGGCTGGTCCACGCGACCGAGTCGAACGCCAGCCAGGCCTTCAACACGCAGCTGCGTACCACCCGGGCCAACTGGGTGAAGACCTTCGAGAAGGTCCCCGGCGCGACAATCGAGGGCTCCGGCGCCGAGCCCGGCCAGGAGGTCGAGGCGGCCGTCGAGATGACCTATCCGCACTCCAACGAGACGTTCATCTACCGGCAGTTCGCCATCGCCGACGAGAACGGCGAGTTCTCGTTCCACGTCCCCTACTCGACCACCGGCTACGACGAGTACGGCCCCGAGAACGGCTACACCAACGTGAGCGTCCGCGCGACCGGCCCCTACCAGGTCGGCACCGCGCCGACCGCGAGCAACGGCAGCCTCACCTACAACACCGGCACCGTGACCGTCACCGAGGGCCAGGTCGTCGGCGAGAACGACTCGGCCGCGACGGTCGAACTCGAGGAGGAGTCGCTCCTCGGCGGCGACGACGGGAACGCCACCGACAACGACACCGCGTCGGACGACTCGACCGCCACCGACGGGTCGAACACGACCGACGGCGGTTCCACGAACTCGACCGGCGACGGCACGACCGACGATGGAACCACGAACGCGATCGCTCCGGCGGTCATCGCGACCGGCGCGGATCCGGCCACGGCCGTTTCCGGCACAGCTACTCCCTAACTCCCGATGGTCGACGCCCCTGAGGCGGTCGTCCCCGAGTGGCTCGGCGTCTATCTGCGCGGAGTCGCGATGGGATGTGCCGACGCGGTCCCCGGCGTCTCCGGCGGGACGATCGCGCTGATCACGGGGATATACGAGCGTCTCATCGCGGCGGTGACCGCTGTCGACCCCCGGCGCGTCCGGCGCGTCCTCGTCGGTATCCGCCCCAAAAACCTGCCCGACGCCCGCGCGGCGTTCCTCGAGATGGACGGCCCGTTCCTCCTCGTGCTCGGGGCGGGCATCGGAACCGCGATCGTGACCGTCCTGCGCGTCGTCGAGCACCTGCTCGAGGCCGCACCGGTCGTCACCTTCGGCTTCTTCTTCGGGCTGATCGCCGCCTCCGCGGTCGTCCTCCGACACGAGGTCGACCTGTCGACGCCGGGCCGGAAGGCCGCCGCGGTCGCCGGCTTCGTCGTGGCCTTCCTCGTCTCGGGGTACGCCGCGGGCGCGCTCGGCGACGGGCTCGCGGTCGTCTTCCTTGCCGGCGCCCTCGCGGTGAGCGCGATGGTGATGCCCGGCGTCTCCGGGTCGCTCGTGCTCGTCATTCTCGGCCAATACGAGCGAATGACCGACGCCCTCTCGACGTTCATCGACGCCGTCCTCGGCGCGGTTTCGGGCGGGAGCCCGGACGCGCTGCTCGCGGCGGCGCCGCCCGTGATCGTCTTCTGCGGCGGCGGGGTCGTCGGCCTCTTCACGGTCGCGCATGCAGTGCGCCGCGCGCTCGCGACCTACCGGGCGGCGACCGTCGCCTTCCTCGTGAGCCTCATCGTCGGCGCGTTGCGCGCGCCGCTGGTCGAGGTGGGGCGCGTCCTCGCGGACACGGGGTCCTCGTGGGGTGCCGCCGCGCCGCGGTTCGGCCTCGCGGCGGTCGGCGGCGCGGCGGCCGTCCTTCTGTTGGACCGGTACGCCGGCGCCATCGAGTACTGAGCGGTTCCTCTCCCTGAGCGATCACTCGACCGAGAAGCCGGTTGAGACGCGCGGGGAGTGGTCCGGGCCGCTCCGCTCCGTCTCGCGGTCGATCGAGACCGACTCCGGCGACCCGACGATGAAAAACGTCTCCTCGTGGTCGACACCCCCGACGGTTCCGTCGACGTCCACCGCGACGTCGAGGCCGCCCTCGACGCCCTCGGCGTCGACGTAGTGAACGTGGGTCTCGCCGGGCGCAAGCTCCGGGACGACGTCCTCGTCGTAGAGGATCGTCCGAACCTGCTCCCCGCGGGCGGCGATCGACAGGTCGGTCACCGTCGACCCGCCGCCGTTCTCGAGGGCGATCGCCACCGTCCCGCCGTCGGCGTCGATCGCCGTCTCCGGGTCGACCGTGACGGCCAGCGTGTCGAGTCCGTCCGCACCCCCCGTGGGAGCCTCGACGAGCACCTCCAGCTCGCGGGCGGGTGCGACCGAGCCGTCGGCGACGTATCGGAGGCCGTCGTAGCCGCCGACGCTGCTTGGATCCGGCCCCTCCACCGGGTATGTCGACGTCACCGACTCGTGGGGCGGGACGTGAATCTCTTCGGGGGGGTCGCGGAACTCGTAGACGTCGAGCGCGAGGTCGCGCACGCGGAGCCGGCTCTCGGCCGTGTTGACCGCGGTCACCTCGAGGACGTATCCGTCGCGGTCGGGAAGCAGAAGTCCCCGACAGTACAGTTCGGGGACGTCGGGATCGGTGTCGAGCTTGCCCGCCGTCCGTTCGACGCCGCCGCTCTCGACGGTCACCGGCGGGACGACGTCCTCGCCGACGCCGGTGAAGGAGTGGAGCCGGGTGAACGTGCGGAACTCCCCCGGCCGGATCGTCTCGGTGACCGGCGCGGCGTCGGGCGTGCTCACGGTCACCGCCTCGGGGCCGTGGCCGACGTTCTCGACGTCGACGTGCTCGAGGCAGAGGTCGCCCACGACCGGCGGCAGGGGATCGATCCGGCGCTCCAATTCGAGCTCGCCGCTGCCGGGCGCCGCGGCGTCGCTGTTCGGAGCGCCGCCGACCGACCCGCCGTTGCCGACCGCTCCGCCGCTGGACGCGGTCGCGGACGGAGCGTGAGCCTTCCCGCCGGCGCTCACGACGGCCGACTCCGGAACCTCGATCTCGGATTCGTGGTCGAGGAAGTGGCCGGTCACCGAGACCGTGGTGGCTCCCGCCTCGAGGGGCGGCGAGACCAGCTCGAGGACGCTGCCCGGGCCGCCCTCGAACGTCCGGGTAACCGACGTCGCGAGCGCCTCGCCATCGATCGTCAGCTCGTCGACGACGGTCGCCCTTGAGTCGTTTCGCACCCGGACGACGGCCACGTCGTCGCCGAACTCGCACTCGGCGGCGAGGGGATCCTCCGGCCGCGGGACGTCGATCGTGCGGCGGATGCTGTTGGCGTCGGAGATCGTCAGCGTGCCGTCGGCCGGCGCCTCGAGGGTAAGCGTCGTCTCGTCGTTGGGGTCGATCCGGTCGACGCGCTCGTTCATCGGGTTGATCCGGACGTTCTCGACGGGGACGCCGGTCGTGTTCGCGAGCGTCACCGACACGCGGAGCCCCTCCGGGGTCAGCCGCGTCGGCGTGACGGTCACGTCGATCGAGTCGTTCCCACCCGTGACCCGGAGCCGCTCCTCGACGATCGGCTCGCCATCGGCCGTGATCGTGGCCTCGACGACCTCGTCGTCGATCGACGCCAGCGGGAACCGGAGGCGCTCGGACTCGTCCTCGAGCAGCGTCACCTCGTGGCTCGGGTCCGAACACCGTGCCCCGACCAGGTCGATCGCGATCGTTGCGGCGGCCGCGGTGTCGCCGACGTTGTGCAGCTCCGCGTGGATCGCGTCGGCGGCGGCGGTCAGCGACTCCGAGAGCACCGTCGCATCCAGCGTCCACTCCTCCGAGAGGCGGCGGTAGACGTTCGCGACCGTGTCGACGATCACGCAGACCGGCTCGCCGCCGGCGGCGGTGACCGGCAGGCCGTCGTCGAGCTCGAGGGTCGTCCACTCGCCGTCGGCGTCGATCGACCGGATCTCCCCCTCCGCCCGAAGGATGATCTCCTCGCGGCCGAAGGGGTCGATCCGGTCGACCTGCCAGTCGTGGCTCCACTTCCGGTCGCCGGTTTCGACGTCGATCCCGACGCAGCGTGCGTCCTTCATCACGCAGACGATCGTGTCCCCGACCACGCCGAGATCGCTTATCGCCCCGTCGACGCGTTTCTGGAGCCGGCTCTCGCCGGTCGGCCCGAGCACCGACAGGAACGACCACGCCGCCAACACGAGGGCGTCGTCGGTACAGACGACCGCCGGCGTCGCCGAGACGTCCGAGTGCGGCCGGTCGACGCGGAACCGCTCCTGGCCGCTGGTCGCGTCGAGCCCGACCAGCTCGTCGTCCGCGGTCAACACGACCGCGAAGCCGCTCTCGCCCGGGGCGGCCACGCGGACCGCATCCGGGATCGACACGCGCCAGAGCCGCGTCCCGGAGAGGCTGTAGGCGTCGACCCCGTCGTCAGTGACCGCGTAGAGGTGGTCGCTCAACGCGACGCTTTCGGCGGCCGACGGCAGGGTTATCTGGTCGCGTTCCTCGCCGACGACGTACACCTCCGTCCCGTTGGCCAGGATGCAGACGCGATCCGCCGAGACCGCCCACGCGTCCAGCTCGCCCACCTCGAAGGAGGACGTCCGAACGTACTCGGCCGACCCGGCCGGCATCACCGGTCACCCCGGTCGACCGGTTCCGCGTTCCCGATGGCTCCCTCGCTCGCTTGCTCGGCCGGTCCATCGTTGGCGGCCGATCCATCCCCGGACATGGGGGTCTCGCCTGCGCTCGTTTCCCCGGCGTTGGATCCCGAACCGCCACCTCGTCGGCCCTCGCCGGCACCCGTTCCGCCATCCGATCCGCCTCCATCGGAGCCCGCGTCCCCATCCGATCCACCCTCGCCGGTTCCGTCCTCCTGGTCGGCGAGCAGCGAGGAGAGCGCGTTGCCCCCGGGACCGCCGGGTCCTCCCTGGAGATCGATCCCGTGCTCGTCGGCCTGTTCGTGGACGTAATCGCGCATCTCCGGGTAGCCCTCGAGGTCGTCCAGCTGCTCGCGGACGCTCGAGACGTACTGTCTGACCGTCTTCGGCTCGGTCCCCTCGAGCCGGTCGAGCAGGTACTCCGTGGTCACTTCCTGTGGCTCGCCGTCGATCACGCTCCGGATGAGCTCGCGCTGGAGGTCGCTGCCCAGGATGCGGTCGGCAACCTCCGCCGGCGTGTAGCCGACCGACGCCTCGCCGAGCCGCTCGAAGTCGATGCTGTCGGTGTTCGGCAGGGAGCCCAGCTGCTTGCGCCAGACCTCCGACATCACCCGTTCGTCGGGCTGTTCGATGAACTGCTGGATCGGGAACCGCCGGGTCGCGGCCGGGTCGATCGTGAAGGGCATGTTCGTCGCGCCGATCACGAGCAGGTTGTCCTCCACGTCGTTCATCTCCTGGAGGAACGCGTTCGTCAGCGCCCGCTCGTGCCGCTGGAGGTTGTCGTCGCTCCGGTCCGGGATGAGCGTCTCGATCTCGTCGAAGAAGAGGACGGCGAACCCCTCCTCCTGGGCGATCCGGTGGGCCTGGTCGAAGACGGCGCTCACGTTCTTTTCGGCCTCGCCGGCGTACTTCGACTGGATGTCGCTGCCGCGGATCTCCAGGAAGACCACCTCGCCGTACTGGTCCTCGATCCCGGTCTCGTGTTTCGCCTCGTAGGCGATCGCCTCCGAGACGTGCGTCTTGCCGCAGCCCGGCGGGCCGTACAACAGCATGCTCCCGCCCCGCTCGGCGAACTCGTCGCCGTACATCTCGACGATCCGCTCGCGGATCTCGGTGTCGAAGAGGGCCAGCAGCATCCGCGCCGTCTCCTTGACCGACTCCAGCCCGGCGACGTCCTCCTCGAAGCTCACGTTCGGGACCGTCGGCTCGATCGAGACGGTCGCTCCGTCGTCCGGTCGTCCCTCGCCGCCGGGAGCGCCTCGTCCCCCGGGTCCGCCGGCGCCCGGACCGCCCCCGGCGCCGCCGCGTCGGCCGGAGCCGCCACCGGGACCGCCGCGCTGGCCGGCTCCCGTCGGCTGTCGTGGCGGCTCCGCGGGCTCGTCGACGAACTCCAGGTCGGTATCTTCGGTCACGCGGAGCGTCGAGTAGGCGCCCGGCTCGGCCTCGGTGACGGTAAAGCGGACGAGCGACCCCCGGACCTCCGCGACCTCCTCGATCCGGTGAAGCAGGTACTCCTCCGACCGGAGGTGTTCCTCGAGGACGTCCGGCGCGACCGTCTTCGGGTGGACGGTCGCCGAGTCGGCCGCGGGGATCGACGCCAGGCTCGCGCTCCCGTCGACGACGAACTTGTCGCCCCCCGAGAAGTCGATCCCGCCGAAGAGATGCTCGACGTTGGCGTTGATGTAGGCTTTGTTCCCGATGTTGCTCACGATCTGGTCGTCCTCGGTCTCGACCCGGAAGTACGCGCTCCGGTCGTTGTGGATGACCTCGACGAGGTCGGCGTCGGCGCCGACCTTGCTCGCCCCGACGCGGACGTGTGAGGTCGGTTGGTCGTCGGTCTTGATCGGGTTGAGGTTGTTCCGTGTCATGTCGTGGTGGTGGTCTCGTCGGTCAACGTCCGTGCGGCCGTGAACGCGGCCTCGGAGCGATCGATCGTCTCCCGGTCGGGTTCGTTCGTCCAGGCGGCCGCCCGGCGGACGAACGCGATGAACGCCGCGAGGTCGCCAAGCAGGTCCGCGACCCCCTCCCAGGCGGCCGCCAGGTCGGTGGCGCCGTCGATGCGCTGCCGGTCGGCGAGCTTCCGGCACTCCGACGTCACCGCGACGGCGTGGGTGACCAGACGGTCGAAGAGGACGTCCCAGTTCGCCGCCCGCGGACCGGCCGTCGACAGCGGGACGATCACCGTCTCCGCGACCGTCTCGACCCGCTTGACGGAGGGATCCGCGGGATCGAGGTCGACGTCCGATCCGACCTCCGCGGGCGTCATCGACCCGTGCCCGTCGTTCCAGGGGTCACGCTCGAACCACTGGTCGAGGATCGTCGCGATCGCCTCGTCGTCACGCCGGGAGGCGACCCCGTCGGTCGTCGGAAGCGGGACGCCGAGCAGACACAGATCGACGAGGTCACAGACCGAATCCAGCGCGTCCGCCACGACGTGCCAGGCGTCGTCGTCGGCGTCGTCGTAGCGGCGCTTTCGAAGCTCCTCCGTGGTCCGGTCCTGCGTGTGCCGCAAGGTCCCGAGGAACGATGCAGCGAACATCCCGCCCTACCGTGTCGTCTCGAGCGTCGCGTCCTCGTCGAGCTGTTGGACCTCCTCGGAGGTCGTCGACTCGCGCATGTCGAACAGGTCCTCGACGAACTCGTCGTCGGACTTCTCCTCCATCTGCTCGCTCGGCTCCGTCACGTCGCCGAACTCGGCGACGAAGCTCTCGAGGTTCTCGAGGTCCTGAAGCGCGCCGCTCTCCGTGAAGTTCTCCGAGAGCGCCAGCTTGCGGAACTCCTGGCTCTGGTCTATCAACAGCAGCTTGATGTTCTCCATGTCCTCGACGACCGCGCCGAGGATCTCGGGCCCCTGCGTCTCCGCGACCGGCGAGGCGGCCTTCTCCTCGAACATCTCGTAGCGGTGGTACCGCTTCCGGAGCATCTCGAACCGCCGTTTCTCGTCGTCCGGGAGATCGGAGGGCATCCGCCCGGCCAGCAGTCCCTTCATCTCCTGTTTCAGCTCGTCGGCCTTCCGGGCGTACTCCTGTTCGAGGTTCTGGGTGTCCGAGAGGTCCTCGAAGTGTTGCTGGAGCGTCTCCTGGTTCTGTTTGACCCGATCGATCGCGGAGTCGATCCGCTGGACGCAGGCGTCGAGCGTGGCCGCCCAGTTGTTGAGCATCGAGCTCGTCCCCTCCTCGCGGATCTTCTCGTAGGACATCAACACGACGACCTCCTCGCCGTCGATCGAGATGATCTCCTGGTCGGCGAGGTACTCGAGGACGGCGTGGGCGGCGTGTTCGTTTCGGACGTGCTCGGCGTCCGACTCCACCAGCGCGTCGATCGCGACCCGTTTGTCGATCACGCCGCGGCCGCCCTCGATCATCAACTCGTTGCCGAGGTGTCCCTGGGCGAGCGTCGAGATGATCTCCTCCCAGTTGGCCTGCGGGTCGTCGTCCGATCCCCGGTCGGCGATGCTCGCGTCGAAGCGGACCGGCTCGTCCGCGCTGCTCTGGGGAACGGCCGTCACGAAGGTCGTCCCGTTCTGTTCGCTCGTCGTGAAGTCGCTGAATCTGGTTCGCATCGGTTAGAATGCCTCCTCGATCTTGCCGTTCGCTCGCTCGCGCACCTGTTCTCTGAGATATCGGTTTGCCTCCTCGCTGTCGGCCAGCCGGAGATCCTCGATCTCGGTTTCTGCCTCCTCCTTCATCACCGAAGGGGTCGCGGCCGCGGTGTCCGCCAACAGCGGGGAGACGATCTTCTCCGCGTGGGCGTCGATCTCCTCGGATAGCGGGGCGCGATGGACCGCGATCCGGCCGTCGACGTCGATGTCGACGACCGCCTGGAGCCCCTCCTCGACCGCGTCGATCACGTCATCGCGCTCCGACCGGCTGACGTTCTCGAGGATGTCGGTCCGCCCCTCGATGCGGGCGGTGACGACCTCACGGTATTCGCTCGTGGGCATCGCGTGACCCACGTCGTCGAACTCCGAGATGACGTCGTCGGCGATCTCCTCGGCCATCCACCGGCCGTAGTCCTCGAGCGCGCCCCACACGAGGTACTCGCCGTCGAGGTCCGCGAGAAAGCCGAGCTGTCCCTCCAGATATCTGATGACGTCGGTCGTCGCGTTGACCGAAATGATCTGCTCGAGCTCGTCGTGCGACAGGATGCCCAGCGGTTCGCTGCCGCGCGACTGCTCCCTGAGTTCGTCCTCGAGCCTGTTCTGGCCCGTTTGCTCCTTCAACAGCGACCCGACCGAGTAGTACTCCCGCGAGCCCGCCGCGATCCGGAAGAGCATGTCGTTCGAGACCAGCTTGTCGACGAAGAACTCCACGTCGTCGACCGCGAGGTTGAACTCGTTGCGGATCTGCTCTGCGGTGACGACCTGTTGTGTCGATAAGAACAGGTCCTTGAGGCGGTTCGGGATCCGGTTGTCGTGGCCCGTCGAGAACGGGTCGTAGTAGTAGACGCCCGACCGGATCCGCCGGAAGTCCTCGTGTTCCTGCCCGGCGATCTCCTGGAGCGACTCCTTGATATCCGAGCGACTCAGGCTGCTCGCCTTCGTCAGCCCGGTGTCCTCGGACTCGTACCGGTCCCGAATCTCCTCGCTCACGCGGTCGACGTAGAGAAAGCCGTAGTTCTCCCGCGCGATGGAGATCGCGATCTCCCCGAGCAGGTCGGTGTCGGCTGGGCGGAGCGGCATCAGTCCGTGAACGTATCTGTAGCATACTAAATGTATTGCCATCCGCGTCGAATCTAGCCGCCACCGGCGGGATCGGCCCGGAATCCATCGTGCTTCGTCGACGGGATGCTCGTCGTGCTCAGTCGGCCGGCCGCCCAGCCACGGTTCCTCGCGATTCGTACTCGAGCACCGTCTCGACCCGGCCCGCGAGCGCGTCGCCGAAGACGTCCCGAACGAGGTACAGTCCGAGGTCGATCCCGGACGTCACCCCGCCGGCGCTCACGAGGTCGCCGTCGTCGACGACCCGAGCGTCCACCACCGTCGCTCCCGATTCACGGAGGTCGTCGATCGCGCTCGCGTGTGTCACCGCTCGGCGACCATCGGTGATCCCCGCGGTGGCAAACAGCATCGTCCCGGTGCATACCGACGCCAGCCGGACGTCGGTTTCCGCGAGTGCGGCGAGCGCGTCCGGAATGACGCCGCGCTGCGCCTCCGCCCACGCGCTCGCCTCGGCGTCGCGAGCGTTCCACCCCCCGCCCGGAACGACGAGGAGATCCGGATGATCGGCGACGGGCGCGGCGTCCCCCGTTCGATCCGGAACCGAGAGCGTTCCGTCGGGCTCGATCCGCGTCCCGTGGCTCGCGACGACGCGATCGCGCGGTTCGAGGGTTGCGTACTCGACGTCGATGGCGGCCGGCGCGGTCGCGTCGAGGTCCCCTTCGAAGGGCCGGTCCGCGAGGAACTCGCCGGCGGTGGCGAGAACCTCATAGGGACCGATGGCGTCGAGCTCGTCGAATCCGTCGTACAGGAGGATCCGAACGACGAAGGGGTCGGCGTCGGGGGCTGTTCCTTTCGAGTCGGCCGCTTGTTCCGAGTCGGCCGCTTGTTCCGAGTCGGCCACATCGGTCGGGTTGGACATACTCGAGACAGGACCGCCACCCTCGTGGGTGTTTCCCCGGCCGGCCTGCCTCCGATACGGTCAGGCCGTGGGTTGGGTCGCCGTCAGGCCGTGGGTTGGGTCGCCGTCAGGTCGTCGATCGGGACGTCGCCCTCGTCGGTGATGACCTGATCGACCGCCTCGACCGGCGTCGCGTCGTAGGCCGGGTTCTCGATCGTCACGTCCTCGATCGGTTCGCGCATCACCTCGACGGGGTCGCGGAAGTCGTTCTCGAAGCGGAAGGACTCGATGATCTTCGCGCCCGAGCCGACGACGGTCACCGGAACCCCGAGCTCGGCGGCGGTGGTCACGAGCGGGAAGGTGCCGATCCGGTTGTAGTAGGTGCCGTCGGTGATGCAGGTCATCCCCAGCAGGACGCGGTCGCAGTTTCGGAGGGCGTGACCCATCGCACCGTCGACTACCATCGTCGCGTCGACGCGCGGGTTCGCCGACAGCACCCGTGCCGACTTCCGGCCGAGGTATCGGGGGCGAGCCTCCGTCACGTACGCCGAGAGGTGCGTTCCCTCGGTGGTCGCGTTCTCGACCGCCTCCAGGACCGTCGAGGAGTAGTCGTGCGTGAGGATCGTGTCCCCGTCGGCGAGGAGGTTCGCGGCGTGTTCGGCCGCTCGACGTTTGCCCGTTTCGACGGCCTCGACCGCGTCGGCGATGGCGGTCTCGAGCAGGTGCTTTGCGCCCTCAACCGAGTTCGCCTCGCCGACGACGGCGCGTTCGACGTCCCGGACCGCGTTGTGGAGGGCGGCGTGGGAGGTGTCCGACCGGCGGAGGATGCCCGCGTTGTGTTCGAGGTCCCGTTCGAACGCATCGAGGGACGCGTACTCCCGGTCGAGGAGGTCGGAGAGCGCCTCGGCGGCCTTCACAGCGACGACGGAGGAGCTGTGGGTCTGCATCGCGCGGATCTCCGCGACGGTCTCGTCGATCATACCTGGTGGCTCCGGGAGCCGTCCCCAAAGGGATTCCGGCGGAACGTCGACGAGGCCGAAAAGACCCAAATCGAGGTTTGAGTCATCCGGACGTCTTAGTACCATCCCGACCGATCCCGTGACGTCACGATGGACGTTCAGGAATTCACGCGGGCGAACGCGCCGACCGGCGACGGCGATGCGTTTCGAACGGAGAACAACCGGCTCCTCGGCATCTCGCTCGACGGCACCGTGATGGTCAAGGCGGGATCGATGGTCGCGTACACGGGCGACGTCACGTTCACGGGCCGATCGTCGGCCGAGGGCGGCGTCTCGGGCTTTCTCAAGGAGGCCGTCAGCGGCGAGGGAACGCCGGTGATGGAGGCCGAGGGGACCGGTCACCTTTACGTCGCGGAGAACGGAAAGAAGGTGCAGGTCCTCGAGCTCGACGACGGCGAGTCGATCTCGGTTAACGGGAACGACGTCCTCGCGTTCGAGTCGACGGTCGATTACGAGATCAATACGGTCGGGAGCCTCTCCGGGATGGCCGCGGGAGGTCTCACGAACGTCTATCTCTCCGGACCGGGTCGGATCGCGCTCACGACCCACGGCGATCCGGTCGTGTTGCAGCCCCCGGTGTTCACGGATCCGGACGCCACCGTCGCCTGGAGCGGACGCCTCTCGCCATCACTCGAGACGAACAAGGCCATCGAGATCGGTCAGAAGTCCGGCGAGTCGATCCAGATGGCGTTCACCGGCGAGGACGGGTTCGTCGTCGTGCAGCCGAACGAGGAAGGGTCGGTTACCTCGGCCTGAGGAGCGCGGTCGTTCGGTTCGTCGATCGGTGGTTGGGTAACTCGACCAGTCGTTCGGTTCGGCGATCGGTGGTTGGGTAACTCGACCAGTCGTTCGGTTCGGCGATCGGTGGTTGGATCAACCGGTCGGTCGACCGTCATCGTCGTCCAGACGTTTCAATATGAATTCATTAGTTTCGCCGGTCGGTGTGTGACGCACCACTCACCGAAGCGGGCAGCACCGTTCGCGATAAAGTGGGGACGATCACGAGGAATTCCGGAGTTCGTCAGACGAACGTCATCGCGGCGTCCGTATCGAGTAATAGTTTCGTCGGTGAACGTATCAAACTGAAATTACATCGATTTTAAAACCCCTGGCGCGTGAACGGAGGGTATGAAGCTCGCCACGATCGGCGTCGGGAACGCCGGGAGCAAGATCGTCGACCGGATGCTCGAGTTCGAGTCCCAAACCGATCGGAACCTCTGCCAGCACGTCCACGCGATCAACACCGCGCGGACGGACCTCGCGAAGCCGGATTACATTCCCGAGGACCGCCGCGTCCTGATCGGCGACACGAACCAGAAGGCGAAGGGGCACGGCGTCGGGGGCGACGTCGAGGTCGGCGCCGAGGTGGCAAAGGCCGACATCGAGGAGATCCGGCGCGCGTTCGACGACGTCGAGATCCACGAGGTGGACGCGCTGCTGGTCGTCGCGGGGCTCGGCGGCGGCTCCGGCAGCGGCGGCGGCCCGGTCGTGATCGAGACCCTCCAGGAGATGTACGACGAGCCGGTCTACGGACTCGGCGTCCTGCCCGGCAAGTACGAGGGCGGCCGGCCGGCGCTGAACGCGGCCCGGTCGCTGCAGTCGTTCGTCACCAAGGTCGACAACTTCATCGGCTTCGACAACGACGCCTGGCGGGCCCGCGAGCAGACGATCGAGGAGGGCTACGAACAGATGAACCGCGAGCTCGCGGCCCGGCTCGTCACCCTGCTCGCGGCCGGCGAAACGGACGACTCGGAGGTCGCCGAGAACGCGATGGACTCGAGCGACATCATCCGTACGCTCGACACGGGCGGGGTCTCCACGATCGGCTACGCCGCCACCGAGGTCGACAACGACGCCGCGACCGGCGGCCTGCTCGACCGCTGGAGCACCGACGACGCGGAGCCCGAGGACGACAGCAGCAAGGCGACGAAGATCCAGGGGCTCGTCCGCCGGGCGGTCAACTCCCGGCTCACGGTGCCCGCCGAGATCTCCAGCGCCGACCGCGTGCTGGTCGTGCTGTCCGGACCCCCAAGCGAGTTCTCCCGGAAGGGAATCGAGAGCGCGCGCCAGTGGCTCGAACAGGAGGCCGACACGGTCGAGGTCCTCGTCGGCGACGACCCACGCGAGAAGTCACCCCAGCTCGCGGCGGCGGTGCTCCTCTCGAACGTCACGGAGACCCCGCGCATCAAGGAGATCCAGAATCAGGCCGTCGATGCCCAGGAGCGGATCGCCGAGCAGGAGGCCGTCCGCGAGGAGGAGATCAACGACCTGATCACCGACGAGAACAACGACCTCGACCCGGTCGTCTAGCCGATGGAGCTCGCACTCGTCGGCGTCGGGACGACCGGCAGCCGGATCGTCGACCACGTCCGCGATCTCGAGGCCGAGACCGGCCGCGCGTTCTCCGGGGGGAACGCGCTCGTCTGTGACATCTCCCGGACGATGACCGACGACGTCGAGACGGTTCCCGAGGAGCGTCGCGTCCTCATCGGCGACACCCACCCCCAGGTCACGGCCGACGGCGTGGACGGCGGCCCCGAGCTCGCTGCCGAGGTGACGCGCGGCGACCTTCCCGAGATCCGTCGCGCGCTGGACACGATCGACGTCTACGACGCCGACGGCGTCCTCGTCGTCGCGGGACTCGGAAGCGCGACCGGCAGCGGCGCCGGATCGGTGCTCGTCGAGGAGCTGCAGGCGACCTACGACGAACCGGTGTACGCGCTTGGCGTCCTGCCGGACGAGTCGGACGGCGGGACGGCAGCACTCAACGCCGCCCGCGCGCTGCGGTCGATCGTCCCCGAGGCGGAGAGCACGATCACCTTTGATCACGACGCCTGGCTGCGCTCCGAGTCGCCGGACCACGACGAGGCGGCACGGTCGCTGGCCGAACGGATCCTCACCCTGTTCGCCGCGGGAGAACGCGATTCGTCGCCGATCGCCGAGAACGCCGTGGACGCAAGCGACGTGGTGCGGACGCTCGAGCCGGGCGGCATCGCGTCGATCGGTCGCGCCACGATCGAGATCGACTCGGGGAAGACGGGACTGCTGGCCCGTCTGCTGTCGTTGTTCGGCTATGGGTCCGAGGAGCCGGAGCGGACGACCGACGCCGCGAGGGTGAACTCGCTCGTCCAGCAGGCCACCACCTCGCGGCTGACGGTGCCGTGCGACGTCTCCAGCGCCGAACGCGTCCTCGTCGTCCTGTCCGGCCCGCCGAGCGAGCTCTCACGGCGCGGCTTCGAGAGCGCTCGCCAGTGGCTCGAACGGGAGACCGATACGGTCGAGGTCCTCGCCGGCGACGACCCTCGCGATGGCTCCTCGACGCTCGAAGCGCTCGTCGTCCTCTCGAACGTGACCGACGTGCCACGGATCGACGAGCTCCAGCGACGGGCGCTCGACCACAAGGAGGACCGTCCCGTGGGCGAGCCGGTCGCCGCCATCGACGATGCGTGATCGCGTCGGGCCCCTCGTGCGTGCACACAGGTGATGCCGGACGGTGACGTCCTTGCTGCCGAACTGAGACCGTCCTTGAATGCCGAACTGAGACCGTCCTTGCTGCCGAACTGAGGCCGTCCTTGAATACCGAACTGAGGCCGTCCTTGAATGTCGGACGGTGACGTCCTTGCATCACACGTCCCCGACGATGAGGATGAATGTCCTCACTGCGGGTACCCGTTCTGAATACGGGCCGCCGATGCGTCCCGGGTGTGCGGCGCCGCACGAATCCGTCCTGAGGGTCGGCCCCCCGATCGAAACGACTATACTGTTTTAGGCTGGCCTAAAAATATGGGACGGGATTCACCGCCGACTGGAGGTCCAACGCGGCGTGATGTGATGCAGTATGGTGGGGCGGCGATCGTCAGTGGCGTACTTGCCGGCTGCACCGACGATGGCGGCACGGAGCCGTCTCCGGATCCGACTGGGCCAGCCACGGGAACGGAGACCCCCGGCGAGACGTCGACTCGAACCACCACGGCGGACGCATCGTACACCGTCTCAATGGAACCGGTCGGAACGCTCGAATTCGAGTCGGTTCCGGAAACGTGGTTCCCCTACACTGCGGACTATGCCGATATGGGCGTCGCCCTCGGCCAGGGGGACGGCCTCGCCGCGATCGGCGTCAAAGCGCGGTTCGGATCGCATCTCTATGCTGAACTCCCCGGCGTCTCCGTTGCGAAGGACGAGCTCACGGAGCTCTGGCAGGGCGGGACCGGCAAGGAGATCTATTACGATCTCGACGCGGACGTCCACATCATCGATCCGAACTTTATGCTGAACCGCCTCCAGTGGAGCCACGCTGACGTCGACGAGATCCGGAGGAACGTTGCGCCGTTCTTCGGCAACACCGTCTTCTCGAGCGCCTATGAGTGGCACGATTACACGTCGTATTCACTGTACGAGGCCTTCGAGAAGCTCGCCCACGTGTTCCAAGAACGGGAGCGCTACGAGGCGTTCAAGCAGTACCACGACGAGGTGCTCGCGGACGTCCGCGACCGACTCCCGGACGAAACGCCCGACATCGCGTTACTGTATCCGGCGGACGTGCCGCCGGAATCGTTCTATCCGTATCTCATCGGCGAGGGGACCCAGTCCAAACACTGGAACGACCTCGAGGTCGGTGACGCGCTCGCCCAACACGGCATCACTGACGCCCAGGCTGGCGGTGGGGCGATCGACTTCGAAACGCTGTTGCACATTGATCCGGACGCCCTCGCGATCCGACTGCAAGGTGAAATCACCGAGGAGTACTTCGACGGCGAAATTCGGTCACACCTCCAGGATCACGACGTCGCCGGCCAACTCCAGGCCGTGCAGAATGACCGCGTCATCTACGGCGGCATAACGTACCAGGGACCGATCATTCACCTGTTCCAGCTGGAACAGGCGGCGCAGGGACTCTACCCGGATACGTTCGGCGACGAACGACTCTTCGACCGGCAACGCGTCGCGGACGTCGTCACTGACGGGGGCGATGTATGAGTGCCGACGAATCCATCGACGGAGAGCCTGCATCCGAGTACGAGGTCGTCATCGTCGGTGGCGGGCCTGCCGGTTGCTCCGCGGGCGTGTTCACCGCGCGTGCAGGTCTTGAAACCGTCATTTTTGACCGAGGCCGATCATCGCTTCGTCGGTGCGCTCACCTCGAGAACTATCTCGGTTTCCCGGCCGGAATCGACATCGAGACGTTCTCCGACCTGCTGCACGCCCACGTCGAAACGGCGGGCTGCGAGATCGTTTCCGACCTCGTCGAATCCGTAACCCGTGCATCGGAGACGGGGTTCAGCATCGAAACCCAGGAGGGGCACTCTCTGCAAGCGGATCGCGTTATCGCTGCCACACGCTACGGCTGTGAGTACCTGCATCCGCTCGACGGTGACGACGAGATGTTCGAAACGCACGAGCATAACGGCGAGGAAGCCGAACGCTTCGATCGCTCGTATGCGGATGCCCACGGCCGCACGCCGATCAACGGACTCTATATCGCATCGCCCGTCGAAGAGATGAGCCAGCAGGCGATCACCGCTGCGGGATATGGGGCAGCAGTCGGACGACACGTCATCGGCGACGTACGCCGGGAGAAGGGGTATTGGGACGACGTTGCCGAACGCGTCGACTGGGTGCGGAGGGAGCACGCACGCGATCCGGAATGGGGGGATCGGGAGCGCTGGCGGGAGTACTTCGATGAACACAGTCCCGACGAGATCGAGCTCTCGGACGAGAGCGTCGTCGAACTGCGGGAAGCCGAAATAGACGACCGGCTTGCTGCGTACGTTAGCGACGACGAGATCGAACGACGGACGCAACGAGCTCACGATCGGATCCTCGACCATCTCGACACTGACCGCATCCGCACGTACCTCGACCGCGTTGACGCCGAGTCGGGGACGTGACGGCCACATCCGGCTGAGGGGTGGAGGTGAGCGACGGCGTCACACACGAGAGCGACGGCGTCACACACGAGAGCGACGGCGCCACACACATTCGTCGCGGGTACGCGAGAGCATCGGCAAGGAGTACATCTTTGAGCCTTCGAGCGGAAGAATACGTATGGGACGGGACCAACCGAACATTCTCTTTTTGATGAGCGATCAACATAGTTTCCGACATCTCAGCCATCAGACTGAAAGCGAGGGTGGAACGCCTGAACCCGTCCGGACGCCGACACTCGACGACCTCGCCGGATCGGCCGCTCGATTCGGCAACGCCTACTGTCCAGCACCGATCTGCGGTCCATCGAGACAAGCGATTCTCACGGGGCGGGAGGAGGCGCGCTCGGGCGGATGGTCGAACTCGGCGGTCCTTCCGGATCTGCCGACGCTTCCGGGAACGCTCTCCGATGCCGGTTACAACACTGCACTTATCGGAAAGATGCACCTCGGTGGAGACCGACAGTTCGTCGGGTTCGATCATCGACCCTACGGTGATCTCACCGGGTTTATGGGCCACCAGGGCGAGCCGCCGAATCCCCACAAGGGAAACCCGACGGATTGGAAGTCCCTCATCACCGATGTCGGCGTGACGAACACCCCGGAAAGCCTCCTTCAGGAACACAACGCTGCCCAAGAAACGGTCGCGTTCATCCGCGAGCAGCAACACCGAAATCCGGATCAGCCGTGGTTCCTCTGTACCTCGTTGAGTCGGCCACACTGGCCTCGAACGGTCCCTCGCCGGCACTTCGAGCGCTACTGGCCGGATGACGTCCCGGAACCGAAAGTGGTCGAAGACTCGGCCACGTACGACCACCCGGCGACACGCGCGCTCGCCGAGTTCACGAAATCGAGGGAGGTCTCGGAGGAGGAACGCCAGCGTGCGCGAGCTGCGTACTTCGCGTGCGTGGACTACGTGGACGAGATACTCGGCGACCTGTTCTCGCGTCTCGAACGCGAAGGATTGCTTGACGATACGATCGTCGTGTACACGAGTGACCACGGTGAATTAGCCGGAGAACACGGTCTCTGGGAAAAGATGACGTGGCACGAAGCGTCCGCGAAAGTCCCGCTGCTCATCCAACTCCCCGACCACCGGTCCGGCGACCGGGAAGCGACGTACGTCGACACGCCGGTGAGTCTGGTCGATCTCTATCCAACGCTCTGTGGCCTCGCCGGAGTCGACACCCCCGACGACCTGGACGGCCGCGATCTCGCGTCGAGCCTCCGAACGGGAACCGAACCGACGTCACGGCCAGTCTTCGTGGACGGGTTTTTCCTCGAACGTCTGCCGGGCGAGACCGACGACTACCAGTACCGATGCGTTCGTCGGGGCAAGTACAAGTACGTTCGATTCAAGGACGCCCCCGAACTGCTGTTCGACCTCGAGGCGGACCCGCTCGAAAGGCACGATCTCGCTGCAGACGCCGCCGCACGGGACGCCGAAGACGACGACGCCCTGGCCGATCTCCGGGCGCTCACGAACGAAACGATCGACTTCGAGGAAATCGACGAGATCCGCGAGCGGGATCGGGAACTGACGGAGGACCACACGTTCGGTCCCTCGAAAGGCGATCCGAACCAGTACCACTTCCCGGACGGTCGGGTCATCGACGCCGACTCGGCTATCTACAACCCACACGTGGTTTGCGAGCATCCCGAGGTCGTGTACGACGACTACGAGGGCCCGGGATTCGAACGTGAGCCGTAGCACCGACTGCAGATGACCGACCGCGATCCCGACTGCTGTGCGCCCGATCGAAGCGACGAGCAGCCATCGCGCAGTGACGAGCGAGCAACCGCTGACGACCGTCGCTCAACCGTTCCTGCGACGACGAACGACGACCGGACGACGTCGATGGTCCGGCTCGACGGAGGCGCGTTCACGATGGGAACCGATAGCGACGTCGGATTCCCGGCGGACGGCGAGGGACCCACCCGTGAGGTGACGCTCGACCCGTTCTACATCGACACGTACGCAGTAACGAACGCGGAGTTTCTCCAGTTCGTCCGCGACACTGGGTACACGACGGACGCCGAACGCTATGGGTGGTCGTTCGTGTTCGAGAACTTCCTCGCCGAGGACGATGCGGCCGACGCGAGAGGCACCGTCGCCGGAGCGCCGTGGTGGGTTGCCGTCGAGGGTGCGAACTGGGTGCGGCCGTACGGACCGAGTTCGAACGTGTTGGACGAACGGGAACGACTCAAGCATCCCGTAACGCACGTCTCGTGGAACGATGCGCAGGCGTACGCCGAGTGGGCTGGAAAGCGCTTACCGACGGAAGCCGAGTGGGAGTACGCGGCCCGCGGCGGGCTCACGGGCAACCGATACCCGTGGGGTGACGATCTCACACCGAACGGTGAGCATCGCTGTAACATCTGGCAAGGGAACTTCCCCGAGACCAACACCGGTGCGGACGGGTATCGTCGAACTGCACCCGTAAACGCCTATGAGCCGAACGGGTATGGGCTCTACAACGTCGCTGGCAACGTCTGGGAGTGGTGTGCCGACTGGTTTAGCTCCGACTACCACACGACGGACGCCTACAGCCACGAGAATCCAACCGGTCCCGAAACCGGTCACCAGCGGGTGATGCGGGGCGGGTCACATCTCTGCCACCGCTCGTGGTGTAATCGCTACCGGGTGGCCGCCCGATCAAAGAACACCCCCGATAGCTCGACGTCGAACATCGGCTTTCGATGTGTCGTCGATGCGAGCGCAGATGTGTAGTTGATCGGTGGTACATCGAATCGATCCGATGGGCCTCGAACTCGATAGCGGCTGTCCCTGAGAACCGAGGTGGCCAACATCGGACGACCCGTGCTCCCGTCGAAATGGATCTTTGCCCGAGTTCACTCCCTTCGGCGACCCGCCGCGCTCGGCTCGATATCCAACGGAGCGAACTGGAGCTGTATTCGTCCCGGTCCATCCCCCTCACACGCGGGATCGACCGCCGGCGGTTCCGCCGCCGGAGCCGACCTCGTCCCGAACGACCAGATAGAGGATCCAGACCACGAACCCGCCGAAGAACCCGCCGACTGCCCACGCCAGCGCGTGGCCGCTGTTCCGCTTTTTCGCGTCCCGGTAGATGAATCCGGACGCCACCACCGCCACGGCGAGCGGGATCACGGCGATCAAGAGGATGATGAACAGTTCCGTGGTGCCCGGGATGCCTGCCTGGAGGAGAGACATGACGTGTGGATCCTGAACCAGATATAAAAACGTACCTCCGTGAGCGACACGGATCCTCGAATCGAGCGACGTCGGACCGGGCTCCATCGAATCGGGTGAAAACACGACCGGCGGTCAGTCCGCAAGCAGCCGCGTCTCGACGTATCCAGTCAGCGTTTCGCGGAGTCGTTCGGCGGAGCGGTTCATCGCAACTTGCCGGGTGTACGCGCCCGAGACGGCGGTCACGAGGAACTCGGTGGCGACGCTCGGTTCGACGCTCGCGTCGAACTCGCCGCGGTCGATGCCGTCCTCGATGATCGCCCGGATCCGGTCGAAGAGAACGTCGTCGAAGGCGGCGAGCCGCGCGCGGATGGCGTCGTCGTACGGCGCCTGTGCCATCACCTCGAGCATCGCCGTCCGGAACTCCAGTCCGGTCCCGGTGTCGTCGTCGGCGAGGATCGTCTCCAACAGCGCGATGAGTCGGTCGCGTGCGGTATCCCCGTCGATGGTCGCGAGCTGGGTGGTGTATCGGTCATAGAGGTACTCCAGAAACTCGACGAAGAGGGTCCCCTTGTCGTCGAAGTAGTAGTGGACGGACGCCGTGCTCCGGTCGGCCTCGGCGGCGATGTCCTTGATCGTGAGATCCGCGTACCCGTGCCGGCACAGGGCACGATGGGTGGCCTCGAGGATCTCGGTCGCCGGGTCGTCATCCATGGCGGGTGGTAGAACAACTTACTGAGTAATTAGTCAAAAGGGCTTTGAAACCTTTCTTACCGCAGGCGTTCCCTGGTGATCGTATGACCGATTCCCCGGAAACGATGCGGCTGACGGTGCTCGGCTCGGGGAGCGCGATGGCCGTTCCCGACCGAGCCCAGACCGGACTGCTGCTCGAGACCGACGACCGGGCGCTGTTGGTCGACTGCGGATCCGGCGTCCTCGGGCGGCTCGCCGGCACCGACGTCGGCTACGAGGGCGTCGGAACGGTGCTGCTCACGCACCACCACCTCGACCACGTCTCGGATCTGCTGGCGCTTTTAAAGGCGCGGTGGCTCGCCGGCCAGGAGCATCTCGAGGTCCTCGGCCCGCCGGGGACGAAGTCGCTGCTCGACGGGCTCCTCGACGTCCACGAATACCTCGACGGGCGCGTCGATCTGGCGGTGCGGGAGGTGACGCCCGGCGACGACTTCTCGGCGGGCGGCTTCGACGTGGCTGCCGCCGACACGCGTCACTCCCTGCCGGGCCACGCCTACCGATTCGCGCCCACCGGGGCCGAACTCGCGCCCCGGGACGGGCCCGTGGCGTTCTCCGGCGACACCGAGGCGTTCGACGGGATCGCGCGGTTCGTCGACGGCGCGTCGGTGCTCCTCCACGACTGCTCGTTCCCGGACGACGTCGACGTCTCGAACCATCCCACGCCGACCGCGCTCGGGAGGTCCCTCGCGGACGCCGACGTCGGTCGCCTCTATCTCACGCATCTCTACCCACACACCCGCGGACGCGAGGACGAGATGGTCGACGCCGTCGCCGCGGCCGGGTTCACGGGGACGGTCGAGACCGCCCGCGACGGACTCCGACTCTCGATTCCCGTGGACGGGGAGTCCGAGTCCGGCTGAGGGCGGTCCTCGTCCACGGGGATCGTCATCTGATCGTCGCCACCTGATCGTCATCTGATCGAAACGTCGACCGGCATCGTGTCGACGATGAGTAACCGCAGATGGTTACGAGATGCCCGGTGTGACCCGGATGTTTAAGCACGTATGGCGGCATCGTTCACGTATGCCCGAACCGCTCTCGGACGATTTCGGACGGGAGGTCACCGGCGTCCGGATCTCGCTCACGGACCGGTGTAACTTCGACTGCGTCTACTGTCACAACGAGGGGCTCGGCGACACGCGCGGACCGATGGAGCCGAGCGAGAACGAAATGGCCGCCGACGACATCGTCCGGTTTCTGGAGGTCGTCGAGGGATACGGCGTCGACTCGGTGAAGTTCACCGGCGGCGAGCCGATGCTCCGGGAGGACCTCGAGGAGATCATCCGCCGGACCCCCGACTCGATGGAGGTCTCGATGACGACGAACGGAACGTTCCTCCCGGGCCGCGCCGAGGACCTGAAGGCGGCCGGCCTCGACCGGGTCAACGTCTCCCAGGACGCGCTCGACCAGGAGGCGTTCGCGGAGATCACCGAATCGGGCGCCTACGAGCGTGTGATCGAGGGCGTCGAGGCCGCCCTCGACGCCGGACTCGCCCCGGTGAAGCTCAACATGGTCGTCTTCGAGCACACCGCCGGCTACGTCGAGGGGATGGTCGACCACGTCGCGAGGAACGACGGGCTCCAGCTCCAGCTCATCGAGTACATGCCCGAGCTGACCGGCAAGCCGGAGTGGAACATCGACATCGACCGCGTCCACGACTGGCTCGCCGACATCGCCGACCGCGTCGAGCACCGCGAGATGCACGACCGCAAGCGCTACTACATCAGCGACGACGGGACCGCGCCCGACGTCGACCTCGACGATGGTGCGGTGGATCCGGACCATCCGGACGCCGGCGGCACCGGAATGGTCGAGATCGTCGACCCCGTCGAGAACGAGACGTTCTGTGCCAACTGCGGCCGCGTCCGCGTCACCCACGAGGGCTACCTCAAGGGCTGTCTCAACCGGAACGACGACCTCCGGTCGATGGGGGAGATGACCCGCGAGGAGATCGCCGAGACGTTCGAGGCGGTCGTCGCGAACCGGGTCCCCTACTACGGCGAGTACCTGGTCGAGGGCGAGGACGGCGAGTACGAGCTCAACGAGAAGTACCTGGCGACGCCGTCGGCGGACTGAGGGGTCGGCAGTTCGGCGCGTCCAGCTGGGTCACGCGTCGTCGATCGGCATAATCCCGAGCAGGTCGAGCAGCCCGCGGAGCGTGAGCCCGACCACGAGCAGCCCGCCGGCGGCGAGAAACGGTGCCGAGAGGGCCATCGCGGTCCCGTAGCCCACGACGAGCCGACTCAGGCCGCGGACCACGAAGGAGGCGACGATCAGCCCGACGGCGAGCAGCGCGAGCCAAACGAAGCGGCTCGGCGTCACCCACGTGTCCGTCCCCGTCGCTGCGTCCGCTCCGTCGGTCATCCTCACTCCTCGGGCGCGAACTCGACGAGCGTGAGGTCGCGGTCGAGCATACAGTAATCGTGCGGCGGCTCACCCAGCACCTGCTGGATCGTTCGCTCCTCGTCGAAGTCGGCTCCCTCGGGGACGCAGTACTGGTGGCTGGGACAGTCGGTGTGCGGACAGTCCCCGGCCAGCGAGGCGCGGCTGCCGGCGTAGGCCTGTCTGGAGGGGACGTTCGCCGGGACCGATGCGGGTTCGACCTCCACCGCGCGCACCCCGGAGTCGTGGACCGCACACTCGAGCGTCTGGGCGTTCTCCCGAACGTCGGTGATCCGGTAGCGGGTTCCCGTCGAGAGGTTGAGACACTGGTCCCGGTAGGGACAGCCCTCGCAGTCGTCGGACTCGCCGCGGTAGACGAACTCCCGGCCGACGTCGGCGAGCCGCGTTCCGACGAGCGTGACGGTCGACATATCCGAGGGAACGGGCTCCGTCGCGTTAAGCCTCCCGACTGTGCGGCCACCGACCGCCGCGATCAGCCGGCTCGAAAGCCACATACGGCCGCCCGACGAATCCCGACGCGATGACCAGCGACGCGGCCGCGGAGCCGGAGATCACGGACGTCGCCGAGCTCGCGCGCCGACTCCGCACGGAGGCGGTCCGGACCAACGAGCGCCGCGGACTCGTGCTGGCGGGCGACCGCGACGCCGGGATCGACGCCGCCTACACCGCCATCGAGGCGCTCGAGGATCGGGTGGACGTCGGGGATCGGATGGAGGTCGAGGATCGAGTGGACGTCGGGGATCGGATGGAGGTCGAGGATCGAGTGGACGTCGGGGATCGGATGGAGGTCGAGGATCGAGTGGACGTTGAGAACCGGATGACTCTCGAGGACCATCCCGACCTGGAGGGGAACGAGACGCGGGCTGCTGCGACGGAGGACGCCGGCCTCGACGTGTCCATCGTCTCGACTCGCGAGGGGTTTCGGTTCGACCGCGTCGCGCCCGTCCACGCCGCCGACCTGCTCGGGACCACCCGCGACGTCGTGATGCTCGACTGTCACGAACGGTTCCGGCCGAACGCGCTCGGGCAGGTCGTCGGTGCGGTCGACGGCGGCGGACTCCTCGTGCTCGTGACGCCGCCGCTCGCGGACTGGCCCGCTATCCGCGACGGGTTCGACGAGGGGCTCGCGGTTCCGCCGTTCGGGATCGACGACGTCACCGGCCGGTTCCGCGAGCGCCTCGTCTCGACGATCCGGGACCACGAGGGGATCGCGGTCGTCGACGTGGCGGACGCGCCGTCCGCGGAGGACGGTCGGGGCGAGGACGCTTCTGATCACGGCAGTGCCGCCGTCGTTCGCGATCCTGGCCTCGTCGACCCTTCGGAACGGACCACGGACCGGTCTGAACGGTCACGGGATCGATCCGAGGATCGAACGTTCGCTGCCCCCGCGGGATCCGCGTTCCCGGACGCCGTCTACGCGGCCTGCCGGACGCGGGACCAGGTTCGGGCGGTCCGCGCGTTCGAATCCCTTCGCGGACCGGGGTCCGCGTCGGTCGTGGTCGAGTCCGACCGGGGGCGCGGGAAGTCGAGCGCTGCCGGGCTCGCCGCGGCGGCGTTCGCCCTGGAGGGGACGGACGTTCGCGTCACCGCGCCGTCCATCGACGCCGTCGGGCCGCTGTTCGACCGGGTTCGTGAGGTGCTCTCGGCGCGGAACGCGATCCGAACCGTCGGCACCGTCGACGCCGCCGACGAGGACGGCCGTCGGATCGAGACCGGAACCGGCGGATCGGTCGACTACGTTCGCCCGCCCGCCGCTGCGGAACGTGCCGGCAGTGATGAGGCGGACGTTCTCATCGTCGACGAGGCGGCGGCGCTGCCGGTCGCCACGCTGGAGGCGCTGCTTGCGGCCGAGTCGGTCGCCTTCTGCACCACGATCCACGGCTATGAGGGGGCAGGCCGCGGGTTTTCGGTACGCTTTCTGGATCGGCTTCGGGCCGACGCGGGCGAGACCGGGCGGGAACTCCGGGAGATCCGGCTCGACCAGCCGATCCGGTACGCACGCCACGACCCCATCGAGCGCTGGGCGTTCCGCGCGCTGTTGCTCGACGCCGCCCCGGTGGTCGCGGAGGCAGTTGCGGACGTCCGTGCGGACGGCGTGCCCGCGAACGACGACTCCGTAGCGAACCCGGCGGTCACCTATCGGCGGCTGACCACGGACGACCTGCTCGCCGACGAACGGCTGCTCGCGGAGACGTTCGGCCTCCTCGTGTTCGCACACTACCGGACCGAACCGAACGACCTGGCCCGGCTGCTCGACGCGCCGAACCTCTCGGTGCGCGCGCTGACGGCGCGAGGCCACGTGATCGCCGTGGCGCTGCTTGCTCGGGAGGGCGGACTGTCCGCCGACCGCCGGGCGGCGATGTACGAGGGCGAGCGCGTCCGGGGGAACATGGTCCCAGACGTGCTCACGAGCCAGTTGCGTGACGAGGACGCCGGCCAGCCGGTCGGGATCCGGACGATGCGGATCGCGACCCATCCGGCCCTCCGGCGGCGTGGACTCGGGAGTCACCTTCTGGGCCGAATCCACGACGAGTTCACGGGGAACGGAGCTGGCGACTCCGCGGTCGACTATTTCAGCGTCAGCTACGGCGCGACGCCGGATCTGGTTCGCTTCTGGCAGCGCGCAGGCTACGGAACGGTCCACGTCTCGACGACGCGCAACGACGCCTCCGGCGAGCGCTCGGCGGTGATGATCCGTCCGACAAGCGCGGCGGGCGAGCGGCTGCGGGACCGGCACGCCGCCGCGCTTCGGGACCGGCTCCGGGACGGGCTCTCGGACGCCCTTCGCGATCTCGATCCCGACGTCGCCGCCGCGACGATCGCGGCGTGTCCGGTCGACGGCGGTGAGTGGTTGTCCCTCACCGATCGGGACTGGCGCGCGCTGGTCGCCGCCGCGGACGGCCCCGGCGGGTACGAGGTGGTACCGGGAGCGGCTCGCGACCTCGCGTTCGCCGCCCTGCTCGACCGGGACGTCTCGGGTGGCAACCTCACGGACCGGGAGGTTCGGCTGCTGATCCGCGTGGTGCTTCAGAGTCAGCCGCGGGGGGAGGTGGCCGACGAACTCGGCTACGAGTCGACCCGACAGTGTCTGCGCGCGCTCGGGGCCGCGCTCGGGACGCTGCTGGATCGGTACGGCGGCGCCGTCGTGGCGGCGGAGCGCGACCGGTTCGAGCGGTGACGCGCTCGACGTACCACTAACTGTTATGCGGTCGGTGGCAGAACGAGGGCGTATGTCCGACCCAGACGTTGATTCGTCCGATCCAGATGTCGATTCCTCCGGCCCGGACGTGTTGGTCCTGCGGCAGAAGCTCCACGGACAGGACGGAGCGGACTACGCCGAGATCCTTCGGGAGAAGCTTCCCGGGAAGGAGATCGTCCACCCCGCGACGCCCGACGAACAGCGCGAGTTCCTCCGCACCGCCCGCGTCGCGACCGGCTTCGAGCTGGACCGCGACCAGCTCGCGGCCGCGGGGAACCTCGAGCTGTTCGCCGGGGTCTACGCCGGCACCGGCCACCTCGAGCTCGAGGCGTTCGAGGACCACGGCGTCGCGGTGACGAACGCCTCCGGCGTTCACGTGCCGAACATCTCCGAATACGTGATCGGGAGCCTGATCGCCCACGCGAGGCAGTTCCCGCGGGCGTGGGACAACAAGCAGCGCGGGGCCTGGCAGACGCATCCGGTGCTCGAGCTCCAGGGATCGACGGTGGCGATCGTCGGCCTCGGCGCGATCGGAACCGGGATCGCGGAGCGGCTGGACGCCTTCGGCGTCGAGACGCTCGGCGTCCGGTATACGCCCGAGAAGGGCGGCCCGACCGACGAGGTGTACGGTTTCGATGACGTGCACGCAGCCGTCGCCGCGGCGGACCACGTGGTGCTTGCGTGCCCGCTCACCGAGACGACCGCGGGGCTCGTCGACGCGGAGCTGTTGACGTCGATGCCGACGCATGGGATCCTCGTGAACATCGCGCGCGGCGGCGTCGTCGAGACGGACGCGCTGCTCGAGGCGCTCCGACACGACGAGATCCGTGCCGCCGCGCTCGACGTCACCGACCCGGAACCGCTTCCGAACGACCACCCCCTGTGGGACCTGGACAACGTGACGATCACGGCGCACAACGCGGGCAACACGCCGAACTACTTCGACCGCTGTGCGGAGATCCTCGCGGAGAACGTCGAGCGGCTCGATTCCGGAGCTGAGCTGGAAAACCGGGTCGTCTAGGGACCGCCGGCCTCGGCGAGGGCCATCTCGTCTCGGGCGCGATCCGCTAGGGAAACCTGACCTCGGCCACGGCGTTCTCGAGCGTCCCGACGCCCTCGTAGGTGATCGAGACCGTGTCGCCGGGTTCGATCAGGCCGGGATTCGCCGGGCTGCCGAACGCGATGCAGTCGCCGGGACGCAGCGTGAACCGCTGGGAGAGGTGTGCGACGAGCTCGAACGGGTCGAACAGCATCAGCTCGGTGTTGGCCGACTGGCGTCGCTCGCCGGCGACGATCGTCTCCATCTCGACGTCGGTCGGGTCCGCGAGGTCGGTCTCGATCCACGGGCCCAGCGGCGCCGAGCCGTCGAAGGCCTTCCGAGCCGTCCGTCCGACCTGGTCGAGCGCGTCGACGTCGTTCAGGATCGTGTAGCCCCGGACGACCTCAGGGACGTCGGCCGGATCGAGTGCGCGACACCGCCGGTCGATGACCGCGACGAGCTCGCCGGCGTAGGTCAGCTCATCGGTCCAGTCGGGCGCCGGGATCGGCTGCCCGTGGCCGAGCAGGCTCGTCGGCGGCTTGATGAAGAAGTCGGGTTCCGCCGGCCGCTCGTAGGCCATCTGGTCGAGCGTCTCCGCGTAGTTTCGCCCCACGCAGTAGAGTGCCGAGGGCTCACACGGCGGCAGGAGTCGGCCGTCGACGCCCACCTCGTAGACGCCGTCGGCGGCGTGTATCGTCCCGTCCTCGTACCGTCCCGCGACCGGCCCGTCCGGCGTGAGCAGGCGTGCCTGGCGCATGTCGCACGTCACTCCGGTACGATATATAAACGCGGCGAGGATCGTTCGACGGGATATATAAATGAGGCACGACTCTCCGTGAGAAGGTATATAAATGGAAGTGAGATCGAACCCCGGACGCGGACGGGTCGGATGTGATATCGTCCACGATGCCGGTAGTGGCCGTCCACGATGCCGGTAGTGGTCGCTCACGATGCCGGTAGTGGTCGTCCACGATATCAGTGATAGCCATCCGGCACTATGGATCGCGGTATCGACTCACACATTTAACCGGTTCCCGGACGGTATTCGGGTATGGCGGTCGACGATCACGCGGACGACATAGCGGCCGACGACCACGCGGACGACATAGCGGCCGACGACCACGCGGAGTACGATCCCGCGACTTCGGCGACCACGCTTCCGTACGATCGTCCGGACGTCGCCGAACACGCGGCGCTCGCGGCGGACCTTCGAGACCGGGTCGCGGGCGAGGTACGGTTCGACGAGTACGCGCAGGTGCTGTACGCCTCCGACGGGAGCATTTATCAGGCGCGCCCCGCCGGCGTCGTCTTTCCGACCGACGTGGCGGACGTGCAGGCCGCGGTGCGGGTCGCCGCCGCCCACGACGTGCCGGTGTTGCCCCGCGGAACCGGTTCGTCGCTCGCGGGACAGGCCGTCGGTCCGGGCTGCGTCGTTCTGGACATGACCCGCCATCTGGACGACGTCGTGGCAATCCGCCCTGACGACCGCCGGGCTGTCGTGCAGCCGGGCGTCGTGCAGGACCACCTCGACGACGCGCTCGCGGAGCACGGCCTCCGGTTCGCGCCCGACCCGGCGTCGTCCGGGCGGGCGACCATCGGTGGCGGCATCGGCAACAACTCGACCGGCGCACACTCGGTCCGGTACGGGATCACCGACGCGTACGTCGAGGAGCTGCGGGCCGTGCTCGCGAACGGGGAGATGATCCACGCCCGCGAGGTCGTTCTCGACTCGCCCGAGTACGAGGCGATCGTCTCCGGCGACGGCGCCGAGGCACGGATCTACGAGACGGTGCGAGGGCTCGTCGAGGATTCCGCCGCGGAGATCGAGGAACGCTACCCCGACCTCAAGCGGTCGGTATCGGGGTACAACCTCCAGAAGGTCATCCACGAGCGCGCGGACGGCGAGCGGGTCATCAACCTCTCGAAGCTGTTCGTCGGCGCGGAGGGAACCCTCGGCGTCGTCGTGGAGGCCGAGCTCTCGCTCGTGACCGTGCCCGCGGAGACGGCGCTCGTCTGCTACTGCTTCGACGACCTGGTCGACGCCCTGCGCGCGGTCCCCCAGGCGCTCGAACACGACGTCAGCGCGGTCGAACTGATGGACGAGGAGGTGTTCCGGTTGGCCGCCGAGTCCGAGGGCTACGCCGAGTACGCGGCGCCGATCCCGGAGGGGACCGCCGCGGCGCTCCTCGTCGAGTACGACTCCGAGCTCGTCGACGACTTCGCGGACGCGATCGCCGCCACCACCGAGCGGTTCGTCGCGAACGGCGACGCGTTCGAGGCGATCGAGGCGTACGAGGAGTCGGCGCAGGCTGACCTCTGGCGGCTCCGCAAGGCGGCGATTCCTCTGTTGATGAGCCTCGAGGGCGACCCGAAGCCGTACCCGTTCATCGAGGACGCGACGGTCCCGCCCGCCGAACTCGCCGGGTACGTCGAGTCGTTTCGGGAGATTCTCGAGGCGCACGACACCACCGCGGCCTACTTCGCGCACGCCGGGTCGGGAACGCTGCACATCCGACCGATACTGAACCTGAAGACGGGCTCCGGCGTCGAGACGCTCCACTCGATCACCGAGGACGTCACGGATCTGGTGTTGGAGCATCACGGCGCCTTCTCCGGGGAACACGGCGACGGGATGGCCCGGACCGAGTTCACGCCGAAGATGTACGGCGAGACCCTCTGGACGGCGTTCAAGGAGCTGAAGACGGCCTTCGACCCCGACTGGCTGTTCCATCCCGGCAACGTCGTCTACCGTGACGGTCCCGACGACCCCGGCCCCGACTCGGAACGCGGGGTGGGTGCGGACAACCGGGAGAACCTCCGGTACGGGCCGCGCTATCGGTCGATCGAGCCGCAGACGACGCTCGACTTCTCGGCGGAGGGCGGGTTCTCCCACCTCGTCGAGCTGTGCAACGGCTGTGCGACCTGCCGGGAGACCGACTCGGGGACGATGTGCCCGACCTACCGGGCCTCGAGCGAGGAGGTCCAGTCGACCCGCGGCCGTGCCAACCTCCTCCGGGCCGCGATAAGCGGCGAGCTTCCCCCCGAGGAGCTCCACTCGGATCGGTTCCAGGGCGAGGTCCTCGACCTCTGTGTCGGCTGTAAGGGCTGTGCGAGCGACTGCCCGACCGGGGTCGACCTCGCGAAGCTGAAGGCCGAGGTGAAACACCGTCACCACGAGGAACGCGGGTCGAGCCTTCGAGAGCGCCTCTTCCGGGATATCGATCGTCTCTCGGCGGTCGGGAGCGCCCTGGCGCCCCTCTCGAACGCCGCGACCGAAGTTCCGGGTGCCCGCCGAGTACTGGAGCGGACGCTCGGGATCGCCGCGGATCGTACCCTGCCGACGTTCCGCTCGGAGACGCTGACCGAGTGGTTCGCGGCCAGGGGCGGGCCCGCCGTCGATGCCGACACGGCGACCGGAGCGGTCGTTCTCGTTCCGGACACGTATACGAACTACAGCCATCCGGCCCCGGGAAGGGCGGCGATAGCGGTGCTCGAGGCTGCGGGAATCCGCGTCGAGATGCCCGACGGCCTCGCGCCGTCCGGCCGTGCGGCCTACTCCGCCGGGTTCCTCGGCACAGCCGGGGACCGAGCCCGGGCCAACGTCGACGCCCTCGCCGACCGGGTCGACGACGGCGCGAACGTGCTCTTCATCGAACCCGCCGACGCGGTGATGGTGCAGGACGAGTATCGCGACCTCCTCGAGGGACCCGCCGTCGATCGCGTGGCCGACAATTCCTATAGCGTGATGGAGTTCATCGATGCGTATCGGATCGACGAGGTGCTCGCGTTCGACGCACCCGACCGGAGGCTGACGTATCACGGCCACTGCCATCAGAAGGCCACCAACGCCGACCACCACGCAGTGGGCGTGCTCCGCCGTGCCGGTTACGCGGTGGATCCGATCGATTCCGGCTGCTGCGGGATGGCCGGCTCGTTCGGTTACGAAGCCGAACACCACGACCTCTCGATGGCGATCGGCCGGATCCTTCGCGATCAGGTGACGGCGAGCGACGGCGAGACGGTGGTCGCCCCCGGTGCGTCCTGTCGTACCCAGCTCTCCGACCTGGACGTCGAGGAGCAACCCCCACATCCGATCGAGCTGGTCGCCGAGGCGCTTGAACCGGTGTGACTGGTGCTGCGGCGGATCGCACCGTGAGCGATCTGTGGGTGCCGGAGTCGCTCCCGACGTGACCCGCACGGGCCGTATGAATCACATACCGCGATACGAATGGGTCGGTTCGGCGTCTCCCCAAGTGAGGGTGCGTTTCGGTCGTATTCGCGGACTCGGGAACGACGCCCGCGAACAACCAGTGACCAAGCCACCGTAACCAACACATCCAAACCTTTTTGGTTTAGGTTTGCCTAAACAATCTCAATGACGACGTCTCGTAGTCAGACGCCGGCGTCCGACGCCCGTACTGAACCAACCGGAGACGAATCCCCCGATGAAACCCCCGAACTGAACGTCTACGAGATTCACTCCGAGCGAACCGTCCTGACCGAACCGGGCAACACCGACGCCTGGATCGCCACGGACACGACGGTCACCTTCTCGGAGTAACGCCCCTCCCTCAGCGGTCGTCGTGTTCTCCCTCGACTTCGATCTCCGCCTCGACTTCGATGGTGAGGCCGTCAGCGTCGAGTTGCCCCTCGACCTCGCGTCGATCGCCGACCTCGAGTTCGAACTCGTCCGGTTCGATTTCGACCTCGATCTCGAGGTCGACGTCGACGTCGGCATCCGTCATGTCCTAACTGATTTTAGCCAGGCCTAAAACGATGTCGGGTTCGGCCGCCGATCCACGGATCCGAAAGACATTTTTTAGGTAGGCCAAAAATAATGGGAGATGCGTGACTCGATCCGGGTGTCCGTCGCGTCGGATTCCGAGGAGACATCGGCCCACGTCCACGACGACGCGGGGAACGTCGCCGCCGACGACGTGACGTTCCGGTTCAGTATCGACGGTGCCGAGGTCACGGACGCGGACAACGCTGCCGAGGAGACGACGCCCCGACCGCACGGGGAGTCGGCCCCCGACGGCGAGCGGGATCCGCGGTACGTTGCGCCGCTGTCGGAGGTTCCGTCGAACAGTACACTCCGCTGTACGGCAGTCAGCGGGCGCCGTACCACCGAAATCATTCTCCGGCGCGAGAACGACGCCGACGTCTTCGCCTGGCGAAACTCGTGTCCGCACAAGCCGAACGTCCCGCTCGATCCGGGCGATGGTGCGATCATCGACGACGATCAGATCGTCTGTCACGCCCACGGGGCACGCTTCGAGTGTGGCGACGGATTCTGCACGGACGGCCCCTGTCGGGGCGACGCGCTCGACGAGATCGACGTCGAAGTGCGCGGTGCCGACGTCTATCTGTCGGACGAGCGGTTCGACGCGTGCAACCGCCCGCGTTGACCGCGACCGACCCTCGCGGTCATCGCCGGTTGATCCGATGGAGGTGGATTGGGCCTCAAGGGTAAAACGTCTCGACGATAAACCAACACCCATCGATGAACACGGCTGAAATCCTGGTCCGGCTTCTCGCCGGTCTCCTGCTCATTCTGACGAACGGGTTCTTCGTCGCCATCGAGTTCGCGCTGACGCGCGCGAGACAGTTCTCGAAGGAGGAGTTCATCGAGGACGGTCATCCCGCGCTCGAGCGCGCCTGGAAGATGACCCAGGATCTTGAGATCTATCTCACGACGTGTCAGGTCGGAATCACGGCCTCCAGCATCGCGGTCGGGATCGTCGCCGAGCCCGCGCTCGCCGCCATCTTCGAACCCCTCTTTGCGGGCTCGGCTCTCGCAGGCATCGGGGCGGGTGCGCTCATCGCGTTTCTGATAATCAACCTCGTTCATCTCACCCACGGCGAACAGACGCCGACCTACCTCGGCGTCGAACGGTCACGGATGGTCTGTCGGTACGGTGCCACTCCGCTGTATCTCTGCAACTGGCTGATCTCGCCACTGATCACGCTTGGCGATGCGGTCGCAAAGCGGACGCTCAAACTGTTCGGCGTCGAGATGACCGGCGCCTGGCTCGAGACCGAAGAGGACGTCATCGAAACCCGATCCGACCTGCGAAACCGTCTCGGATCCGTGCTCGAAGAGGGCGGGCTGCCGGAGGAGCGGCGCGAGGAAATCATGAATGCGCTCCACGTGGGCGAACGTGAGGTTCGCGATGTGATGATCCCGCCCGAGCAGATCATCAGCCTCTCGACGGAGGTCGACACCGAGGAGAACTTTCGGCGGATGGCGGAACACCCGCACACGCGCTACCCGATGGTCGGGGAGGAGCTGACGGACTTCGAGGGGATCATCTACGCTCCGGTTCTGGAACGCCACCGCGAGGAGTTACAAACCGGCGACCTCGATCTCGTGGACCTCGCGGCGCCGCCGATGACGCTGCCAGCGGATGCCGCGATTAGCGACGCCATCGACCAGTTTCAGACCGAAAATCAGGAGCTTGCGCTCGTGGTCGAACACGGGGACATCGTCGGGATGCTGACGATTACGGACCTCCTCGAGTCGATCATGGGTGACGTCGAGGACCCCATCGATCGCGACGAGATCTCGCCTTGACCGTGAGGCCCCCTCCCGCGGACCGAACCGGGTCCACCGGCTGGGGGCTCGCCGCCGCGGTGCCGACCCGCGATCAGTTCGTCGATCCGTGCTGGACCAGCGTATCGTCCTCGAGGAACTTCTCGAGCGTGTGTGCGTCCGCCTCGAGCGTTGTGAGGTGCTCGCGCAGTAGCTCGCTGGTCGCTTCCTCACCCAGTCGGTCCGCCAGTGCGATGTGCTCACGTATCTGCACCGCGAGCGTCGCGTAGCCGTCGAGATCGCGGTCGAGTGAGGACCGTATATCGTAGTGGTGTGGTGCTTCGATGTGGATCGGTGCGTGCTGGCGGATCCCCATCGGGCCACAGACGGGGACGCCGCCAAGCGCGTGTACCCGGATCGCAAGGTCGTCGGTGATCTCGGTGAGTCGGTCGGCGGCGTCTTCGAGGAAGTCACCGACGTCCCTCGACTCGGATCCTTCGACGAGCCAGGAATGTTTGCGTACCTGGTTGAACAGGATGTAGAGCCCGGAGAGCTCGGAATTCAGTGCCTCCACGATCCGTTCGGCCGCAGTCCGGTCGATGCGAAGGGCGTTCTCCCCGACCGTGTCCCACTCTTGTCGACGGTGGGCCGCATCGGGTTTCCGGAGATGTGGTGTACTCGCCATGTTAGTTCAGTGCGTCCTCCCGAACGAGCGTGTCGCCTTCGAGGAGCCGTTCGATCTCGTGGGCGTCATCCTCGAGGTCCTCGAGGCGGTCCCGAAGCAGTTCCCCCGTCGCCGCATCGCCCAGGTCTTCGACCAGGCCGACGTGATCGCGCATACTCGCGATCAGCGTGGCATAGCCCTCGAGATCGCCTTCGAGCGAGGCACGAACGTCATATAGGCCCTCCGCCTCCAGGTGGACCTCGGCGTAGTCCTGAAGCGTCGGCGGCGTGTTCGGCGGAATGCCACCGAGTTCGACGATCCGGACCGCGAGGTCGTCGTTGATGTCGCGGACTCGCTTGTACGCGTCCTCGAGGAAGTCCGCGACGTCGTCGTGTTCCGCCCCCTCCGCCGTCCAGTAATGCTTGCGCAAGAGATAAAACAGGTTGAACGATCCGGCGTGGTCGACGCTGATGGCGTCGACGATCATCTCCGCTTCGTCGCGATCGATCCGGAGCCGGTTGTCACCGACCGTCCCCCACTCTTGGCGGCGCTCGCCGGTGTCGGGCTCGCGGACCAGGCCGATCTGTCTCTTCGCCATCGTTTACACCCCCTCAGTTGAGCGCGTCTTCGAGGACGAGCGTGTCGTCTTCCAGGAAGTGCTCGATCTCGTGGGCGTCATCCTCGAGGTCCTCGAGCGTCTCACGGAGTATCTCGCTCGTCGCGTAGTCCCCGAGGTCCTCGGCGAGCGAGATGTGCTCGCGTACGGTCTCGATGATCTCGCCGTACATGACGAGGTCGTTCTCCATCGAGGTTCGGACGTTGTAGACGTCCTCACCTTCGAACTCGACCGGCGCGTGGTCCGCGAGGGCGCTCGGACCGCTGATCGGCACCCCGCCGAGAGCCTGGACGCGCTCCGCGAGGTCGTCGGCGTTGTCCTCGGCGTCCTCGGCGGCGTCGCCGAACCAGTCGTGCAGCTGCTCGAACTCCGCCCCGGCGACGTTCCAGTGGTGCTTCCGGAGCTGGTGATAGAGGACGTACGTGGCGGCGAGATCGGTGTTCAGCGCTTCGATGACCTGTTCGGCCTTGTCGGTGTCGATACGGACGGCGTTCTTCTCGACGGTGCCCGCCTTTCGACGAAGGGATTCGTTGGTGCTCATCACCTCTCCCTTGAACCCCCAGCCACATAAATATTGTCAACTATGGAATATTTTAGGCCAGCCCAAAAACAGCAAGGGGTAACGGAGGTATTTCATCGTTCGGCCTAATCGCCCTCATAAATCAGTTTACTCCGGATATCGGACGATGGGACCTCGCCGTAAATCCGCGACAAAAAACGAGATATTCGTGATGTGATTTTGATATGTATATCAACGGCTTTGATATGTGCCATCGACGGCTCCCGGTTCCGTGACCGCCGGAATCGAAGAATACATAATGTTTTAGGCATACCTAAATCATAATGCACTCGTGGAGGATCGCGTTCGTCCGGCACCCGACTCGCGATCGGAGACACGTTGAGCACCACGCGACGGGGCCCTGACGTATGGGTTCGAGAGATCGGTATCTCAAAGTGATTTATACCCTCGAACGGACGCGCGTTGCGGACGCAGCGATCGCCACGGGTGCCGTCGCTGACGTGCTGGACGTCCATCCCTCAAGTGCGACCGAGATGTTCGCGAAACTGGAGTCCGAGGGGCTGCTCCACTATGAGAAGTACAACGGGGTCACGCTGACGGACGCAGGACGCGAGCGTGGCCGGTCGCTTCTCAAAAACTCGTGTCTCATCCAGCGGTTCCTGCGGGACGTCCTTGAGGTCACGGAGTACCGGGAGGAAGCACGAGCGATCGAACCCGTCCTTGATGCCGACGTCGCCGATCGACTGTCGCTTCTCATCGATCGGTCTCCCGAGTGCCCGGAGTGTTTCGACGAGGAGGCGGGTCGCTGTCGCTATCTGGACGAGTGAACCGCCGCAGGGTCAAATGGGTCGAGACGCTCGAGGTCAAGTGGGTCGAGACGCTCCGCGTCTCGTCATCACGGAAATCGAACGTTTCCGAACGACCCCGAGACACTCGCCTTGCTCATCTGTAGACCGACTGGACCGCCGACGGACCAGCCCTGAAGCGTTCAGATCCAGCCCTCTTCAACCAACAGCTCGCCGTTAAGCAGCGACGCGCCCGCGGCGCCGCGGATGGTGTTGTGTGCGAGACAGTTGTACTTCACGCCGTCCGTGGTGGTTTGGACGCCGCCGGCGACGATCCCCATTCCGTCGGCGTAGGTGCGATCGAGACGGGGCTGTGGTCGCTCGGGCTCCGCATCGTCGAAGACCTTGATCAGCTGGTCCGGGGAGCTCGGGAGATCGGCGGCGGGCTGGTCGCGCATCGCCTCCCGGACGGCCTCGGGCGAGGGGTCCTCGGCGAGTTCGGCGAAGACGTTCTCCAGGTGGCCATCGAGCGTCGGGATCCGGTTACAGGAGGCTGCGACGTCGGCGTCGTGGAGGGAGATCTCGGCGCCGTCGAAGGAGCCGAGCAGCTTCCGGGATTCGGTCTCCATCTTTTCCTCCTCGCCGCCGATGTGCGGGATCGCGTTGTCGATGATCTCCATCGAGGTGACGCCGGAGTAGCCCGCCCCCGAAACCGCCTGCAGCGTCGCGATGTGTGCACCCTCGAGTCCGAACCGGTCGAGGGCCGCAAGCGTCGGGACCATCGTGATCGTCGAGCAGTTCGGGTTCTTCACGAGTGCGCCGTCCCAGCCGCGCTCGTCGCGCTGGACGTCGATCAGCCCGAGGTGGTCCGGGTTGATCTCGGGGATCGTCAGCGGAACGTCCTCGGCCATCCGGTCGTTCGAGGAGTTCGAGGAGACGACGTAGCCGGCCTCGAGGAACGGCGGTTCGACCGCCGCGGCGACGTCCGAGGGCAGCGACGAGAACAGGAGGTCGACGTCGTCCGGCACCGCTTTCGGGTCCGTGTCGACGACCTCCATCTCGGCGACGTCGTCCGGAATCGGGGTGTCAACGCGCCACTTGGCGGCCTCGCGGTACGTCTTCCCGGCGCTGGCCTCGCTCGCGGTGACCGCGGCGAGCTCGAAGGTCGGGTGATCGTCGAGCAGTTGGATGAATCGCTGTCCGACGGCGCCGGTGGCGCCGAGGATGCCGACTCGTACAGTCATTGCTGGGTGTGGGTCGTTCCCGCATAAGTGCGTTCGGATCCGCGGTGACGGTTCCGATCCACGACTTGCGTTCGAATCCGAATCGAGGGTCCGTCGTGGTGGCGGATCCGGAAGGGCGCCGATCCGTGGTGGTTCCCGGACGCCGGCAGTCCGCTTTGCCTGGTCGGTGGCCGTGTCACCGGGATCGGACTGCCGGTTTAGACAGGTTTTTAAGTGCCTTCCGAACGAACCGTTTCGGATATGGTCGAGTTCGGCGCCGCGTCACTGATCCCACCCGTGCTCGCGATCGCACTGGCGATCGTGACCCGAAAGGCAGTACTGTCGCTGTTCTTAGGCATCTGGTCCGGCGGCGTGATCCAGGCCGGTGGCCCGAACCTCCTCGGCGATCCCGTGGGGTGGCTCTCCGGCGTCGTGTCGGCCGGGTTCGGCTTCTTCCCGGCGTTCGACTGGATCATTGCGGCGATCGCCGGGGAGTTCCACGCGACGATCATCGTCTTCACGCTGCTTTTGGGCTCGGGCGTGGCGATGGTCTGGAACCTCGGCGGCTCCTACGCGATCCGCGATTGGGCCCTCAAGCGGCTCACGACCCAGCGAAAGGCCGGGGTCTCGATCGCCGTCCTCGGCGTGATCCTCTTTTTCGACGACTACGCCAACACGGCGATCGTCGGCAGCTCGATGAAGGACGTTTCGGACCGGTTGCGGATCTCCCGCGAGAAGCTCTCCTATCTCGTCGACTCGACCGCGGCACCCGTGGCGACGCTGGGGATCTCCTCGTGGGTCGCCTTCCAGCTGTCGCTCATCAGCGACGGCTACGAGGCCGCGGGCGTGAGTGACCATCCCCCGGTGTTCGAGGTGTTCGTGAACTCGATCCCGTTCAACATGTACGCGATCCTGGCGATCGTGATGGTGTTCATCATCGTGCTTTCGGGACGGGATTACGGGGAGATGCTCGCCGCGGAACACCGGTCCTGGGCCACGGGACGGGTCAACCGCGAGGAGGCGAGACCGATGCAGGACGTCGCCGCGGAGCTCGGCGAGCCGTCCGCGGCGAACCCGCGGCTCGTGAACTTTTTCGGTCCGGTCGCCGTGCTGATCGTCGTCACGCTCATCGGCGCGCTGTGGACCGGCGGATTCACCCTCGGCGGGTTCCTTGCGGACCCGACCGGCGCCCTCTGGGACGGCGTCACCAATGCCGCCTACGACAAGGCGCTGTTGTACGGCTCCTTCGCGATGGTCGTCACCGGGTTCGTTCTCGGGAAGGCGTACGGGATCTTCGGGCTCGGCGAGGCCACCGACACGACGATCGACGGGTTCGGCATTATGTTGACCGCGGTCTCCATTCTCTCGCTCGCGTGGGGGATCGGCGAGGTGGTGAGCGCGCTCGGCACCGGCGAGTACGTCGCGGGCATCGCCGAGGGCGTGGTGAATCCGGCGATCCTGCCGGCGCTCGTGGTGGTCATCGCGGCGTTTATGGCCTTCTCGACGGGGACCTCCTGGGGAACGATGGGCATTCTGACGCCGATCGTCATCCCCGTCGCGTGGTCGATCACCGGCGGCGGCGCCGCGGGCCACACCCTCGTGGCGGCGATGGTCGGCGCGATCTTCTCCGGGGCGATCTTCGGCGACCACACCTCGCCGATCTCCGACACGACCGTCCTCTCGGCGACGTTCACCGGCGCCGACCTCATCGACCACGTTCGGACGCAACTCTACTACGCGGGGACCGTCGGGATCGTTGCGATCGTCCTGCTGCTCGTGTGGGGATACGTCGGCATCTCGCCGCTCGTCCTGCTCCCGATCGGTGCGATCGGTCTCGTGGGGCTCGTCTACGGGCTCTCGGAGTTCGACGCGCGGCGTCGCGGCGTCTCGCCGATCGCCGCGAACGCACCGCGGGACGACGTCGAGGAGGCGGACCTCGGACCTGATGCCGACTGAGGACGGTCGTCCCGGAGTTCGGCAATAGAGTGACGATGGGGTGGTACGCGGACGCGGCGGACGTCTTAAGAGCGTGTGGTCGCTAGCGGAGGTACGCGCCTTTAGTCCCCGCCGGAGCATTCCCGACTGGGAGCGATGACCGAGCGGCGAACCCGGGCGCGGTACATACCAGTTCGGGCGCGATCGCGTTCGAACCGTCCGCCGGAACGCTTCCGGCCGCCCGGCACGAGGGTTTCCCGGTCGACACGGCATGCCGCCGGAGATGAGACCGGTCGTTAGTGTTCCGGGCGTACATTTCGGACTACCGGAGATACGTCTCTATCGCAGTAACGACATCCCTAACGAACTCGTCCGTGACCCGCCCCTGCCACGCCACTAGGTCTTCGATACGGGGTGAATGAGCGCGACACGAGTAAGACGTGTTGCGTCTGCGGTAGGAAAGACGAGAGTCAGCGTGTCGAACGCGGCCTGTACGTGTGTGCGGAACACGATGATGCGTTCAACGCTGATGTGAATGGGGCGGAGAACATCCGTCTCGACTTGAACCAAAGTAACTCCGAGTCTTCGGCCAGTGTGGACGAGGATAGGAGTACCGGCTGGTTGGCACAGCCCGGAGTCTACCTTCATGACTTGTCCAGTGGATTCCAACCGCAGGCACAAGTGGTAGACTGCAAACCCTAATATCCCAATCCAGCGGTGCGGTACCGTGGGATTCCCGCGTCTTCAGGCGCGGGAGGATGTCAACCAAGCCGTTGCGTTCAGAATTCTTGCTATCGTGGCAGATTCCGCTGTGATCGATTCTGTGAGGGAGCGAGGGAACGCCGCGCCAGCGGCGTTTCCGAGCGATGCCTCTCCGAAATTGGGGAATACAGGGCGCGTATCGATCGCGGACGGGTCGCAGAAACTCGTAGCGGCGGCAAAAAAACTATCCGGACAGGCATACACCTTTTTGAGATAGACGGAGGACAACTTATGAGTTCTCCCCCTCCCTCGACCGCCTTGCTTGACTATTCGCAGGACATCATCGTCTTACTCGATGACGACGGACGCTTCACCTACGCTAATGCGGCACTCAAGCGCCTGATCGGCTGGGAACCCAGCGATGTTCTGGGCACAGGTGCCTTCGATTACATCCATCCCGACGATGTTGGGGACGCACGGGACGCCTTCGAACGAGTGGTTGAAGCCGAGGGGTACGCCGAGGCAGTCGTCGAACATCGCTTCAGGACAACAGACGGCTCGTGGGCCTGGCTGGAAAGCCGCATGTCGAATCTCACTAACGAGCAGATTGACGGCTATGTTGTGAGTGCACGCCATATCACGGACCGGGTCGAAGCGGAGGCTGAAAGTCGCGAAACGGCGGCACGTCTCGGACAGCTCTCCAGAGCGACTCCGGATGTGCTGTGGTTATTCAACGGGGATTGGTCCGAATGCCTGTTCGTCAATCCCGCCTACGAGTCCCTCTATGGAGGATCGGCCGAGGAGCTTAAGCGTGACTCGACGGCCTTCTTCGACACGATCCATCCCTCGGACGTTCCCGTGGTGAAGGCTGCGATGGAGCGTCTTTCTAACGGCACCTTCCTCGACGTGGAATACCGGGTGAATCCGAACCGGAACTACAAAACGTGGGTCTGGGTACAGGGCATCCCGATCATTCAGAACGGCGAAGTCGTCCGAATCGCCGGCGTCACCAAGGATATTACGACCCGGAAACGACGTGAACGACAGCTCGGCGTGATGGATAATCTCCTCCGCCACAATCTGCGTAATGATCTGAACATCATCTTGGGAAACGCTGACCAGATCGAAGCGGAGTTTCCCGATACGGCCGACCGGACGAGAGTCATCCGCCGAACTGGTGAGGCGCTCCTCAAGACCGCCGAAAAACAACGTGAGATGGTGAACATACTGACGGACGACAGCGTGACCACGAGGGTCGCTCTCGACGAAGTAGTTTCGGACGCGGTCGAAGCGGTCAGACAGAGATTCCCCGACGCCCGTGTGACTGTCTACTGCCAGAACCGGTGTTTCGCGTCCGTACTGGACAAATTCCAGTATGCTATCATCGAACTCCTGGAGAACGCAATCATACACAACGAGAACGAGGTGCCGTCAGTGCACGTTACGCTTAATCAGGTCAATAAACAGACCATTTTGATCGTCGAGGACGATGCACCACCGATTCCGGAGATGGAGGCAAACGTACTCCGTGAAGACTATGAGATGACGGCAGTCTATCATAGCACGGGACTCGGTCTCTGGCTTGTGCACTGGATCGTCGAACTCTCCGGGGGATGGATTACTGTGGAGGCCGATTCTGAGGGCAATCACATCCGAATAGTAATACCGGAGACGTAGTTGTGGGTGTGTGAGTACCGAGATTGACGTCCTCCCCGCCTGAAGGGCGAGGATTCCCGAGCGGTGGGATATTAGGGTTTGCAACCCACCCGTGCCCTCGGGTGGACCGACCCAGTGGTTTGGTTGAACGGGGTGTCTACTAGCCGTGCCAACCGGCCATTACTCATATCCTCCGTGGGAGGATTCCGAGTTATCTTTCTGCGAATGTTCACCGCTCCGTTCACGCCCGCTTGATGCTCGCCCATCTAACACGCATCGTTCGTACACGTGAACGTCGCCTGTCGCGGGCGGTATCCTACCTCACCGCAGTATGGCACTCTTTCAAGGTGTCAAGCGGGCGTATCTGCGCGTGAGTTTGGCGAATACCCATCTGTGGAGATGCCGGTTCATGTACTATCCGTGGAGATGCCGGTTCATGTACTCGCCGTAGTCCATCGACTTCGCGGGTGACGCGGTGGAACACGTCGTCTATCTGGTTCCACACGTCGACTCCGAAGGACTCCGTGATACGCTCACTTCCGCGCGTCTGGAGTCGTCGTGTGGCTGTGAAGTAGGTTTTGCGGAGTCGACGGACGCAACCAGCGATAGTAGAGGCTCGGCCGGCGCGATCATCGGCCAGAACGGGAGTCACCCGACAAGCCCGCCCGTTCGCTCCGGGAAGGTGATATGGCAAGCCCCTCGATGTAACGTATGGAGCCCACACACGTGCTCGTCCCGCTTGACGGGTCGCCGTTGGCCGAGGAGGCCTTGGCTCACGCGCTCGAGGTGTTCGACTGTCGGATCACGGTCTTGAGCGTGGTCACCCCTGTCAGCAGTCGGATGAGCGAGAGCGGCCTCCTTGAACGGGAGGGACGACGACGGGAGAACGCCCGCGAACGTGCGACCGCAGTGCTCGAGGAGGCCACGAAGACGATCGACGAATCGGGCCGCGAGGTCGAGACGGTCGTCGAGGAGGGGGCACCGGCCGAGACCATCATTGCCTACGTCGAGGACGGCGACGTTGATCACGTCGTTATGGGTGGACACGGAGGCCCCACCGGCATCGCCTCGCGCCTCCTGGGCACGGTCGCCACCACGGTGGTTGCGGAGGCCCCGGTTACGGTGACGGTCGTCCGGTGAGCCTACTGGGCCAGGACCGGTGCGGCAACCTGGTAGAGTCCGTAGCCGATGGCGACCGAGCCGGCAAGCGTCAGCACCCAGAAGACCACCGTCGTGACGATCTTCCTTCGAGAGACCCCCGCGGAGCCACCCGCGAGGCCGCCGCCGATGATGCCCGAGAGGATGATGTTGTTGAAGGAGATGGGGATGCCGAGCAGGATGGCCGCCTGCGCGATGACGAATCCGGGAACCAGCGCCGCGATGGAGCGGCGGACGCCGAGCTGGGCGTACTCCCGGGAGGTGGCCTGCAGCAACCGAGGCGAGCCCATCCAAGCCCCGCCGAGGATGCCCACGGCCCCCAGCGCCAGCAGGACGATGCTCGGCAGGCCGAGTTCGACCCCGTAGAGGTTCTCCAAGGGCCCGGTGGCGAGGCCGACCTGGCTGCCGCCGCTGGAGAAGGCGACGATGCTCCCCAGCACGATGAGGAAGGTCTTGATGCCGCGATCGACCGAGGCGGCCGTCCTGCGGCGGATGAGATGGAAGCTCGCCGCCGCGACGACGAGGGTCGCGAGGATCGTCGCCACGTCCACGCCAGCCACGGCGGGTGTCGGGACCACGCCCGAGACGAGACCGGCGAGCGAGCCCTGTGCCGCTCCCGTCGGCGAGGGGAGGATACTCAGCCGGATGTTCGCGACGATGGCTCCCACCAGCGCGGCTAGCAGCGGGATGCTTAGCGTCTCCGGGACGTCATCGTGGCGCAACAACGTGGCCGTGGCGTAGGCCAAGCTGCCGGACACGGGCGGCACGAGCACCCAGAAGGTGGCGATCTGCGTGTAGGTGGCGACCGCCGGCGTCCCACCCAGGGACAGCCCGACGCCGATCATCGCGCCGGTGGTTGCGAACGCCGCGGGAACCGGATAGCCGCTGTAGATGCCGAACGCCATAAATCCGGTCGCGGTTAAGAGTCCGACCGTCGCCGCAAGGGACGTGATGGCAACGCCGTTGATGAGGCCGGAGCCGACCGTTTCGGAGATGCTCCCGCCCTGCGTGAGCGCACCGAGTGCGGCGAGGATGCCGATGGCGAAGGCCGCCTTCATCGTCGAGATGGCGTTGGCCCCGATGGCCGGGGCAAACGGCGGCGAGTTGCTGTTGGCGCCGAGCGTCCACGCCGTCCCGAGACTCACCACCGTCGCCACCACGATCAGCAGCCAGAAGACGACGCCGCTCACTGCCGGCTCCCGACTGATGATGGCGACGCAGTTCGCGTGTCAGTCATCGACCGTGTTTCGATGCTAGTCAGTAAAAGGATTCCTGCAGGTGGCGGCGACTCGGTTCACGATGGTGGCGGCGACTCGGTTCACGATGGTGGCGGCGACTCGGTTCACGATGGTGGCGGCGACTCGTCGAACTCCCGCTCGAACCGTATCACGTCGTCGTCGGTCCCGACGAGTATCAACTCGTCATTCGACTGGATCTCAAACGTGTGGGGATCGAACCCATGTATCGTCGCTCCGCCGCGTACGACGGCGACGATCGTACAGCCGGTTCGTCCCCGGACGTTCGCGCCCGCGATCGTCGATCCGCCGAGCGAACTGGCCGGCAGCCGTACCACGTTGATGCGCTTGTCGTAGGTGAGGACTTCTTCGTCCTCGAACACGGTTGAGGCTAACATCCGACCGCTGACGGTCGCCAACGACTGCACGTAATCGGCACCGGCTCGATACAGTTTCTCGACGTTCGCGTCGTCGTTGGCTCGAACGACGATGTCGAGGTCGGGATTCAGCTCCCGCGCGATCAGCGTCGTAAAGATCGCAGTCGTATCGTCGCCGATCGTGAGGACCAACACCGACGCCTCGGTGATCCCGGCTGCCTCGAGGACCGTCGGGTCCCGGGCATCACCGACGACGTCCACCACGTCATCCTCGAGGTCCACCGCATCAGTCGTCTCCACGGCACCACTCGTCGTGGTTGAAACCGACGATGTCTCGTCCGCACGACGAGCCGATCCACCTGCTTCCGTTTCGTCCGCTTCCGTTTCGTCCGCTTCCGTTTCGTCCGCTTCCGTACTCGATCGGTCCGCTTCCGTACTCGATCGGTCCGCTCCGATTGCCGATCCACGCGATCCCGATGCCTCGGCGTCAAGAACGGTCACACGCGATCTCGTACGGGCGAGCGCCTCGTACGCTGCCCGTCCTGAATCGCCGTACCCGACGAGGAGGATGCGCTGGGATGGGAAGGTTCGAACCGCGGCTGCAGTCGCCTCTCGAAACGTCTCGATCCGGTCCGGTGCGCCGACGACGAGCAGTTGCGTTCCGGCGTCGAGTCGCATCTCCGGGTCGATCGGCGTCTCGAAGTCGGTCCCGATCCACGCGCCGATCACGTTCACGCCGAACCGCTCGCGGACGCGTATCTCCTTGAACTGACGGCCACAGACGTGACTCTCCGCGGCAACGGTTACCTCGATGAGTTCGAAGTCCTCGCCCAGCGTCACGCCGTCGGCGACGTCGGTCGCGACAGCGGTCGGTATCTCGTCGATGAGGCTCCGTCCCAGAAGCTGTCGCGGCGAGAGCACCTCGTCCGCGCCCGCGGCGCGGTGATAGCGGGCCAGGTCAATATCCGTCACGAGCGTGATCGCCCGGACGTCCGGGTTCGCGTCGCGAGCCGCCAACACGATGCTGGCGTTCGCGTCGTCGGTTGAATCCGCGACCACCGTTCGTGCGGTCCCGATCCCGGCGTTCTCGAGCGCGGCCGTCGATTCCGGATCGCCGTGGATCACCCGGTATCCCTCGTCGTGTAGTTCGCGTGCCGTTTCCGCATCGGGCTCAACGAGCGCGTACGCGCGTCCACGAGCCTTCAACTCGGTGATGAACGCTTCCGTCCGCGCGGTGTATGCACAGATCACGACGTGTCCGGGGCCGACATCGATCGATTCCGGAGGTGTCGGGGTGAGAGCCCCCCGCAACCACGGCACCGCGAAGACGTCCACGCCCGTGAGTATCAGTCCGATTCCGGCGAGCTGCATCGTGATCACGAGCACGTTCATCTGCAGCGACTGCCACGGCGAGTCCTCCCCGTACCCGGTGGTCGTGAAGCTTTGTATCACTACCTCGAGCGATCGATAGAGGGGTTGGGGACGACCCTCCCAAACCGCCATCCCGGTATTGTACAGGAGGGTGAACAGGACGGTCGTGGCCACCACCAGCGCCAGGTAGAACGCCGTCCGTCGCGTACGCAGCACCATACGTGCACCCGTTTGGCGGGCAGGTATGAAGGTCCACGGATCACCCTCACTGACGGAGCCTATGGATTCGCTTTCGGAGTCCACGAGACTTCGTGACCCGAGTCAGACAACGGTGGACGGTGTGAGTGGGGGAGAGTGAGAGTACGTTTCGTGTGCTTTCGGCGGTGAGGGTGGGGGTGGGGGTGGGGGTGTGGAGGATGGGATAGGGTGGAATGAGATGGGATGAGAAGGAAATGGTTGGAAGGGTTGGGATAGGATGGAATGAGATAGGATGAGAAGGAAATGGTTGGAAGGGATGGAGCGGGGGAGGAAATGGAACAGACAGGAGACGGCCTCGGAACCGAGAAGCGATCGTGGCGTGTATATCGTTGGATTCATGGTTCTATCGGAGTGAGAGAGTACGTTTCGTGTGCTTTTTCGAGAGATGACCGACCCATTCGATGCCGGAATCGGGGGATGTCACGATGTCACACTCGATCTCATCGCAGCTTTCGTGACTTGATGGCCGAGGGTTCAAAGCAAACGAAACAAACGAAAGTAGGTTTTAAGTATTAGTGGACGGAACGCCGGTACAGGTATGGGAGGACTGCGGATATAGATGGGTGGACCGTTCAGCGATCTCACGGAGACCATCTTCGCGGACAAGTCCGTGCTCAACGAGAGCTATCAGCCGGAGGAGATCCTCGAACGCGACGAGGAGATCGAGGCGTTCAGTCACGCGCTGCAGGACGTGTTGTTCGGTCGCGAGCCCGAGAACCTCTTTTTATACGGGAAGGCCGGCCTCGGGAAGACGGCCGTGACGAAGTATATGATGGACGAGCTGCAGTCGGAGGTCGCGGTCCGTGAGGAGGCGAACGACCTCCACGTTCACCAGGTCAACTGCAACGGCAAGACGCTGTTTATGGTCGTCCGACGATTGGTCAACGATCTGCTCCCGGAGGACGCAAGCGAGTTTCCGAAGCGTGGGCTCGGGACCGGCGATGCCTTCGACGAACTCTACGCACAGCTGGATCGGCTCGGCGGGACCCACCTCATCGTCTTCGACGAGATCGACCATTTGGATGACGTGAACACTCTCTTATACGAGCTGCCGCGAGCCCGGTCGAACGGACACCTCACCGAGTCGCTGGTCGGGATCATCGGGATCAGCAACAACTACACCTTCCGTCAGTCGTTGTCATCGAAGGTCAAGGACACGCTGATGGAGACGGAGATCTCCTTCAGCCCGTACGATGCCGGGGAGTTACGACGGATCCTTCGTGACCGTGCGGATCGCGCCTTCATCGACGGGGCATGTGACGACTCCGCGATCGCGAAGGCGGCCGCCCTCTCGGCACAGGACATGGGTAACGCTCGACAGGCGATCGACCTGCTTCGCGTCGGCGCCGAGGTCGCCGAGCGACAGGGTAACGAGATCGTTTCCGACGATCACATCGAGGATGCGCGGACGCTCGTCCAGCGTGGACGGCTCCGGAACAAGATCCGGGATCAGACTGAACACGCCCAGTACATCCTCGAGACGATCGCGAAGCTCGATAAGCGCGGCGACGTTCCGGCGCGTTCGAAGACGATCCAGGACGGCTACGAGCAGGTCGCCGAGGCGTATGGCGTCTCCCCGCTCACGACGCTGAAAAGCATACAGGATCACCTCTCGGATCTCCATATGCTCGGGTTCCTCCTTCGGCACGAGCGTAACTATGGCTTAAAAGGGGGACAGTACTACGAGTACGAGCTCGACCTCGATCCCGACATCGTTCTCGAGACGCGCGAGGAGATCCTCGCAGCGGCGGATTGAGGCTGAAACGACCGTTGGAGAGAGCTGATACACTCTCCCTGACGTCAATTATATATCTTACTCTTGAGGAAAGTAATGCCACATAGGAGGCCCTTTCCGTCATATGATGTGTTATAATTTATATAAATTCCATTAATATAAATACTAATAATACTTTCGAACGGTATACTTGTCCCATTTTTCATTCTACTTCCATACCTACGCAACCCCTCTCTGCCCACCTCATCTCTGCCCACCTCACACCACACTCCCACACCACACTCTCACCCCACACTCCCACACCACACTCTCACCCCACACCCTCACACCATACCCCCACCCCCACCCTTACCGCCGAAAGCACACGAAACGTACTCTCACTCTCCCCCTCCACCCCCGTTCTCGCTTCCCCACCCTCACCACCACCCCATCCACCCCACACCCTCTCCGCCGAAAGCACACGAAACGTACTCTCTCACTCAAAAGTCACCCCTCTTTTCCCCGTCACCCCGCCACCGACACGGGTCAGTCCGCCGGCGTTGGACTCGCCGACACGCCGATCTCCTCGTCGGTGAGATAACACTGCGGATCCGGCGCGAACAGGTCCTCGTGGACGGTCATCGCCCGCAACCGCGACCCTCCGCGGCAGACGTCCTGGTACCGACACTCGCGGCAGCGTCCGCGGAGCCGGTCCTCCCGGTTTCGGAGCGCGTTCAACAGCGGGTTGCTCGCGTCGCGCCAGATCGCGCCGAAGGGCCGATCGCGGACGTTGCCCGGGCTGTACCCCTGCCAGAACTGCGTGAGGTGGACGTTCCCGACCGGATCGACGTCGGCGATCCGCTCCCCGGCGGGATCGCCGCCGTTTCGCTTGAGGGCTGCCTGGATCCGGTCGGCCGTCTCCGGCCCGAGCTCGCGGCGGGCGTATTCGACGAGGTAACCGGCGTCGGCGTAGTTGCCAACGAGCAGCGTCTCGATCTTCTCGCCGGCGGCGTGATACTCGCGGGTGAGGTCACACAGTCGCCGGACCGCGTCCCGCTTTTCGGCCGGCGAGAGGTCGGCATCCACGATCTCCTTGCCGCGACCGCCGTAATCGAGGTGGTAAAAACAGAAGCGGTCGACGCCGACGTCGGTCAGCAGGTCGATCACGCCCTCGAGGTCGGCGGCGTTCCGGTCGGTGATCGTGTATCGAAGCCCCGTCTTGAGGCCGACCTCGAGACACCCCTCGATCCCCCGGATCGCGGCGTCGAAGGCGCCCTCCTTGCCGCGGAACGCGTCGTTCCGCTCGGGCAGTCCGTCGACCGACACGCCGGCGTACTGCAGGCCGGCGTCCTTCAGTTCCGCCGCCTTCTCCTCGGTCAACAACGTGCCGTTCGTCGAGAGCACCGGTCGGATCCCGGCGTCGACGGCGTGTGCCACCAGCTCCGGCAAGTCCTCGCGCACCAGCGGCTCGCCCCCCGAAAACAGGACGACCGGCACGCCGAACTCGCCCAGCTGGTCGAGCAGCGCCTTCCCCTCCGCCGTCGACAGTTCGCCGGGCACGCCCTCGGTGTCCGCGGAGGCGTAACAGTGGTCACAGTAGAGGTTACACCGCTTCGTCGTGTTCCAGACGACGACCGGCCGCTGCTGCTTGCGTTCGGTGATCTGCTCGACGCTCGAGTCCGCCGCGGCGTCGTACCGGAGTCCGTCGCTTTCCGCGTCCAGCCCACACAGCAGCTTGCTGATCGAGATCACTCGCGATCGCCCCCGTTCGTGGCTTGCGAAGCCAGGTTCTTTCCCCTCTCTTTGCCTCCGAATCTCACGTTCGGGGTTCCCTCCGTCTCCTCGTACACGCGCGGTTCGGATCGTGTTCCGGCACGCGATCCTCCTTCCGATGCGTCACCCGCCACCTCGTCCGACGTCTCCTGGTCTTCATACTCGGACCCAAGGGTCTCCGACGAATACCGATACGTCTCGTCGGATGGGCACACCCAGAGATCCCGGGCGTACCACGCGAACAGCGTGCTCGCCTCCTCGTGTGCGACCTCCGGCGACGGCGCCGTGATCGTCCCGACGTGGGTCATCGGCTCATCGGCGTCCTCGCGAACGAACACCTCCCAGCGTCGCTCGGTCGTCGCCCGGGGAGCGGCCTCCGCGGTGCGGGTCGCCGTCTCGATCGAGGCGGGCCGTTCATCCTCGATCGGGGCATCATCCATCGGAGTCTCGTCATCGGCCATAGCGGGTCGTTCGTGACGGTCGCTAAACCGACGTCCGGCCGTTCCCACCGGCTGGTAACGTCGCCCGAACGAGTTCGGTCGAGGACCCTTGTCCGTCGGTTCCCAACCTCGCGTAACGGATGTTCGACCACATCGACACCGACCGACGACCGGTCGTCCTCATCTGGGAGGTGACGCAGGCGTGTGCACTCGCCTGCCGGCACTGTCGGGCCGACGCCCAGCCTGCCCGGCATCCCGACGAGCTCACCACCGCGGAGGGGAAGCGCCTCCTCGAGGACGCCGCCAACTTCGGCGAGAACCAGCTCGTCGTCCTCTCCGGCGGCGACCCGCTCACCCGGCCCGACCTCCTCGAACTCGCCGCCTACGGGGACGACCTGGGCCTCCGGATGACGATCACGCCCAGCGGCACGCGCTCGCTCACCCCGGATCGCGTCGCCGATCTGTCCGACGCCGGGATCCGGCGGATGGCGCTCAGCCTCGACGGCGCCACCGCCGAGACCCACGACGCGTTCCGCGGCGAGGCGAGCTTCGCGGACACGGTCGCCGCCGCGGAGGCCGCCGCCGACGTCGGCCTCCCGTTACAGATCAACACGACCGTCTGCGCCGACACCGTCGAGGAACTGCCCGCGATCCGCGACCGCGTTCGGGACCTCGGCGCCGTCCTCTGGAGCGTCTTCTTCCTCGTCCCGGTCGGTCGTGGCCGCGTCCTCGACCCGATCGCTCCGGACCGCGCCGAGGCCGTGATGGAGTGGCTCCAGACGGTCGCCGACGAGGACCGATTTGGCGTGAAGACGACCGAGGCGCCCTTCTACCGGCGGGTCGGACTCCAACGGACGGCCGGCGACGCCGACGAAACGAACACCGAGGCGTCCCCCCGCCGTGCCGGCATCACGGCGGGCCGTGGATTCGCGTTCGTGAGCCACACCGGCGAGGTGTACCCCTCGGGATTCCTGCCCGAGTCCGCCGGCAACGTTCGGGACCGGTCGGTCGTCGACGTCTACCGGAACGCCGACCTCTTCGAGGACCTCCGTGACCCGGACGCCTACCGCGGCAAATGCGGCGCCTGCGAGTTCCGACACGTCTGCGGGGGAAGTCGATCGCGCGCGTACGCGACGACCGGCGATCCCCTCGCAAGCGACCCCCTCTGTCCGTACGTCCCCGAGGAGTACGATGGGCCACTCCCGGAGGGAGTCGACGAGCTCCCGTCGGGGGATGTCCGGGAATCCCGCTCCGACGTTGCCGCGTTCTAGTCCGACACCCCTCCTCGCGGGGTCGCCGGAACCGATTCGTGAATCGCCTTGAAGCCAAATCCGGGACGTGCCATTCCACCCCACCTAAGAGACACAGCGCGAATCTTGCAGAATCGATTTTTCGGAGATAATTGAATGGTACTCCATAACATACTTGCCTGCCGTACGTATACAGGGGAACGTATGGACGAGCGGGACAGTAGAAAAGCCGGCAGAGTTCGGATTCTCCACGTTGACGACGATCAGGACTTTGCGGAGTTGTCGGCGACGTTTCTCGAACGCGAAAATAGCCAATTCGAGGTCCAGACCGCAACCAATGCCAGCGAGGGATTTGTCCAGCTCACCGAGAGAAGTTTTGATTGTGTCGTCTCGGATTATGATATGCCCGGACAGAATGGCCTCGAATTCCTCGAAACCGTTCGAGAGGCTCATCCAAATCTCCCATTTATCATCTATACCGGCAAAGGTTCCGAGGAGATTGCGAGCGACGCCATCTCAGCGGGTGTGACAGACTACCTACAAAAAGAAGGTGGTACAAGTCAATATACTGTTCTCTCGAATCGTATCAGTAACGCCGTCGAGAACTACTACGCCCAGAAGAAACTCGTTGACAGAGAACAGCGGCTTAACCTATTCTTCGAGGAGTCACCACTCGGCGCAATCGAATGGGATGAGAACTTCACTTTTGTGCGATTAAACGACACTGCCGAAGAAATCCTCGGGTTCTCCGAGCACGAACTGGTCGGGGAATCGTGGGAACGGATCGTTCCGGAATCCGATATTGACTCCGTCGATGAGGTCGTCTCCGACCTGCTCGAAAACGAGGGCGGCTATCGGCGTGTGAATGAGAACGTTCGAAATGATGGGCAAAGAATCATTTGCGAGTGGCACAATCGTGCCGTTACCGACGAGAACGGCGACGTGTTGACCGTCTTCTCAAAATTTCAGGACATCACCGAACGTCGCCGGCAAACACAACAGTTGGAAACACTCATCGACAACATCCCCGGGATCGTCTACAGATGTAAGAACGAACGCGGCTGGCCCATAGAACAGGTACGTGGGAATGTTGAAGGAATGACTGGGTACTCCGCGAGCAAGATAGTCTCCACGCACAAATTCTATGGCGAGGAGATCGTTCATCCAGCGGATAGAGACGATGTGTGGGACAACATCCAAGACGCCGTTTCCGCGGACAGCCCATATGAACTCACCTACCGGATCACCAACGACGGTGGGAATACCAAATGGGTGTGGGAGCGTGGGCGAGTCGTCAATTCAACCGCGGAGGGTACCGAGATATTGGAGGGATTGATCACTGATATTACGGAACGGGAGCGAATTCGGCGAGAACTCAACGAGGAACGTGAGTTTATCGATCAGGCCCTCGATGCGCTCGAAGAGGTATTCTATGTGGTAGACACCGATGGAGAATTGGAGAGATGGAACCGCCGCGTGAGAGAGGTGCCAGGCTACACTGACGACGAGATCGCCGATATGCAGGCACTCGATTTCTTCCCTGCTTCTGAACAGCTACCCGTCTCTCGTGCGATCGACGAAACACTCGCGAGCGGATCTAGCGTTATTGAAACGGAAATTCTCACGAAGAGCGGCAACCGAATCCCGTACGAGCTGACGGGAGCTCGACTGACGGATGTGGACGGTAATGTAACTGGGTTGGTCGGAATTGGCCGTGATATCACGGATCGTCTCCAACGCGAGCGTGAGCTTCGCGAGGAACGAAATAAATACGAGACCGTCGTGGAACAAAGCCACGATGCCATCGCGATTCACCAGGATGGAGTATTTGTCTACGCGAATCCGCGATGTCAGGAACTACTCGGCTATGACGAAGACGAACTCATTGGGAAATCATTCTTGGAGATAACTCCCACGGAACACCGGGAACAGATCCATGAACGGTACGAACAGCGGCTTGATACTGATGCATCTGATCCACCATCACGGTACGAATCGGAGTTCATCACCAAAGATGGTACTATTCGACTGGCCGAAATAAGCGCCGCACCCATCGAATTCGAAGGTGAGCCCGCAGATCTCGTCGCCGTCCGGGATATTACCGAACGAAAGAATTACGAGAAGCAATTGAAGGATACGACGGCGGAGCTCGAGGCGTTGAATCGCGTCGTCCGACACGATATTCGGAACGATATGAGCGTCATCCTTGGGTGGGCAGAACTACTCAACGACCACGTTGACGAGGAGGGCCAGAACTACCTTCGTCGAATTCTCACCAGCGGGACACATATTGTCGAACTAACTGAGATAGCACGAGATTACGTTGAATCCCTCACCAGTGAGGATGAACTCGACGTATATCCGGTATCTCTGCGTCCGATACTCGAAAGCGAGATCGATATCAGGCGTGAATCGCACCCAGAGGCAACATTCGTTATTGATACGGATATTCCCGATAGTGAGGTCAGAGCCAACGAAATGCTTGGGTCCGTCTTCCGAAACATTCTGAATAATGCGATCCAGCATAACGATGAAGATGAACCGCTCGTGACGGTTTCGTGCGAAGCCCGTGACGACGACGTATTCGTACGTATCGCCGACAACGGACCTGGAATCCCGGATGCGCAGAAATCGTCCATCTTCGGGAAGGGTCAAAAAGGGCTTGACAGTCCGGGAACGGGTATTGGTCTCTATCTCGTCGAATCGTTGATCACCCAGTATGGCGGTGAGGTCTGGGTCGAAGACAATGATCCAAAGGGCGCGATATTCAACATCTCGATACCTGCTGTCACGTGATTCGGTGTCATAATTTTGAGGCGACTCGACGGAGGTTCGTCGTTACACTCGCGTTCCGGATATTGAAAGAGATCAGCAACTGGTTAGCTATCGATCCGACGGTCGGTCAGATATCAGTACAACGACGGGTTAGTCAGCCCGAAGACTGACCGGCCGAGCCGCGGAGCCGAGACCCCGACCGGACGTTACGGGTCCGGGTTGAATATCTCGGGCTCCTCCTCGCCCTCGACCTGGATGACGCCGAGCATTCCCTTCCGGGCGACCCGCGAGAGCGCGTGGTCGACCAGCTTGATCGGGCCGGGAACCGGGGTGTCGATCTCGGCCGCCGCGACCGTCCCTGGCGCGACCGGCGTGGTCTCGACGTACCGTGCGGGGTCCGAGACGAGGTCGCCGTCGCGGTAGAGGCTCTCCCAGACGTTCCCGATCGCGTGCCAGGAGCACATCAGGTTCGGCCCACCGACGGAGTGGAAGATCCGGACGCGCTCGCCCTTCTGGACCGTCACCGGTCCGTAGCCATCGCCGGTGAAGGCGTACGCCTCGCCGTTGAGGCAGACGTAGGTCGGCTCCTCGGCAGCCATCGCGTCCATATCGAACGCGTGGTGGCCCTTCTCGCCGGTCTCGCCGGTCGTGTAGAGCTCGTGCTGGCCGAAGTAGAGCTCGCGATCGACCTCCGGCAGGCCGTCCTCGGGCTCCACGAGGATCGCGCCGAACATCCCGGCGCTGATGTGGTGGTCCATGTTTGGGACCGCACAGTGGTAGATGAACACGCCGGGGTAGGTCGCCGTGAACTGTATCTCGGCGCTCTCGCCGGGGGCGATCGTCGTGTCGTCGGCGCCGCCGCCCGGCCCGTAGACCGCGTGGAAGTCGATGTTGTGCGGGAGACTGTTCCCCTCGTCGCTCGTGAGCCGGAGCGTCACGGTGTCGCCGCGCCGCACGCGGATCATCGGACCGGGAACGCGGTCGTTGAACGTCATGTAATCGAACGTGACGCCCGGCTCGATCTCGGCGACGCGTTCGGTCGTTTCCAGCTCGATCTCGTGGTGGCGCGGCTCGGTCCAGTCGACCGGGTCCGGAAGGTCGGTCGGATCCGCCGCGATCCGGTCGAGGTCGACCGACTTCGCGGGATCGAGTCCGCCACCGCTCGCCGCCGGAGTCGTCTGCGCCTGGGCGCCCGCATCCGCACGGGGTGCACCGAGACAGCCCGCGGTCAACACCGCTGCACCGGCACCGGCCGCCTTCATGAACGTCCGCCGTGGGATACTGCGTGATTGGGACATTGGGTCTCTCTCCATTTGAGCATATGTGCATCATATACTTCAAGAGGTAATGGAATTCCAATTTATTGGCGACGGTGATCGAACATGTCCGTACCGTAGTATATAAATGAAGATTCAATCTCGTGACTCCACGTTCGTCGTCCCGGATCCGCCGTTCTTCCCGCCCCTGCTGACCGGGACCCTCGATCGTAGCGACTGGACGTTCCGATCGCGACGAATCGGTCCGGTTCGTCACTCGGTCCCGATCGTCTCCCGGCCCGGATCGTCTCCCGGCCCGGATCGTCACTCGGTTCCGATCGTCCCGAACCGACGTCCGCGCCGACCGAGCTCCGCCGTCCTGCTATAAAGTCGAGACCACCCGACGGAATCCGATTTAATCCGGATTAAACGTTCCAAAATCGGCTCCACGGTCGTCCATTTATATACCCTTCCCGGTCCTTGCGTCGAGTGCAATGAACCGACCTGCGACACTGCTGATCGCGATCACGCTCGTCGTCTCGGTCGTGGGTGCTGCACCCGCCGCCGCGGCCGGTCTCGACGGGCACGCGAGCACCGACGCGACCGCGATCGAACCGCTCGATGGGGATCGAACGCAGGTCTCCACCGATAACGAGACGACGGAAACGGAGACGACGGAAACGGAGACGACCGAAACTGAAACTGAAACCGACGAAGAGACGACTGAAACCGACGACGCCGAGAACGACACCGCGGACGCTAACGAGTCGGACGACGTCAGCCCCGGCGAACGTCTCTCGGGCGTCGTGGGCGTGCAGGCGGCCGAGATCGACGGCGAGATAGAATCCCGTGCGTTCGGGCTTCGGATCGCCAGCGCGGTCTCGAACGGCTCGAAGGCAGACATCGTGTCGGAGTCAGTCGAGAACACCTCCGAGCGGATCGCTGAGCTCGAGGACCGACAGGCTGAACTCGAGGCACAGTACGAGAACGGCACGATCTCCCACGGCGAGTACCGGTCACGAACGGCCCGGATCGCGGCCGAACTCCGGACGCTCGAGCGGATCTCGAACCAGACCGCCGACACTGCCAACGAGCTCCCGCCCGGGCTTCTCGAGAAACGCGGCATCAACGTGTCCGCGATCGATGAGCTCCGGCGCAACGCCAGCCAGCTTCGCGGAAACGCCTCCGTCATCGCCGGCGACATCGCCGGACCGCCCGAGGGCATCGGCCGACCCCTACACGCAGGCCCTCCCGAGGAAGCCGGTCCTGACGACGATGCCGGCCAGCCTGACGATGCCGGCCAGCCCGACGATGCCGGCCAGCCCGACGACGCGGGACGACCGGATACTGCCAACGAGGATGATACCGACGAAACGGACGACGACGCGACGACCGACTCCACGTCGGCCGAAACCGACGACGGTTCGACATCCGACGACGGATCGACAACAGACGACGGTTCGACATCCGACGGTGTCTCCGACGACGGGTCGGATGACACCGCTGATGACGAGACCGGCGCCGGCTCCGCGGAAAGCGGCTCCACCGACGGGAGTTCAGCCGGCGGATCCTCCCAGGGTGGTTCCGCACAGGGCGGCCCCGGTGGGAACTAATGACGTGGGATGGTCGACATACGAACCCACACACTCGAAGCCGATCATCGATGGGGACATCACTGCCACACGCGCACGAAGTTACTGATCCGATGTTGGATGGGCAGTTGTGGAATGGACTGCTGGTGAATGGACAGCTGTGGGATGGACTAGTTTTGAACCGACAGCTGTGGACCGATGAGCCGCTGGCTGCGCAGTCGTGGGAGGCTTGCATATGAGTGCCTCGGCCGGCTCCCGATCGTGGAGTCGGATTCTTGCGGGAGGACTCGCGTTCCTCGTTGCCTGCAGTCTGTTCGTGGGCGCGTCCGGGTCCGTCGCCGCGACCGATCACCCCGCGGATGAGTCCGCGTTCGTCGTCGACCTCGAGGACGACGGCGACGCAACGGTGATCCTGCGTCTCACCTACGACCTCGAAACCGACGATGAACGCGCCGCCTTCGAGGCTCTTCGAAACGACTCGGCCGCACGAACCGACCTCCGTGACCGGTTCGCCTCGCGAATGCGGTCGGTCGCCAACGAGACGACGACTGACGTCGACCGCGCGACGTCGATCGACGACAGCTCGGTCGATCTCACTGCTTCCGACGGCATCGGCGTCGCCGAGCTGTCGGTCCGGTGGACCGGCCTGGCGGCGACGACCGACGGATCGATCGTCCTCACCGAACCGTTCGCGAGCGGCTTCGAGCCCGACCGGCAGTTCGTCGTTGAGGTCCCCGACGGGTACTCGGTGACCGAAGTTGGTCCCGACCCCGCCACCGTCGAAAACGGAACCCACGTCTGGGACGCCGGAACGACTCTCGACGGGTTCGAGATGGTCCTCTCTGCGGAGGACGGATCCGACGCGACCGGCAGCGCAACCGACACGGCGGGCACAACGCGCGATTCCGCTCCCGGGTTCGGCATCGGAACCGCCATCGCGGCGCTGTTGTCGGCAGCCATCGCGATCGGCCGGCGGACACGGTCATCCTGATCGGCCGTCGAGCCTCACCGGCGACGGGCTCCGGGCGACGACTCGGCTCCCGGGGTATTTTGCGGCGGGAGCGCGTTTCGGACCCTAACGATGTCCCGGAGCGCAGCCCCGAGCGACACGATGGCGGAACGGAGCACGGGCTCGACCTGGAAGCAACGGGTGCTGCTCGAGACGGACCGCCGTATGCTCGCCGCGGGATTGATGGCGGCCGTGTTCCTCGCGATCGTGGCCGCGAGCGCCGCGGCGCCGACCCCGTTTCGGTCGCTGATGCGGTCCACGGACGTCATCCACACCCTGTTTCAGGCGCTGACGACGGCGCTCATCACCGGGGTCACCCTGGTCGTGTCGATCAACTCGCTCGTGCTCTCTCAGGAACTCGGGGCCGTCGATGACCAGCGCGAGCGCCTCGACGGCGCGATGGAATTCCGGGAGTCGGTCGCGGACACGATCGACGAGCCGGTGAGCCCCGCGGATCCCGCATCGTTCATCGCGGCGCTCGTTGACGCGTGTGCCGACCGCGCGACCGCGTTTCGGGACGCGCTCGATCAGTCCACGACTGGCGTGGACGACGCCGCCGATGCCGCCGATGCCGCCGATGCCGCCGACGACGCCGATGCCGCCGATGCCGCCGACGACGCCGATGCCGCCGATGCCGCCGACGACGCCGATGCCGACGACGCCAACGACGCCGACGCTGACGACCTCTTCCAGGACGTCGACGACTTCGTTACGGATCTCACCACCCACGCCGACCGCGTGTGTGACGACCTCTCCGGTGCTCAGTTCGGAACCTACGCCGTGATCGGCGCCGCATTGGACTTCAACTACTCCTGGAAGATGTTCCAGGCGCGCCGAATCGGGACCGTCCACGCGGACGCGATCCCGGAGGCAGCTCGCGAGGCACACGAGGAACTCATCGCTGCCCTCGAGCAGTTCGGGCTCGCTCGCGAGCACTTCAAAACGCTCTACTTTCAGTGGGAGCTGATCGCGCTCTCCAGGGCGATGCTGTATACCGCCGTCCCCGCCCTGATCGTAACGATATCGATGTTGCTCTTTTTCGACACGGCGGTCGTCGGGGGGTCGATCCTCGGCATCGACGCCCTGGTGATCGCGGTTGCCGCGGCGACGACGATCGCCGTCACGCCGTTTTTGCTGCTCGTCTCCTTCCTGCTCAGGATCGCGACGATGGCGCGGCGCACGCTCGCGATCGGGCCCTTCGTGCTCCGCCAAGCGGATCGGACGAGCGTCCCCGACGCCGACGAATGAAACGGTCGTCTTCACGCCGATCGGCGGTGCTCTCGTTCTCCCACCGCGGCGGACCCATATCAGGCCGACTTCACGGCCTCGAGTACCGCCGCGTAGTCGGGCTCGTTCGTCGGATCGTCGGCCACCCAGTCGTAGACGACCGCACCGTCCGCGTCGAGGACGTAGACGGCACGGTTCGCGATCCCATAGAGGCCCAGTTCGGCGATGTCGATCTCCAGGTCGTACGCGCGGATCGCGTCGCCGGCCGTGTCGCTCACGAGGTCGAACTCGATGCCGTGTTCCTTGCGGAACGCCCCGAGCGAGAACGGCGAGTCGGCGCTGAGGCCGAGCACGGTCGCGCCGGCGTCCTCGAAGTCGCCGAGCCGCTCCTGGAAGGCGACCATCTCGTTCGTACACGGGGGCGTGAACGCGCCCGGGAAGAACGCCAGCACGACCGGGCCGTTCCCGAGGACGTCGTCGATATCGAACGATTCGTGGTCGCTCGTGCCGATCGTCGCCGTGAAACTCGGTGCGGAGTCTCCTGTAGAAACCATCACCCGCGGATACGGTCTCCTGACTTATAAATGTCGACGCAATTATATTCGCGTTTTGGGACGGCGTGGCCTATGGAGACGGCGTGATCGGGGGACGGCGTGCCCTACGGAGCCGGCGTGATCGGGGGACGGCGTGCCCTACGGAGCCGGCGCCGGCTTCGTGAACGCCGGCCGGTCCCCGCCCTCGAACTCCTTGACGATCCGCTCCTCGGCGCGGTGGAGGATCTCACAGCACGTCGACTTCGCGAGGTCGAGCTCGTCGGCGAGCTCGCCTTGGGTACAGCCCCGCGGGGAGTCGTAGTAACCGAGATCGATCGCGGTCTCCACGACCTCGCTTTGGCGGTCGGTGAGCACGCGGTCGAACCGGGGGCTGTCCCAGACGTGCTCGACGATGAACCGCACCTCCGACTGGTCCAGCTCGTCGGCGAGCGAGGAGAGCCGGTTCCGGGTCGTCGTCAGCTCCCAGTCGACCTCGCCGTCGCGGATCTCGAAGGGCATCTCCACCGGCACGCCGGTCCGGTCGAGGACGCGCAACAACAGCGGCTCGTCGGTCTCGAACTGGATGAGCGCGCGGTCGGTCCCGCGCTGGAACACCTCCACCTCGTGGACCGCCCCGTACTCGTGCATCCGGTCGAGCACCCGATCGGGGTCGCTCGCGAGCACCTCGACGAATCCGACGCCGACGCCGTCACACGACTGCGCCGATCGAACGCGGAAGGTCGCCTCCGGGAACTCCCGGGACAGTTCGCCGATCCAGACGCGCTTCGGCACCGACAGGGTGAGTGATACGGACACCATTTAGGTACTCCTAAAAGACGAACCACAATGAGCGCGGGTGCGAACATATTCGGATCGAACGCCGCTACCGGTTCGAGCTTCCCTTGGCGAGCCGTCCCCGCCGTCCCCGCCGTCCCCGCCGTCCCCGCCGTCCCTGCCGTTACTCCCGCCAGATCGCGGTCACGACGGCGCCGTCGTCCGCCTCGACCGTCTCGTAGACGTAGCCCCGGTCCTCGAGCTTCGGGTAGAGGTGTTGGGGCGCACGGTCGTTCAGCTGGACCAGGACGGTTCCGTCGTCGAGCGCCGCAAGCCGCTCGAGCGTGTCCTTGAGCGGTCGCGGCGGCGGGAGGTCGCGGGCGTCCAGCGTCTCCGTCGGTCGGTCGGTCGGCGCGTCCGTCTCCGAAACCGCCGTTGTCGCCTCCATACTCGACGTTCGAGTCCGACGACCCTCCCGGTTGCGCCGAAAATGTTCGGTCGTCGGCATCGGGTCCCGTGGCGAGAACCGAGGCCGATCAAGCCCCCACATCCTTCCGTCAGGGTCCCGTCTCCCCGCCTATGCAATCCGTCACCCTCACGCGCTGGATCGACGCCGACCCGACGTCCGTCGCCGACGCGATGGCCGACCTGGAACCGTTTATGGCCGCCGCCGGCTTCGACGAGGTGACGGTCGACGGTGACCGGATCGCGGTCGCGAACCGGGTCGGGATCGCCACGATCGAGCTGACGCTCGAGGTCACCGAGGGCCTCGACGGGGACGACTCCCTCGCGGACGCCGAGCCGCCGTTCACCCTCGAATACGTGCAGCGGGAGGGTATTTTCGAGGCGATGACCACCTCCTACACCGTCACGGCCGCTGACGGCGGCAGCGAGGTCACCGCCACGACTGAGTTCGCGCTCGACGTGGCGATCGTCGGGGACGTTTTGGACGCGACGGTCATCAAACGTCAGCGACGCCGTGAACTCGAGGCGCAGTTCGACTGGCTCGAAACGCGGACCTCGTAGGACCCGGGATTCCACCTCACGGCCGTCTCTCCGGTGATGGTGGCTGAACGTATTCGGCTCGGGGTTTTTCAGTGCGTGGACCCAATCTCGGGACGAATGACGAACACGACTCACGACCACGACGATCACGACCACGCCGACCACGATCACGACCACGACGATCACGACCACGACGCACAGCCGGTGACTGACCACGTCCACCACAACTCCTGGTCGGCCAACCTCGAGCGGATGGAACACGCCGACTCCCGGGACCTCGTCGTCGAACAGGCGATCGACGCGATCGAACACACCGCGGCCGACAACCACGTCAACCTGGTCACCCACGGCGCACACGGCCACCCCTCGGAGTACCTCTTCGACCACCTCGAGACGACCTTCGACGACGGTGACCTCGAGTGGGAGTACATCGAACAGTGCGGCTGCGGCGGCCACGTCGTCCGCGTGTACGTGTAGCATGGCGTCGTACGAATCACGATGACTGACACGCCACCCGAATCGGACCCGGTTGCCCCGTCCAACGGCGATGCGACCGACGACCTCGTCTCACACCCCGTCCCGGACGCGGTCCGCGAGGCGCTCGGTGGCTCGAGCCGGTCGCCCGCCGATCCGTCCGCCGATCCACCTGCCGATCCGCTCGCCGATCCGGCCGCGGGGTGGACGCTCCGGATCACGACGTCGACGGGGGTCGACCTTGATTCCGCTCCGGACCAAGCAACCGATTCCGAAGATGACGCCGGCGACTCCGTGACCGTCACGTACGACGACCTGGCGGCACTCCCCCACGAGACCTTCTCGGGGGACTTCTCGTGTCTCGAGGGATGGACCGCGACCGACCTGACCTGGCGCGGTGTTCGAGTCGGTCGGCTCCTTGAGGCGACCGTCGGAGCGCGTGACGGGGGCAGTCACGCGCTCGTCCGCGCGATGGACGGCGAGTACGCCTGCGCGTTCCCGATCGACCGGCTGTCCGAGTCGGTGCTCGCGCTCGAACTCGACGGCGAACCCCTGCCCGTCGAACACGGCGGCCCTGCGCGGCTGGTTCCGCCCGGCGAGGACGCGGACTGCTGGCGTAGCGTCAAGTGGGTCGCGGCGATCGAGGTGACCGCGGAGCCGCCGACCGAGGCCGACACAGCCCGGGAGATCGCGCTCTCCCGTGTCGACGGCTGACGCGGCCCGCACGTCTCGCGGCCGGACGTGGACACGGCCCGCACGTCTTCCGGCCGGACGTGGACACGGCCCGCACGTCTTCCGGCCGGACGTGGACACGGCCCGCACGTCTCGCGGCCGGACGTGGACACGGCCCGGACGTGGACGGGACGAACATATCCGGGAGTAGCCATAGGGCCGACGCGCGCCGATCGACGCGTATGGCCGGCTTCCCCTCACCCTTCGGCGGCGGCGACGACGATCTCTTCGACGACGAGGACGCGTTCGTGCTCGACCACATCCCGAGGCCGGGGCAGTTCCTCCAGGGACACGACGTGTTGACCGACGAGGACCACGTCGCGTTCCATCGGATCACCCACGACTGCTTCGAGGAGCGCAAGGTGTACGACATGACCTTCAACTACAACCTCGCGCGGCTGAACCTCGACACCCGCCATCCGGGCGCGGGCTACCGCTACGCGGAACAGGCCGACGATCCCGAGGTGTTGCGCGCGGAGTTCACCCCCACGACCCCGTTCTGCCCGCAGACGCACACGCTGACGATGGGCTCGTTCCGCGCCTGGAACGGACTGAGCGACCGCCACGAGTACGACCTCGTGCGCGTGCGTGCCGACCGGATGCACCACCAGAGCGAGGCGATCAACGAACAGCTGGTCGAACTGGAGGAGCGGTACCTCGAGACGGGTGACGAGACCGTCGTCCCCGAGGCCGCCGACGACATCGGCTCGAACCCGATGGAACGGTCGATGCAGCAGGAGGGACCGAGCCGCGGCTCGCCCGGGAACTCCGAGGCGCCCTTTTAAGGCACCGTGAGCCGATTCAGGACCCTTTTGACTTCCTCTCCGCCCTGAAGGGGGACGATTCCCCCGTGGGTAACGTAGGCACCCGTCACCGAAGCCGTTCGATCGCTGTCTCAAACACCCCCTCAATCATCGATAGGGCCTTCCCAATCCGATATATTCCTCAGTAGCTTTAAACCAATGCCACCCTACACACTGACTATAGAAATGGGTCGTTCATCGAGAAACGGGTTTGAGGAACCGTCCGACCTCCTGGTCGAGATCGTCGGAACGCTTGAGCGGTATGGACTGGACTGTAACGACTATCAGCTGTACGATTTCGTCGATGTCGAGGCGCTTGCTCAGCTCTTGAACTCCGCGAGCAGCGACATCGAAGTCCGATTCACGGTGGAGGGCATTCAGCTCATAGCAACGCCTGAAGGCGTCACTGTCCCCGTTGACGAAGAGTCCTACGCCGTGCAGCGGTGAATCAAGTCGGCTTGAACGCCGTTGCGATGTCCGCGACGGTCGCCGCATCGTTCGTCCAGAAGCCGCTGTATTCGTCCCGGTCCTCTTCAGCTACCAAGCCGCAGGCCTGTGTCACGTCAGGCCCTCCGTCGTACGCGAGGACCCAGTAGGGGTCGAACCGGGCGGTCCCGTCGGCGTGGTAGGTGACTCCAGGGATCGCCGGCGGAGTCCAGTCCTCAACGCCGTGGATATGGATGTCGAGGTTCGTTTCCGTACCAAGCGTTCGATACACCGCCGTCTGGGATCTGAACGTCGAGAACGTCTGAAAACTCACGTGTAGGGTTCCGTCACCGACACGAAAGGCGCGATCCTCGATCTCCCGACTGACTGCGAGAAGCTCGCGACGATTCATCCCGGTGAACACCGTCCGCTCAAGGATCGCAAAGAGTGCTCGGTATCCCTCGGAGACCCCGTTTCGATCGCCGGGACGGCGGATCGGTGGCTCAAGCAGTCCCTCGATCGCTTCGACGCCAATGATACCCACGACTTCCCCATCGGCTCTGATCTCGATGAACGGGTCCGGACCCCCTTCGGGAAGCGTTCGGGACGCAACGGGAACCCCGTGGGTGACAAGCCACGTCTCGATTTCGGGACGCTCACCCCGCCCGTAGACGGTGACGTGATGGTCCCGCTCCCGAAGCTCGTCGATCAGGGAGGTGAGCGTCATTCCGTGGTTGCAAACCGTTCAGCCTCGATGCTCCGCTGGATGACGTCCACGGTCCGTGGATGAAGCGAACCAAGCTGGACGGTGCCCGCGTCCACGTCGTAGTCTATCAGACCCCAGTCGGCGAGCCGCGGCAGGTGATTGTGCAGTAATTGGAGGCGGATCTCCAAGCGGTCCGTTTGCGTCTGCATCGTTCCCGTGGTGGTCGCCTCCCAGCCGCTCAGGACGGATGCGAGTTCGTCCACGGTACTGTCCTCGTTTTCACATAAATGGTGGAGTAACCGTCGGCGGTGGGGTGAGGCGAGCGCCCAATAGAACCGATCCTCCGCTAATCGCGGAGGGAGATCGCTCGCTGCCGCGTGATTTCGCTGACTCGGGTCCTCCTTTGACCCGTTCATATGATAACATATGTCATCATGGAACAAATAGTTATCTCCGTCCGTTCGATATCTGCTGGATACCCAGTTTTCTACACGAAAGTTAATTATAATTTGGAAACGAGTGCCGGGGTTCCGGCGTCCGCGCCGGAAACACAAGCGAGTAGGGAGGAGCCGTCAACTGCGACGGAACCTCGCGACGATGGCAGCCCGGCTTCTCAACGTATATAGGATACCCGTCCGTATGTGAATACGCAGATGGAGGTCAAGCGTACCGTCCCCGTCAAACTCGACGTACCCGACGAGCGGCGCGACGACCTCCGTACCCCCATCGAACAGTTCAACGACGCCGCCAACTACACGATCGAACACGGGCGCAACGACGACGGCTACCTCATCTTGAACAAGTCGAAGATACACGACCACGCCTCGGGGTTGGGCGACGGTCAACTCGCCCTGAAGTCCGGGACGCTGAACGGGAACGGGGACTACACCCCCGACGACCCATCCGGGTCGGCAGACCGGGAATCCACGGACACGCCCCGTCCTCAGGCGCGAGCGTAAGCGAACGTCGGTGGGGTAGTTGACGTATTCACCACTCCCGATGCACACATACCCGTCCATTCCCCACGTCGAGAACGCCCCCGCCGGCCTCCTCGAGGAGGGGCACCTCTGGCTCCTCGAGCACGTCGACGGCGCACAGCTCCGGTTTCAGCTGCGCGACTCCGGCGCCATCCGGTTCGGCGACCGGAACCGGGTGTACCGGAACCCGGCCCACATCCCCGCGCCCTACCGTCACGCCGTCCGGCACGTTCGGGAGCGGCTCGACCGACGGGCGCTTCGGGAGGCGGTCGCGAACGTCGAGGACGTGACCGTCTTCGGCGAGGCGACCCACCGGCACGCGATCGACTACGACTGGGAGCGGACCCCCTCGTTCCTCGGCTTCGACGTCCGGTCGGGCTCAGACGGCGAGTTCCTCCCCCCGGACGCGGTCGAACGCGTTCTCGAGGCGCTCGGCCTGGCTCCCGTCCACGCCGTCGACCGGGAGGTCCGGGCACGCGATTTCGACCCCGACGCCTACACGGTTCCCCAGTCGGCGTACTACGATGGCCCCGCGGCGGGGATCGTGATACGCGACAAGGCGGGCCGGCGGGCCGTCCTTCCCCATCCCGAGTTCCGCGGCGATGCCGAACCCCCGTTCGCGGCCGCATCCGAGTCCGCACCCGAGTCCGCACCCGAGGCCGAGTCCGTTCCCCCCGATGCCGACGCGGCGGCGGCTCGCTACGCGACTCGGAAGCGGCTCGAGCGCATCGCGTCGCGGCTCGAGAAGGCGGAGCGGACGGTCACCGTCGACGCGCTGTACGACCGCGTTCTCGAGGACATCGATCGAGAGCATCACCATCGACTCCACGACGGCTCGCGATCGATCGATATGGACGACTTCCGCGCCGCCGTCGCCGCACGGACGCGCCGGTTCCTCGACGACCGCTGATCGCGCGGGCGCCGGACGCGAATCCGTTCGCCGCGTTTCTGACTGCTTCGCCGCGTTCCGACCGCCTGCCGTTACTCCACGACCGCCTGCCGTTACTCCACGACCGCCTCGACGGCGTCCATCACGCGGTCCACTTTCTCGACGTCGGCGTTGTACCCCATATGCCCGATCCGGAGGATCTCGTTCGACAGGTCGGCGAGCCCCGTGGCGAGAACGATGTCGTGGTCCGCCTCGACCCGGTCGCGGACCGACTCCGCCTCGCCCGGGAGGTGGAAGGCGGTCACGGTCGGCGAGGCGCGCTCGGGGTCGGGATGGAGGTCGAGGCCGATCTCGCGGCCGCGCTCGCGACAGCGCCGGGCGGCCCGCTCGTGGCGGTCGAAGACCGACTCGAGCCCCTCCTCAAGGATCAGATCGAGTGCGACGTCGAGCGCGGCGACGTTCGCGGTCAGATGGGTGTACGGGAATCCCTCGGAGACGTCCCGCCAGGGCAGGAAGTTCGTGTACAGAGACGCGGGATCGCGTTCCGTCATCCGGTCCCAGGCGCGGTCGCTGATCGCGGCGGTCGTGAGCCCCGGGGGCGCGCTGAAACACTTCTGGGACGCGCCGAGACAGACGTCGATCCGATCGGTCGGGACCGGCGTCCCGCCGAGCGAGGAGACCGCGTCGACGACGCTCACCACGTCGTGGCTCTCGAGACGATCGAGCACCGGATCGAGGTCGTTGAGGGTTCCCGTCGGCGTCTCACAGTGGACCAGCGTAGCCACCTCGATCGGGGCGCCCTCGGCCGCGGCCGCCTCGAGCGCGTCGTCGACCGCCGCCAGGTCGTAGCCCTCGTCGGAGGGGGCCGAGACGACGGTCGCCTCGCCGCCGTACGATTCGACGAAGTCCGCGAACCCGTCGCCGTAGAGCCCGTTCGAGACGCACAGCACGTGGTCGCCCGGCGCCACGAGCGACGCGATCGCGGCCTCGAGTCCGAGTATCCCCTCGCCACCGGGGACCACGACGTCGTGGTCGGTCCCGTAGACCGTCGCGAGCTTGTCACACACCGTCTCGTATCGCTCGGCGAACGCGGCCTCGACGTCCGGATTCGGCTGTTCGGCCGCCATCGCCTCACGCACGGCCTCCGGAACCTCCGTTGGTCCGGGAGTGAATCTCGTTCGCATACCACATTCTGTGACCGGCACCAACATCCCGATTACGATCGGGGACGGTCGGGTGTCCCCCCGTCTCCGGGCCGTGCACCGAGCAGGATCTCCCGAACCGAGTATGGGCTATGGATCCGGAGCACGAGCACGACGTTTCCGCAGAACACCGCGATCCCGACGAGCACCGCCACGCCGCCCAGCATAGCGCCGATCGTGACCACGCGACCCGCTGCCGGGATCGTCCCGGCCAGAACCGTGGGATCGACCGCCTCGAAGAGGTCGACCGCGACGAGCAGGCTCGTTCCGACGAGCAGGCAGGCGAAGTCGATCCGCGCCAGCCGGTCGCTGTAGAGGTCGTCGATCATCGGGACGTCCTCGAACCCGAGCAGGTCGCTGTACCGGTGGACCCAGACGATGAACGGAACGATGTGATAGACGGTCCCCAGCACCACGAATCCGATCACGCCGAGCGTCAGGAGGTGGACCGTCCCGGGGGCGCCGAAGGTCGTCCCGTTCGCGAGGGGGTCCCGCAGCCAACTGGGCAGGGTCACGAGCCCCCACAGCGCTAGTGCCGGCGCGAGCACGGCGTACCGCGAGAGCATCGGCGTCCAGGGGACCCGCGTCTCGACGAGTCGGCGGGCGAGGACGACGCTCATCGCGAGCAGCCCCGCGATCACGAGCACGCCCCCGCCGACGCCGAGCACTCGGCTTCCGGGGGTTCCCGTCCCGAGGAGCCGTCCGGTCGCGAGCGCCAGCACGCCGATCGGGTAGCCGACCTCCTCGATCCGCTTCAGGGAGACGTCGATCCCGTGAAGCTCCGTCTGGGTGAACATCGTCGCGAGCTGGTAGAGCGCGCCGAGGACCGTCGTGAGGACCGCCCCGAAGACCGCGAGGGTCGCGTGCGCCCGAACCAGATCCGGCCGGTCGATCGGGGTCCCGCCGAGGAGCGGCCGGACCAGATCGACCGCCAGAACGATCCCCAGGACGGTGAGGAGCACGAAGAACCCCAGCGCGAGCAGGAAGTGTCGCTCGGTGACGTCGAGGTCCCGCAGGGAACCGACCGTTCGGAGCGTCCGGGCGACGTTGTACGCGAAGACCCAGAACCCGGCCACCATCACTGCACCGAAGACCGGAACCAACGCCAGTCGACCGGTCAGCAGTCCGGTCACGAACCCGAGGAGTCCAACGGTGACGAGCTGCAGCTGGCGGGTCGCGAGCGCCCTGGAGTACAGCTGCACGCCCGACCAGACGGGAACGAACTGCGTCATCGCGCCCATGATCGTCACGCAGACCCACCCCGCCAATAGCAGATGCACGTGTGCGAGCGAGGACCAGCCGGGCGGCGTGCCGATGACCGTCCCGCTTGCCGCGGTCGCGAGTCCGAGCACCCCGCCGGCCACTAGAAAGCCCAACGCGAGCAGAAAATGCCGCAACGGGACCGTCATCGGCGGCTGCTGGTCCGTTTCGACGTTCCCGGGGACGACGCTCATATCGATCGATGATACGGCGTCGTCCGTCCTCCGGCTGTTCGCGAATATGTTCGTCGCCGACCGATGAACGATCGGACACAGCACTCAAGACGACACGAACCATATCTCCGCGTATGAACCGGAACGTCGGCGAGATCGATCGGGCGGTTCGGCTCGGCGCCGGTGCGGTGGCCGGGATCGTCTCCGCGGCCATCCTTGCGGACCGCATCATCGCGCCGGACGTGCTGGCGCTCGTAGCGGGAATCGCGGCGGTCGTCCTGCTCGCGACCGGCTACCTGAGTACGTGTGGGCTCTACGCGGCGTTGGGTATCGACACGCGTTGATGGCCACACAAGAGCGAACGTCGAATCGGGACGCGACACCGGACGATCGGGGTCGCTATTCGGCGCTCCGCCGGTCACCGATCCCCGTCCGCGCCGATACGGTGCCGAAGCAGCGAGACGTACTCGCCGAACCCCGGATCGCCCCGATCGCGCGGCCGGTCGAGGTCGATCCGGATGACGTCCTGGAGGTGTCCGGGGTCCGATCCCAACACGAGCACGCGGTCGGCGAGGGTGACCGCCTCGGCGACGTCGTGGGTGATGAACAGCGCCGTCTTGCCCGTTTCACTCCAGATGTCGAGCAGCTCGCGCTGGAGCATCTCCTTCGTCTGTGCGTCGACCGCGCCGAACGGCTCGTCGAGCAGGAGGAGATCGGGATCGACGGCAAGCGCTCGGGCGATCGCCACGCGCTGTTTCATTCCGCCGCTCAGCTCCGTCGGATAGCTGTCCTCGAACCCCGTGAGCCCGACGAGGTCGATCATCCGCTGCACGCGGTCCCGCTGCTTCGTCCGGCTCATCCCGGCGTGTTCGAGGCCGAACCGGACGTTTCCGGCGACGGTCCGCCACGGGAACAGGTGATACTCCTGGAAGACGACGCCCATGTCCGGCCCCGGCTCCGTCACCCGTTTCCCGCCGAGATGGACCGCACCCTCGCTCGGCTCCTCGAGCCCGGCGATCAGCCGGAACAGCGTCGTTTTGCCGCTTCCGGACGGGCCGATGACGCAGACGAACTCGCCGTCGGCCACCTCGAAGGAGACGTCCTCGAGCGCGCGCACCGTTCCGTTCGGCGTGTCGTAGCGCTTGCTCAGCCCGCGCGCCTCCACGCGCGGCTTGCCGGACACCGACGCGGCGTCCGCGGTCAGCGACGCCTCGTTGGACGGAGTCGTCAGCTCCTCCTGCCCCTCCACGGACGGACCCGGTGACTCCTCGTCGGGGCTCGACCCGGTCATCGCGTCTCACCTCGCCAGACGAGGAGTCGACGTTGTGCCGCCCGGAAGGTGGTGTCGACGAGCAGGAACAGCAGGCTCAACACGAGGATGTAGGCGATCACCACGTCGACTTGGAGGTTGTTCGACGCGCGGAGGATCCGGCGGCCGATCCCCGGGACGCCGAAGATCTCGGCCGCGACGACGAGCATCCAACAGCGGCCGATCCCGGTGCGGATCCCGGTGAGGATCTCGGGGGACGCCGCGGGGATGACGATGTGACGGAGCAGCTTGCGGTCCTCGGAGACGCCCAGCGACCGGCCGACGTCGAGTAAGTCCTCGGAGACGCCCTCGACCCCGCCGTAGGCGGCGTAGAAGTTGATCCAGAACGCGCCGATCGCGATGATGAACGCCGCCCCGGCGTGGTTGATGCCGAACCAGGCGATCGCGAAGCCGATGAGCGCCAGCGGCGGTACTGGGCGCAACAGCCGCACGACGGGGGAGGTGAGGTCGTCCGCGGCGCGACTCCAGCCGGCGATCACTCCGGCGGCCACGCCGAGGGTCGTTCCGGCGATGGTCCCCGGTATCCAGTGGAGCACGCTCTGTCCGATCGCGACCGTGAGCCCGCCCGACGCGGCCTCCTCGATGAACGTCGCCCCCACCGCGATCGGCGTGGGGAGGACGTATGACGGCTGCGTCAGCGAAACGAGGTGCCAGATCACGACGAACGCCGCGAGCCCGACCGCGCCGTATCCCGCGCGACGCGACGCGATCGACCCCGCGATCGATCCCGGGATCGACGATCGGTCGGTCGATCGGGGTGTCCCGGGATCGCCACCAGGATCGCGCGAGCCCTCCTCGCCCGTGATCTCCGCTCCGGCGGTCGTCGTCGTGTCGTCAGTTCCCATTCCCGGTCCGTCCCCCTTAGAGCGCCTCGTAGATGTTATAGTCGAAGATCTCGTCGATCGTTCGTCGCTCGTCGGTCTGATCGTTCGCCTCGGCGAACCGCGCGAACACCTCGGTTCCGCTTTCGATCTCGCGCGGGTCGGTGATGAAGTTCGACAGCGGCGACTCCAGCGCCGTCCGCGCGCGCTCCTCGGGCATTCCGATCCCCTCCTCGACGTGCACGGCGGTCTCGTCCGGATTCTCCTGAATGAATTCCGTCGCCCGCACGTGTGCGGAGAGGAACTGGCCCGCCAGGTCGCTTTCCCGAACCGTGTCGCTCATCGTCACGACCGCGCCGGGCTGGCCGGGCATGATCTCGGCGGCGGTCTTGAACAGCGAGACGCTCGACCCCTCCTCGCTCGCGATCGTCGGCACCGGCTCCATGATCGAGGTCCCGTCGACCTCGCCGTTGGCGATCGCCTGCCAGACCGCGTTCGCGCCGTTGATCTCCGTGATCGTCACGTCCGATTCCGGGTCGAGCCCGAGCCCGTCGGAGAGCCAGTAGCGCAGGAAGACGTCCGGCGTCGACCCCTGCGGGAACGTGCCGAACTCGAAGGGACTGCCCGTCCGCTCCTCCCAGACGGCGAAGGCGTCCGCGCCGTGTTCCTCCCACAGCGACTGGAACTCCTCGTCGGCCATGATCCCCAGCATCTCCTGGATGTTCGCGGCCGTCACCTTCACCGGCAACCCCCGGTCGATCGCGATGATCGACGGGACGATGCCGAACATCGCGACGTCGATGTCGCCCCCGCCGAGCGCCTGGATGATGGCCGGTCCGTCGGTGAACTCCTGGCCCACGATCTCGGCGTCCACGTCCGCGAGGTATCCCTCGCCCTCCATGACGTACCACTGGAGGTCCGGATAGATCGGCATGTGCGCGACCGTCAACTCGTCGAGATCACCACCGGATCCGCCGAGACAGCCGGCGAGGCCGACGGCCGCGGTTCCGCCGGCGGCGGCGAGGAATCGTCGCCGGGTCGACGTCGTCGATTCGTACATACCTCCCGTTCGTGGTCCGCAGGCATTCGGTCGTCGTCGCCGGCGAGTATCGCGGCTATGGAGACGCCACGGAATACGGTTCAACATCCGTTTTGGCGACCTTCAGGTCGTGACATCCCCGATGTTTTGTATTTAAACCGTCGTAGATAGCGGAGATAAGTTCCTGATTAGGCGGCAGCGATCGTCATCGGTTGACGACGCGCACCTCGTCCCCGATCCGGATCGATCCGCCGCGGTCGGTCTCGGGGATTCCGGCGATGATCATCAGCGTGTAGTGGTGGTCGAACGCGTCCGGATCGGCCCAGTCGGGAAACGTCTCCCGCCGCTTCTCGATGAACCGCGTGCGGAACTCCGGCAGCGGCTCGCCGGTGTCCGGGTCGCGGCTCGGAACGACGCAGCGTGCACACGGGGTGACGCCCTCGAACCGGACGCCGCCGACCGTGAACGCCGGCGCGTCGTCTCCCACGAACCGATCCTCCCAGAAGGGCTCGACCTCGGATATCTCCACGTTCGCCCGCAGCCGGCGACGGGCTCCATCGACGGTCAGATCGTCGAACCACGAGGCGACCGCCTCCAGCGTCCCCGTGCTGATGACCGACGGGCCCATATCGGGCCGGTCGACGAACCCGACCGACGAGTTCCGCTCCAGGGTCAGGTCCGCATCGAAGACGTCGCTGAACCAGTCCCCGGCACGCGATCGCTCGTCGTCCTCGTCAAGTGCGAACCGCCGCGAGTCCCCGTTGGGCGTCCCGACGCTGAGCTCGCCGGTCTCGGTGTCGAAGTCGGTCCGGAGCTCGTGTATCCGCTCGAAGTCCTTCCCGTTCACGACCTCGCCGTCGTCGCCGACGAGCCCGAACTCGCGGTCGTACGCCAGCGTTCCGCCCTCCCGGATCGTCGACGTCTCCACGTCGATCCCGTCCAATCCCTTCACCGGAAACACCCGGATCCGCTCGAGCCGTGCCATTACTCCCGAGACGCGCGCGGCGTGCAATAGCGTTTCGCCGAGCGTTTCGCCGAACGCGGCCATCCGGACCGTGGGTTCATCCATCGCTCGACTCTCGTAATCGTTTTGCCCCGTCCCCGCCGAGCATCCGAAACCGAACGCGGCCGGTCGGGACCACCCCGATTCGCGCCGATCCACAACGATGTCACGAACACTCTCATCCCGTTCGCCCGGTTCGTCGGCGATCGCCGCCGCTGCCGGATCGGCAGTCGAACAGCCCGCCGATCAGTCCGGCATCGGCCAGTCCAGTACGGATCGGACGGTCACGTCCCGATCCGGAACGCTCGTCCGGCCGGTGATCCGCGAATGACCGACCGGCGGACGCCCGACGTCGACGTCGGCACCGACCGCACCGACGCGGTCGCCGAGTCGGTGATCCGGGAGATGACGCGCGAGGCGCTGGCTCACGACGCGATCAACCTCTCGCAGGGCATCCCCGACGAGGACGAGACGCCGCCCGCGATCAAGGCCGCCGCGAAGGAGGCGGTCGACACCGACAGCCAGTACACGATCACGTGGGGGCTCCCCGAGCTCCGGGAGACCGTCTCCGAGCGGTACGCCGACTGGAAGGGCGTTCGATACGACCCGGAAACGGAGGTAACGATCACCACCGGAACGAGCGAGGCGCTGATGTCGACGCTCCTCTCGCTCGTGGACGGCGACGACGCCGTGATCTACTTCGAGCCGGTCTACGAGAGCTACATCCCGGCGAGCCAGTTCGCCGGTGCCGAGGCGATCCCGCTCGACATCACCGACGATCTCACGGTCGATTTCGACGCGCTCGCGGCCGCCGCCGAGCGCGCGACCGTCCTCGTTTTAAATACCCCGATGAACCCGACGGGGAAGGTCTTCACCCGGGACGAGCTCGAGCGGATCGAGGAGATCGTCTTCGAGCACGACCTGATCGTCCTCACCGACGAGATCTACGAACACATCGTCTACACGGACGACTACGTCAGTCCCGTCGAGGTCGGTGACCTGGCCGACCGTACCGTCGTCTGCACCGGCATGTCGAAGACGTTCAGCGTCACGGGCTGGCGCGTCGGCTTCTGTCTGGCACCGGAATACCTCTCCGCGGAGCTGCGGAAGGTCCACGACTACACGACGATCTGCGCGCCGACCCCCTTCCAGCGCGCCGGCGTCGAGGCGCTGTCGCTCCCCGACGACTACTACACCGAGCTCTCCGACTCCTACGAACGTCGCCGGGATCTGTTGTGCGACGGTCTCGAGCGTGTCGGCCTCGACCCCGTCCGCCCGGACGGCGCCTACTACGTGATGACCCGATACCCGACCGACGAGTCCGACGTCGAGTTCTGCCGCCGGCTGATCCGCGAGGCGGGCGTCGCGGCGGTCCCCGGCGGCAGCTTCTATACCGACCCCGACGCCGAGTCCGACTGGGTTCGGTTCACCTTCTCCCGGAACGAACCGACGCTTCGGAAAGCGATCGACCGACTCGCGGAGAATCGGTGGTGGTGAGGGCGTGCGCTGCGGCGATGCCAGCGACCGAGCGTGAGCACCGGATGCGACGATGGACGAACCGGATGCGCCGGTGGACGAACCGGATGCGACGACGTCTTGCTGGCGGGTCTTCTCCCTTCGTGATCGGCGAGTGATTTTAAGTTACTATCGGGTCATCGTGCAGATATGGCATCACGAGAAGTCACGCTCGAAAGTACGATCGGCGGGTTCACCGCCCAGGGACAGTTACACACGCTGAGCGTCTGGTTCATCCTGGCGCTCCGGCTGATGATGGGGATCGCGTTCCTCCAGAGCGGCGTCAGCAAGGTGCTCTCCGGCAGCTTCGGTGCGGCCGGCTATCTGCAGAACGCGCCGCCGTCGAACGGGAGCCCGGTCGCGGACCTGTTCGTCGCGATGGGGAACACGCCCTGGTTCGTCTCCTTCGTCGACGTCGCGGTTCCGTGGGGTGAAGTCCTGATCGGGCTCGGCCTGATCGTCGGCTTCATGACCCGGCTGGCCGCCTTCTGGGGGGCGTTCATGATGCTGCTGTTCTACCTCGGCAACTGGGACATCTCCCACGGCTACATCAACGGGGACTTCGCGTACATGCTCGTGTTCCTCTCGGTCGCCGCCTTCGGCGCCGGCCGGATCCTCGGCTTCGATTCCTACGTCGAGAACTACGACCTCGGCGGCGAGACGCTGATCGATCGATACCCGTGGATGCGATACCTCCTCGGCTGAGGACTCCCCCGGCCGGCAGACGTTTGTCCGTGTGAACCGTACTCGTCCGTATGGCATACCGACTCGTGCGCGCACGGCCGAACCACGACCGGCTTCCCGAACTCCGCGACCGGCTCGATGACGGGGAGATCGAACCGATGGAGCCGTTCGGCCGCGCGCTGACCGCCGCCCTCGAACGGGCGAAGTTCGACCCCGAATCCGGTGAGGCCGTCTGGATCGAGGAGGACTACTGCACCCCGCCGCTGGCGATGGAACGGGAAGCGGTCCTCGACGAGTACTTCGAGGACGTCACCGTCGTTTCGGAGGACGTCGACGAGACGGCCGGGTGGAAGCGCCTCGAGGATCTGCCCGAATTCTGGGAACAGCTCTCGAACGTTCAGTGACCGAGCGAACGGCTCGGGAAGGGAACACCGGACGTTGGAAACCGGAACCGAAAACCGAGAATGCTCCGACTGGGATTCGAACCCAGGTCATCGCCTCGAGAGGGCAATATGATTGGCCGGACTACACCATCGGAGCGTGTAGCACGTTCGTCTGAACGCATCAGTCGGTATGGCAGACCGAATTAAAACAGTTCCGTTTCACGGCCGCCGTGGGGCGCTTTGCCGTATCCCGGTGGCAGGCGGGGAGCCTTGCGGTCCGCTTCGGTTCGCCCGCGTCGAACGTCCACTGATGCCTCGAATCGCTCGAGTTTTGCGCCGTCCCCATCGCTGGCGAGGGACAGGGAACGTAACGTCCGAAAGGAACATCCGGACTCCCCGATTTGAACGGGGGGCAAGCCGATCTACAGTCGGCTGCTCTACCAAGCTGAGCTAAGTCCGGTACGGTCCTATCTAGGAGACGACCCGAACTTAAGGGTTCTCTTTCGTCCCGTCTCCGTGGGCCGATCGCACCGTCGAACCCGGCCGGCCGACGAGCACCGCGACGTCCGGATCGACAGTGCGGTGACCTCCGCGTCCACGGCATCGACGACGTCCGGGTCGACAGGCGTAACCCGGTCGCGGCCCCACCGTCAACCGATGACCACCGACGTCGTCCGCATCGGGTTCGGACACGGCAGTCCCGAAGGCGAAAACAGCGCGTATCTGCTGCCGGAGCGCGGCGTCCTGATCGACCCCGGCCCGCCCGGCGATGCGGCCTTCGAGACGCTCCTGTCCGGCATCGACGACGCCGGCCTCGATCCCGTTGACCTCGAGCACGTCCTCGTCACCCACTGGCACGCCGACCACGCCGGATCGGCGCCGCGAATCGCCGAGGCGGCGGACGCGACGCTGTGGATGGGTGCCACGGATGCCCCGCTCGTTCGTGCGTACGCGAGCGAACGTGGCCGCCGGCTCGAGCGCGACGCGGCGGCGCTCCAGGAGTGGGGCGTCCCCGAGGACACGGTCGAGGCGGTCGTGGCCGGCGACTCTCCATCCCCGGTCCCCGATGAAACGGCCGTCTCGGACCTTCAGGACGGTGACGTCGTCGCCGGGCTCGAGGTCATCGAGACGCCCGGGCACACGCTCGGCCACGTCGCGTTCCACGATCGAGCCGACGCGTCCGACGACCATCGACCTGACGCGTCCGACGACCATGGAACCGACGCGGACGACCACCGCGAGGACCGCTACCCGGATCGGGACGCCCTCTTCGTCGGGGACGCGGTGCTTGCAACGTACACGCCGAACGTCGGCGGGGGCGACACGCGACTCGAGGACCCGCTATCGACGTACCGCCGGACGCTCGACCGGCTCGCGGACCGGTACGATCCCGAGTCGACGACCGCGTATCCGGGCCACGGAACCCCGCTCGCCCTCGATGACCGGATCGAAGCGATCCGCGAGCATCATCGCGACCGACGAGGGAACGTCGTCGATGTGCTCTCCGCGCGGTCACCCGCGCCCGCGACGCCGTGGGAGATCGCGCAGGACCTCTTCGGCGAGCTGCGCGGTATTCACGCCAAGATGGGGGCCGGGGAGGCCGCGAGCCACCTCGAAGCCCTCGTCGCGACCGGCGATGCCGAGCTGGTGGACGACGATCCGTTGCGTTATGCGATCGGCGAGTCGGCGGAGTGAACGCCGGTCCGATGGCTGCATCGCGCGGCGATCGGTCAGGACTCGACGGTCGTCTCCCGAACCCGGATCCCCTTCTGCGCCAGATGGCGCATCTGGCGCTGCGCGAACTCCTCCTCGGCGGACCCGCGCGTCGCGAGCACGTACACGAGCGCTGACCCGGCGGGACGCATCGTCCGCCCGGCACGCTGGGCGCCCTGCCGGCGTGATCCGCCGAGCCCGGAGGCGACGATCGCCAGCTCCGCGTTCGGGAGGTCGATCCCCTCGTCGCCCACCCGGGAGACGACGAGCACGCGCCGGTCACCGTCGCGGAACGCCTCGAACAGGCGGGAGCGCTCCGCGTGTCGCGTCTCGCCGCTGATGAACGGAACCGAGAGCTCCTCGGCGATCCGCTCGCCCTGATCGAGGTACTCGACGAAGACGAGCGCCTTCTTTTCCGGCTGAGTCTCGAGCAGGGTGCGTATCTCGGCGACCTTCACGGGGTTGCTTGCCGCGAGCCGGTATCGTTCGCGCCCGTCCGCGCTCACGTACGCGTTGCGCGCGTCGTCCTCGCGCCACGGGAGGTACCGGATCTCGACCTCGGGTTCCTGGACGAATCCCGCCTCGAACAGGGCGTCCCAGTCGGCCCCGATCGGCGGCCCGATGAGGGTGTAGATCTCGTCCTCGCTGCCCGTCTCCCGAACCGGCGTCGCCGACAGCCCCAATCGGTGTTTCGCCTGCAGATCCGCGGACCGCGAGAAGACGGGACTCGGGATGTGGTGGGCCTCGTCGTAGACGATCAGCCCCCACTCCCGGGAGTCGAACAGCTGCCGGTGGCGGTCCATCCCGGCGGTTTGATAGGTCGCGACCGTCACCGGTCGGATCGCCTTCTCGCCGCCGTGATACTGGCCGATCTGCTCCGGGTCCAGGGTCGTGTGCGCGAGCAGTTCCGTTCGCCACTGCTCGGCCAGCTCCCGAGAGGGAACGAGGATCAGGGTCTCGCCGCCGACCGCGGCGAGCGTGCCGATCGCCGCGACCGTCTTGCCGGACCCCGGCGGGCCGACGTAGACGCCCGAGCGCTTCTCGAGGAAGGTCTCGACCCATCCCTCCTGGTACTCCCGAAGGTCGGTCCTCAGGTCGACGTCGATCGGTTCGCCCTCCTCGAGGTCCCTGTCGTCCTCGACCGGGTAGCCCGCCTCGTAGAGCGACCGCTTGATCGCGGCGATCGCCGACTCGTTCGCCCATGCTTCGGTCTCCGAGATCGGGGCACGGAGGTGGTCGTCCGAGAGGTGGTCCTCGGCGACCGTTCCGAGCAGCGACTCGGAGGCCGCCTCCAGGACCACGTAGCCGTCGTCGTGGGTGTACAGTCGGAACCGGTGGGCGCGTTTCCACTGGTCGCGGATCCACTCCTCGAGGTGCTCGTGTCGGTTCGGCAGCACCGATCGGAGGCTTGCGAGCAGTCCGTCGACGTCGTCGAACGGCGCCGCCCACACGTCCTCCTGGCGGATCCGGTAGAGATACCCGCGCGTTCCGGGGTCCGTCCCGGAGGTATCCACGAGGTGTGCGAACTGCGCGAGCTGCGCGCGAGTGTACTGTGTCGGCTGGTCGACGACGATCTCTCGACGACCCGGGAATACGACGACCCGCTCCCGGGTCGCGAGATCGTTCCACCGCTCGGGGTAGAACACGACCGGATCCGATTCCACGTCGGCGCGCCCCACGTCGCCGTTCGCCGCCAGCCGGTCGAGCTCCGTGCGGGCGGTCGATTGACTCACGTCGAGCCGCCGAGCGATCTGCTGGGCCGTGGCGACCGGCCGTCCCTCCGCCTGTAACGCGTCGAAGAACGCTTCCAGCGGGACCGACTCCTCGACCGCGCCTCCGGCATCGTCCCCGTCCCCGGCATCGTCCCCGTCCCCGTCATCGTCCCCGGAACCGTCATCGTCCCCGGAACCGTCCACGACACCGGCGTCACTCGCGTCGGTCAGGACGTCGGAATCGTCGGTTCCGCCGTGTCCGTCGCTCATCGAGCGATCGCAGGAGGCGCTCGCGCAAATGCGTGCCGGCTCACCGACAGTGACGCGTGGTCAGCGTGGCCTTCGACCGGAACCGCCCGCCGCAGTCCGTACACACGACGGAGCCATCGCCCGCCGCGGTTCGAACGCGGTGGTTTCCGACCGTGAACGGCCGGTCAACCTCCCGCGGGCGGATCTCCCCGGGGATCCGTTCGTCCGACCGGTCGCTGAGCGCCGACCGAAGTTCGATGGTCTCGACGTCGGTCTCGTCGAACCGGGACGCGGCACGTGCGGTCTCGGAATCGACGACCTCCGTCCACCCGGTGACGACGACGGGCGAGGGCGTCTCGGTGTCCTCGACGACGACGACGTATCGAACCCCGGCGTCGGTGTACGCGAACCGCCAGCCGTCGCTGGTGTTCCACCGGAGCTGCCCGTGAACGATCGCCTCGCGGACCGCGTCGAAGGTCACGTACCGTCCGGGTTGGGTCACGCGGTCGAGAAAGTGGTCGGTGAACGCGTACGCGGTCGGGTCCCGGATCGGCGGGTCGACCGGGGACCGGTATGCGTGCGATGCCGAGGACGCCCCCTCGCTCGCACCCGTGGGAACGCCCGAAACGATATCGGAAGCCTTGCTGGCCCCCGATCCGTGTCGTCGGGATGCCACTGGTAGCGTCTTCGTGGTCCAGTGTCAAAGGTATTGCGACGGGATCGTCGTCCGTCGTCGACGTCGCGTCCACGGTCCATCCCTCGCGAGCGGCGTCGGATCCCCGCGGACGCGCTATCCGAGGAGGCCGAGGTCCTCGATGCGGTCCACGATCTCCTCGACGGCCTCCTCCGCGTCGCTCGTGTGTTTCCCGCCCGTGATGACGATCTTTCCGCTGCCGAACAGCAGAATGACCACGTCGGGGTTGTCCATTCGGTAGACGAGGCCGGGGAACTGTTCGGGCTCGTACTCGACGTCCTCCAACCCCAGCCCGATCGCGAGCGCGTTGAGGTTGAGATTGTGCCCCAGGTCCGCGCTGGAGACGATGTTCTGGACCGTGATCTCCGGGTCGTCCTCGACCGGAATGGTGAGGTCACGAAGCTTCCCGAAGATGATTCCCAGCGCCTCGTGGACGTCGTCGATGCTCTTTGCGCCCGTACAAACGATCTTCCCCGACCGGAAGATGAGGGCTGCCGCCTTCGGCTCCTGCGTCCGGTAGACGAGCCCCGGGAAGTTGTCCGGGTTGAAATCCGCCCCAGGGAGGTCCTCCGCCAGCGCTTCCAGATCGAGCTCCTGCCCGATCCCCGTCGATGCCACCACGTTCTGAATCTCGATCGACTCTGCGGGGTTCGTCATCGTTCGCTTTTATATGTGTGCTCCCCCCTTATAAACGCCGGTGTTATAAACAAACCACTCGGAATACGCGACTTTCACGCCTCACATCCCCAAATAACGACGTTTGAACTCATTTTGTTCCTATTTGAACGGCCGATTCGGCCGTCCGACGTCGAACGTTCGCTCCGATCGTCGACCGGCTTGACGGATGCTCCGGGCGTCGTGGTCGGCGGGATGAATGCCCATGGAACTCCCTGACGGAGCGCCGATCGAACGACGGGGTTAAGTAATAACCTCCCTTCGGTTGTATTGCAACGGTCGCCCCGTCCGGGGCGCCCGGCCGGCCGCTCCGCGGTCGGTCGAAACTCGTTCCGACGCCCTTATGTACGGGCGTCCATTCGGAACGTAATGCGAAGAACGAAGCGCGAACTCGGGCCGTTCAACTCGGCCCGGTTTCGCCGAGCCGGCTTCCGGTTTTCAACCGGCGTCGCCACGGGGCTACCCCCGGGCGGCGGTCGCCGGCCGATGGATGAGGATGTCGCCTCTGCGGTCCGCCGTCAGCCGACATCTGATGTGAGCTCGATGGTCCGGTGTCATCCGGCGCTGCCGGCGACACCGGGCTCGGACCATGCAATACAACGGTGATCGACAACGTTCACACCGAACGTTCGACATCCCGCCACCCCCTCGTGCGGGGAATCACGCACGAGGAACCCATTCCGGTTGATCCTGCCGGAGGCCATTGCTATCAGGGTCCGATTTAGCCATGCTAGTCGCACGAGTTCACACTCGTGGCATATAGCTCCGTAACACGTGGCCAAACTACCCTTCGGAGACGCATAACCTCGGGAAACTGAGGCTAATTCGTCACACGGCTTTCAACCTGGAATGATGAAAGCCCCAAACGCTCCGGCGCCGAAGGATGTGGCTGCGGCCGATTAGGTAGACGGTGGGGTAACGGCCCACCGTGCCGATAATCGGTACGGGTTGTGAGAGCAAGAACCCGGAGACGGAATCTGAGACAAGATTCCGGGCCCTACGGGGCGCAGCAGGCGCGAAACCTTTACACTGCACGACAGTGCGATAAGGGGACCCTGAGTGCACAGGCATAGTGCCTGTGCTTTTCTCGACCGTAGGGAGGTCGAGGAACAAGAGCTGGGCAAGACCGGTGCCAGCCGCCGCGGTAATACCGGCAGCTCGAGTGATGGCCGATCTTATTGGGCCTAAAGCGTCCGTAGCTGGCCAGGCAAGTCCGTCGGGAAATCCACGCGCCCAACGCGTGGGCGACCGGCGGAAACTGCCCGGCTTGGGACCGGAAGGCGCGACGGGTACGTCCAGGGTAGGAGTGAAATCCCGTAATCCTGAACGGACCGCCGATGGGGAAACCACGTCGCGAAAACGGATCCGACAGTGAGGGACGAAAGCTAGGGTCTCGAACCGGATTAGATACCCGGGTAGTCCTAGCCGTAAACGATGCCTGTTAGGTGTGGCCCCCGCTACGAGCGGGTGCTGTGCCGTAGGGAAGCCGCTAAACAGGCCGCCTGGGAAGTACGTCCGCAAGGATGAAACTTAAAGGAATTGGCGGGGGAGCACTACAACCGGAGGAGCCTGCGGTTTAATTGGACTCAACGCCGGACATCTCACCAGCATCGACTGTAGTAATGACGGTCAGGTTGATGACCTCGCCACGAGCTACAGAGAGGAGGTGCATGGCCGCCGTCAGCTCGTACCGTGAGGCGTCCTGTTAAGTCAGGCAACGAGCGAGACCCGCATCCGTACTTGCCAGCAGCACTCATCGTGGCTGGGGACAGTACGGAGACCGCCGTGGCCAACACGGAGGAAGGAACGGGCAACGGTAGGTCAGTATGCCCCGAATGTGCTGGGCAACACGCGGGCTACAATGGTCAGGACAATGGGTCCCAACTCCGAAAGGAGACGGTAATCTCACAAACCTGATCGTAGTTCGGATTGTGGGCTGCAACTCGCCCACATGAAGCTGGATTCGGTAGTAATCGCGTGTCAGCAGCGCGCGGTGAATACGTCCCTGCTCCTTGCACACACCGCCCGTCAAAGCACCCGAGTGAGGTCCGGATGAGGCTCCCGAGAGGGAATCGAATCTGGGCTTCGCAAGGGGGCTTAAGTCGTAACAAGGTAGCCGTAGGGGAATCTGCGGCTGGATCACCTCCTACAGACCGAGACTCGCCCACCACGGGCGAGCTCACCACTCATCTGCAGCGTATTGCACACCCCGAACCCACCCGCCGCCACGCCGGACACCAAACGACCATCGAGCTCACACCAACACGCCAACACACCAGCCCACCACACCCGGTGGGCGGGCCCGTAGCTCAGTGGGAGAGTGCCTCCCTTGCAAGGAGGATGCCCTGGGTTCGAATCCCAGCGGGTCCATGCAACCCACGACCGGCTCGAAACCGTCCCCTTAAATGGCGACGGACGAAACCGGACGTGACGCAACGACCGATGCACTACCCCGGGAAACCGCGGGTAGGAAGGGTCCGACGAACACGCCCGACTCACACCTCGGGGTGATTCGATGACGACCGTGTATACGTGCGATCCAGACGCCCACTGAACTCGGCGAACGAGTTCGTGGACGTATAGTAACAACTGGCTACTGTGCCAGCTGGTGAATGGCTCGGCTCGAGAGCCGACGACGGACGTGCCAAGCTGCGAAAAGCCTGAGGGAGCCGCACGGAGGCAAAGAACTCAGGATCTCCGAATGGGAATCCCTACACAATTGCTTCGCGCAATAGGGAACCCCCCGAATTGAAACATCTCAGTAGGGGGCGGAAAAGAACGCAATAGCGATGTCGTCAGTAACCGCGAGTGACCGCGACACAGTCCAAACCGAAGCCCGTCAGGGCAATGTGGTGTTCGGACTGACACTCACCGTTCGACCCCACTTCAGAAGTCTCCTGGAACGGAGCGTGAGACAGGGTGACAACCCCGTATGAAGTGGCAGTACAACGCGCGTCAGCTCCAGAGTAGCAGGGGTCGGATATCCTCTGTGAACACCCCAGGCATCCCCTGGGAAGACTAAACACTCCTCGAGACCGATAGCGAACAAGTAGCGTGAGCGAACGCTGAAAAGCACCCCACAAAGGGCGGTGCAATAGGGCCTGAAATCAGTTGGCGAAAGAGCGACAGGGCGTAGAAGGCTCTGTGGGTAACGAGCGACGCGCGAGCGTCCAGTAGAAACCACAGAGAGCCGGCGTCGTGTCGTACGTTTTGAAAAACGACCCAGGGAGTGTACCCGATTTGGCAAGCCTAACTCGAGCATCGAGGAAGGCGCAGGGAAACCGATATGGCCGCAGTCTTCCGACGAGGGCCACCGTGTGCAAGCGCGGGGAGTCAAACGAGTACGACCCGAAACCAGGCGATCTATGCGCGAGCAGGGTGAAGCGTGGCGAAAGCCACGTGGAGGCCCGTTAGAGTTGGTGTCCTACAATACCCTCTCGTGATTCGCGTATAGGGGTGAAAGGCCCATCGAGCCTGGCAACAGCTGGTTCCGACCGAAACATGTCGAAGCATGACCTTCAGCGAGGTAGTATGCGGGGTAGAGCGACCGATTGGATGACCCGCCTCCGAGAGGAGTCGGCCATCCTGTCGAACTCCGAACCTGCATACGCTGTCAACCTGGAGAGTCCGGTGTGCGGGGTAAGCCTGTGCACCGTGAGGGGAACAACCCAGAGCAAGGTTAAGGTCCCAAAGTGTAGACTAAGTGCGATTGGAAGGTGGTCTCAAGCCCTAAACAGCCGGGAGGTGAGCTTAGAAGCAGCTACCCGCTAAGAAAAGCGTAACAGCTTACCGGCCGAGGTTTGAGGCGCCCAAAATGATCGGGGCTCAAGTCTACCACCGAGACCCTGCCGCACCCGTCACAGGGTGACCGCGTAGGTCGGCGTCCCGTTCGGATGGAAGCTCGGGTGAGAACTCGCGTGGACCGTCCGGGAACGAAAATCCTGGTCACAGTAGCAGCGATAGTCGGGTGAGAACCTCGACGGCCTGATGAGCAAGGGTTCCTCGGCACTGTCAATCAGCCGAGGGTTAGCCGATCCTAAGTCCCCCCGTAAGTCGACGGGGACAACGGGAAACTGGTTAATATTCCAGTGCCATCACGCAGTAAAAGTCAACACCGCGGAAAACATCGAGCCGGGCCTTCGCCCGGTCGAATCGGAGAAGCTCGTGGACGCCGTCACGGCACGAAGCGAACGAAGCCCGAAACAGGGAAACTCGATGGTATCCGGGGTCCGTGAAACGACGAGCGTGATGATCGTACCGAGATCCGACACAGGTGCTCTCCCAGCGAAAGGGAAGGCCCGTCGGGAGAACCGACGTTAGGGAATTCGGCAAGTTAGTCCCGTACCTTCGGAAGAAGGGATGCCTGCTTTGGAGAAAGCAGGTCGCAGTGACTCGGGCGCTCCGACTGTCTAGTAACAACACAGGTGACCGCAAATCCGCAAGGACTCGTACGGTCACTGAATCCTGCCCAGTGCGGGTATCTGAACACCTCGTACAAGAGGACGAAGGACCCGTCAACGGCGGGGGTAACTATGACCCTCTTAAGGTAGCGTAGTACCTTGCCGCTTCAGTAGCGGCTTGCATGAATGGATAAACGAGAGCGCCACTGTCCCAACGTTGGACCCGGTGAACTGTACGTTCCAGTGCGGAGTCTGGAGACCCCCAAGGGGAAGCGAAGACCCTATAGAGCTTTACTGCAGGCTGTCGCTGAGACGTGGTCGCTACTGTGCAGCATAGGTAGGAGGCATTACAGAGGTACCCGCGCTAGCGGGCCACCCAGCCACCATTGAAATACTACCCGGTAGTGACTGCGACTCTCACTCCTGGCGGAGGACACCGGTAGCCGGGCAGTTTGACTGGGGCGGTACGCGCTCGAAAAGATATCGAGCGCGCCCGAAGATCTCCTCACCCGGGTCGGGAACCCGGGGAAGAGCGCAAGAGCACACGGAGGTCTGACAGTGTCATTCCCAACGAGTGACGCTGACGCGAAAGCGTGGTCTAGCGAACCTACGAGGCTCCGGAATGGGGCCCGTAGATGACAGAAAAGCTACCTTAGGGATAACAGAGTCGTCACCCGCAAGAGCACATATCGACCGGGTGGCTTGCTACCTCGATGTCGGTTCCCTCCATCCTGCCCGTGCAGAAGCGGGCAAGGGTGAGGTTGTTCGCCTATTAAAGGAGGTCGTGAGCTGGGTTTAGACCGTCGTGAGACAGGTCGGCTGCTATCTATTGGGGGTGTGAGGTACCTGACGTGAACGGTCGTATAGTACGAGAGGAACTACGACTGGTCGCCACTGGTGTACCGGTTGTTCGAGAGAGCAGATGCCGGGTAGCCACGCGACACGGGGTAAGAGCTGAACGCATCTAAGCTCGAAACCCACATGGAAACGAGGTACCGTAGAGGTCCCGCCTAGAAGAGGCGGTAGATAGACTCGGGGTGTACGCACCAAGGCAACGAGGTGTTAAGCCCACGAGCACTAACAGACCAAGCCACAGTCATACGCGTCCACGGTCGGACGCCGAGTTCAGGCGGTAACTGGATCGCACGTAGACACGGTCGTCACGTTCACGTTCGAGAGAACGTGCGGACCACCGACACTGGCGTCGACGCAGTCGCGTCGTTCCGGTTCGACTCCGGAAGTCGGCATGAAGGCGGCCAGAGCGGCAGGGAAAGACCCGTACCCATTCCGAACACGGAAGTGAAGCCTGCCAGCGTACCAGCCAGTACTGGAGTGGGAGACCCTCTGGGATCGCTGGTTCGCCGCCTACCCACTCATACTTTCATTCATTCATCCATCCATTCATCCATTCATTCATTTTCACCGACCAGTGACAACCCCCGACCGGATGGCCCGAGACGGGACGGCAGGCTCCGCACGTGCCAGTGATCACGACCCACGCGTACCATCGCCCACGACCCAACCGGGAGAACGAAAGCCGTCGGAGCAGTCACGACCCAACCGAGAGTGGCATCCCCCACGGTCGGACGACGCCGATCGAGGGGAATCCTGTCACTCGGCGGACGGATCTCGCAGCGACGCGTCCACGACGGTGCCGTCGGGTTCGAGCGTGATCGTGCCGAGCGACACGGTGTCTCCGACGGATGCGGTTCGGTCGATCGCCTCGAGGACGGCTGCGCGGTCGAGTCGCTCCCAGACGAGCCGTTCGACGAGCGACTGGAAGGCCTCGGGGTCGGACCAGTCGGAATCGATGGCGGACGGAACGCGGACGACGAACCGGAACTCGGCGTCGGTGAGGTGGATGCCGACGGCGAAGGTGTCGCCCCGCGTCCCGTCATCATGCGCACTGTCACCGCTCATAGGAAACCCCACGGACGGCGGCGACATAGTGGCACCGACTTCCACGCGGCTGCCGCGTCAGTGGAGCTTGAGCTCGACGCGGCGGCCGTCGGGATCGCGCACGTAGGCGGCCCAGTCGCGTCCGTAGGCGCCGTATCGCTTTCGCGGCTCGTCGGGTTCGACCGTGTAGCCGGCGCTCGCAACCCGCTCGAGGAGCGCCTCGAGTTCGGCCTTCGTCTCCATCTCGCTCGACCGGACCAACAGACAGACGTGGTCGCCGGCGACGTCGATCGGCTCGTCGGTCGGCACGAGATGGAGGTGCCGTCCGCCGGCCGCGACGGCCACGTACGGGACGTCCCCGGCGTCATACCGGTCACGGTCCCGGACGTTCATTCCGAGCAGGTCGCGGTAGAACTCGAGGGCGGCGTCGAGATCGCTGACGCGCAGTGCGACGTGATCGAGGTCGACGACGTCGACGGTCATATCGGCAGTTCGACGGCCGGGGGCTTCAGTCGTCGGGTCGAAACGCGGATCGGTCCCACTCCCGTCGGCTCGTGGCGCCAACGGTCGCCCGGAACTCGTCACTCCAGGGCCGCCTTGGTTCGCCGATGGCGGTCACGGAAGGCCAGCTCGAGGCCGGCGTCCGTCACGGGCGCGAACCGATCCGTGACGGCGCCACACGGCAGTCGGTAGTGGACGTCGTCGACGAGGATCGTGTCCTCTCCGTCGGCGAAAAACAGGTGCGTGTGGACCCATTCCGGAAGCGGTCCCGAGGGCATGTCGTCGACGAAGTAGGCGCGCCCGCTCCCGGTATGTCGGTCGCGGATCCGCGAGACGACCTGCTGTCGCGGGCCGACCCCGAACGGACGGACGGACAGCCTGATCTCGGTGCCGGCGGTCAGCTCCGTCGCCGGATCGTGGGTCACTGGGTCGTCGGTCGGCTGCTCGTCGGTCATCGCGTCGTCACCCGTCGTCCCGTTCGCCGTCGAGCGGTTCGGCGATGTCGCGGCGTCCGGACGATCGATGCCGTCGATCCGGAGGTTCGCCCACCGCGGGGTGAGCCGTTTCAGTCCCTCGATCCGCGAGTGAAACGCCCACACGTCCGACAGCGGTGCGGCGATCCGGGTTCGGCGACGGTAGGTCGGCATACGTCCGGTTGGGCTCGAACGGGCAAAAGGGCTCGCCGGACGGCGGCGATCACGCCTCGACACGCGACATCGAAACGCGAATACGACGCCGGACCCACCTCGAAGGCAATGGGATCGGAACCACCGGGGTCGGACGCGAGCGCCGGGACGACGTCCACGATCTCGGTCGACGATGGGTCGCTGGAACGCGGCACGATCGATCTCGCGGACGTGTCCGGACCCTTCGACCTCCAGTCGACGCTCGAGAGCGGCCAGACCTATCTGTGGGATCGGGCGGATGGAACGATGTACGACCGACTGGGCGCCCACGGCGGCGAGCAGTGGTATCGCACCGTCGTGCCCCCGATCGACGGCGTCTCGGAGGAGCGGATCGCCGTTCGCGTCCGTCAGACCGGTGGCGTCGATGACGGCACGCTGGAGTGGGAGGCGACGGCTGGCGCGACCGGCGTTCTCACCCATCTGCTGCGGCTCGATGACGACCTCGATTCGATGCTGGCGACGATGCCCGATCTGCCGGTCGTGGAGCGCGCGGTCGAGGCCTATCCCGGGATGCGGCTGGTCCGAGATCCGCCGTTCCCGTGTCTGATATCGTTCATCTGCTCGGCACAGATGCGCGTCTCGCGGATCCACGGGATGCAGCGCCGACTCGCGGCGACCTACGGGGACGCGGTCGACCTTGCGGGCGAGACCTATCACGCGTTCCCTCGGCCCGACCAGCTCGCGGCGGCCTCCGAAGAGGAGCTCCGCGACCTCTCGTTGGGGTATCGGGCGCCCTACGTCGAGCGCACCGCGCTGATGGTCGCCGAGGGCGAGGCACATCCACGGGAGGCGGCGGCACTCGAATACGAGCCGGCACGCGAGTTCCTCACCCGGTTCGTCGGGGTCGGTGACAAGGTGGCGGACTGCGTGTGCCTGTTCTCGCTGGATCACCTCGAGGCGGTCCCGCTCGACACGTGGATCCGTTCGGTCATCGCCGACCGGTTCCCCGAGTGCGACCGCGGCGCCTACGCCGAGACGTCGCGGGCGATCCGTGATCGGTTCGGCGGCGAGTACGCGGGCTACGTTCAGACGTACGTGTTCCATTACCTCCGGTCCGGCGGCGAGTGACGCCGGTAGGTGCGGAACCGAGCACCGTGAGGCGGGTCGACGGGCAGGGGGCCGACCCGTAACCCCGGCCGAACCTTCATAGCCCTTCGTGCGTTAGATTACCACACGATGGATTGTCGAGTCGTCGTCGAGGCCGCGGTTCCCGTGTACGACGTCGAAACGGTCGATGAAGCGGTACGGATCGCCATCTCGAAGACCGGAGAGATGCTGAATCCGGACCTGAACTACGTCGAGATCGATATGGGGACACGGACGACCCCGGACGGTGAGGAGCTGCCGCCGGCGTTCCTCGCGGCCGACGAGGCGCTGGTGGCTCTCGAGCTCGAGATGACGGTGTTCAACGTCGACCGCGACGAACACGCCTCGCGGATCGCGCGCAAGGAGATCGGACAACGACTCCGGGACGTTCCGCTCAAGGTGTTGACCGTCGAGGAGATCCCTGAGGAGGCGGCCGCCGACTCGAATGGGGATGATGATCCGGAGCCGAACGACGCCCCGGAGTCGGGCGACGCGAGCGGTTCCGAGGGCAGTGACGACGGATCGGACTCCGAGGAGGACGATCTCCTCCCCGAGTTCGAGGAGATGGTCGAGGACACCGAGTGACGGTTTTGCCGCTACAAGCGCGAGAACTCCGCTCCTTCCGGAGGAACGACTCGTAGTCGTTCGGCTGGATGGGAGTCGGCCGCGGCGTGGCGGTCGGTTTCCAAGCGGTAGCGTCGCCACTGGGTGGTTCGTCGGGTGTGGAGGTACGAGAGTCGAGATTCAGTCGGCGGTGGGGGCCAGCGTTTCGGACTCGGCCTCGCCCATCGGCGCCGTGATGCCGGTCGCGAGTTTGAAAACGGCCGCTTTGTGGTCGGTCTTCGATTTGTGGATCGATGTCGGCTTTACGCCCATCGTCTCGTACTCCTCGAGGTCGAGGTCCTCGTCCCAGTGTTCGCACTGTTTTCGTACTTCCGAAAGAAGGCCGTGCAGGTGGATGAGCTCCTGTTTCTTCATGGGCACCCGTTTCTAACGACTGTGGGTTTATAGTATTATCTTGATCACCGTTAACACACATCCTCGACATAGACGCCTGCTACCCGTGATATTCTCACGAATCGGGAGGGCCGCGGCCGCGAAATTTAACCCGTTTCGATCGCAAGGTTTCGATATGGAGTACGACGACAAACTCGACCGCGCGATCGAGGAAACGCCCGACATCCAGCGCGAGGAGGGGCGCTTCGAGGTCCCCGACCCGGAGGTGCGCGAGGAAGGACACGCGACGGTCTTCGAGAACTTCCAGGACGTCGTCGACCGGCTCGACCGCGAGCCGAACCACGTATTACAGTTCCTGCAGGGCGAACTCGGGACGAGCGCCGGGATCGACGAGCGCGGCCGTGCCCGGCTCACCGGCGACTTCCGTGCCGACCGGATCGCGGAGGCGATCGACGACTACACGGCGGCGTTCGTCACCTGCCCCGAGTGCGGACTCCCGGACACGCGACTCGTCACCGAGGAGGGCGCGACGCTCGTCGCGTGTGATGCCTGTGGCGCCCGGTCGCCGACCGGCGAGTGATCGTCGAGCCCGCTCCGGGGAAAAACGAACGCTGGAATCGAACGGCCTCGTCGGTGCGTCGGCGGTTATTGGAACTGCTTGACCGCCTCGAGGTCGCGTTCGGTTCGCATGAACTCCGTGAGTCGCCGCGTTGCGTGACAGTTCCCGCAGCTGTAGTTCGTGCGCAGGTCGGGGAGATCGGTCGGCGAGTCCTCCCAGTCCTTCGCGCACTCCGGACAGTGTAGCCGAACGAATGCTTCGACCATACCCGTCGTTTTCGCCCCCCGCCTAAAGAATGTACGGGCGACGCGTGGCTCTCCCCCGCCCGGCTCGACGCCAACCACTATGGTGGCACCGTCCGAAGCCGCAGCTATGGCCGGCGATAGCGAGGACCCCAACGACGAGACGCAGTACCACCTCGAGGTCGGTCCCGAGGACGTCGCCGACGCGGTGCTGCTGCCGGGCGACCCCGACCGTATCGAGACGATCACGGACCGGTGGACCGACCCCGTGGAGGTCGCCCGCCATCGCGAGTATCGAACCGTGACCGGACGCTACGATGACGTCCCGATATCGGTCTGTTCGACCGGGATCGGATCGCCCTCGGCGGCGATCGCCGTCGAGGAGCTCGCCCGGGTCGGCGTCGAGACGTTCATCCGGGTCGGCTCCTGCGGCGGCATTCAGCCGGACGTCGACGTCGGCGACCTCGTCATCACCTCGGGAGCCGTCAGACAGGAGGGAACGAGCGAGGAGTACGTCCGGTCGGATTATCCGGCGGCGGCGAGCCACGAGGTGATCGCCGCGCTGGTCGCGGCGGCCGAACGGCTCGGGCACGAGTACCACGTCGGCGTCACGATGAGCGCCGACTCCTTTTATGCCGGCCAGGGACGGCCCGGATTCGAGGGGTTCGAGGCGGCCGGATCCGCGGACCTCATCGATGAGCTGCGCGAGGCGAACGTGCTGAACGTCGAGATGGAGGCGAGCGCGATCCTCACGCTCGCGAACGTCTACGGACTTCGTGCCGGCGCGGTCTGTTCGGTGTATGCCGACCGGACGACCGGCGAGTTCCGAACCGAGGGCGACGACCGCGCCGCAGCGACGGCAACTCTCGCCGTGGCGCTCCTCGCCCGGATGGACGCTGTGGTCGCGGCCTCCGAGGCCGACCGCTGGCACCCCGGCCTCTCGCTGGAGTGACGGTTTCGGCCCGAGTGGCCGTCCTCGGACCATCGAGAGCGGTCCCGAGCAGGGACGTTCCAAAGCGACTTTATCCGCTGGCTGAGGATGCTCGGGTATGAGTACGCAAGTTGTCGTCGTCGGCTCCGGCTACGCCGGCGCCGGCGCCGTGAAGGCGTTCGAGGACGAGATCGACGCCGGCGAGGCGGAGCTCACGTGGGTCTCCGAACACGACTACCACCTCGTTTTACACGAAGTCCACCGCGTCATCCGCGACCCGTCGACCGAGTCGAAGGTCACGATCCCCGTCGAGGAGATCAAATCGCCCGCCACGCGCTTCGTAGAGGGCCGCGTGACGAACGTCGACGTCGAGGACCGAACGCTCGAGACCGACGACGGAACGAGCCTCGAGTACGATTACCTGCTGCTCGCGATCGGATCGACGACGGCGTTCTTCGGCATCGAGGGGCTGCAGGAGCACGCCCACCAGCTCAAGGGACTCGAGGACGCCCACGACATCCATCGGGAGGTCCGGGAGGCGGCCGCGGAGGCCACCCAGTCCGATCCGGCCCGGGTGCTCGTCGGCGGCGCCGGGCTTTCCGGCATCCAAACGGCCGGCGAGATCGCCGCGTACCGGGACAAACACCGCGCGCCGATCGACGTGACGCTCATCGAGGGGCTCGACGAGGTCTTCCCCGGAAACGATCCCGAGGTCCAGGGCGCGCTCCGAAAGCGCCTCGAGAACGCCGACATCGAGATCCTGACGGGCGATTTCATCTCGAAGGCCGATGCGGAGTCGGTGTACCTCGGCGGCGGCGAGGACGAGGACCCCGAGGAGCTGCCCTACGACGTGCTCGTCTGGACCGGCGGCATCACCGGCCAGCCGGAACTCGAGGGCGTCGACGTCGAGATGGACGATCGGTCGAACCGCGTCATCGCCGAGTCCGACTTCACCACGAGCGACGAGCGCGTCTTCGCCATCGGCGACACCGCGCTCGTTAGCCAGGGCGGCGACGACGTCGCCCCCCCGACGGCGCAGGCCGCCTGGCAGGCCGCCGAGGTGGCCGGCGAGAACCTCGCGCGCGCCGCCCGCGGCGCGCCGCTAAAGACGTGGCGACACGAGGACAAGGGAACCGTCATCTCGGTCGGCGACGCGGCCGTCGCCCACGACGTCACCGGCGTCCCGATCAACACCTTCGGCGGTCCGGCCGCGAAGCTGTTGAAGAAGGGCATCGCGAGCCGCTGGATCGCGAAGGTCTCCTCGCCGGGACGCGGCGTGAGCGCCTTCGGCGATATGTGACCCCGGGGACGCCACGACGCGCCGTTCGGGAACGCTCCGTCCAGTTTCGCTCGTTCGTTCGCCCGGTTCACCCACGATCGGCACCCATCCGCCGCTGTCGTGGGGGTTTCGTCGCCCTCAGTGGGACGGTTCCTCGACCGGCGCCCGCATGTCGTCGATCCGGAGGATGAGGACGTTCGAGGTGTCGTCCTTCCCGTCGACGGTTCCCTCGATCACGAGCTTCGACAGCGGCGTCGGCCCGACGGTGACCGAATCGCCTTCGGAGAAGCCACGAACGGACCCCTGAATGTGGATCTCCGCGCGACACAGTTCCGGGTGGTGAACGCTCGAGAGGTCGATCTCGTCGACGTTCGCGTCCTCGACGAGTTCGCCTTTGTGACGGAGCGTGACGTTCGCCGGCTCGTCCATCCGCTGGACGTCGAGCGCCTCGTAGGCGTTCGCAGTCGGTTTGTATCCGCCCTTCGGGCCGGGGACGCCCTCGACGAGCTGGAGCGCCTTCAGGCTCTGCATCTGGTTGCGGATGGTGCCCGGGTTCCGGTCCACTTCCGCCGCGATGGTTTCCCCCTTGACCGCCCCGTCCTGTTCGCGGTAGAGGTTGATGAGCGCCGTGAGGATGGTTTTCTGACTGGACGTCAGTTCGATCGATGACATACGATCATCTACTCACGGACCCCGCTTAAAGGCGGTGGAACGATCGGTCCGACGCCGATTCCCGAGGCCAGCGGGATCGGTTCGACCCGCAGCTTCAAACCCCTCGCGCTCGAGTCGCCGGTATGCGGACAGTTCGAATCATCGGTGCGCCGACCGACTACGGCGCGAACCGTCGCGGCGTCGATATGGGTCCCTCGGCGATCCGATATGCGGGGCTTGCCGACCGACTCGCCGGCGCGGGCGTCGACCCGGTTGACGGGGGCGACCTGTCCGTTCCGCGGGCGGAGGAACGGGACCCGGACCAGGAGGCCCCGCCGTCGGGGACTGCGAAGTTCCTTCGGGAGTCCGCCGACGTCTGCTCCCGACTCGCCGACGACGTGGCCGAGTCGCTCGCGGACGGCGAGACGCCGCTCGTGCTCGGCGGGGACCATTCGATCGGGATCGGGACGCTCAACGGAGCTGCACGGGGAGCCGACCTCGGCGCGATCTGGTTCGACGCACACGCCGATCTGAACACGCCCGAGACCTCCCCGTCGGGAAACGTTCACGGGATGCCGCTCGCGGCCGCGCTGGGATACGGCTCGTTCGCCGAGTTGGACTGGGCACACGCGCCGCGGTTCCGGGAGGAGAACCTCGTCCTGGTCGGGCTTCGCAGCGTGGATCCCGCCGAGCGCGAGCGGATCGCCGACCGCGGGATCAGCGCCTACACGATGTCGGACATCGACGACCGGGGGATCACGGCCGTCGTCGAGGAGGCGATCGAGACGGCCACGGACGGCGTCGACGGGCTCCACGTCAGCCTCGATCTCGACTGGCTCGACCCGACCGAGGCACCGGGCGTCGGAACCCCGGTTCGCGGCGGGGCTACCTATCGGGAGGCGCACGCGGCGATGGAACGGGTCGCCGACGTCGGGCTCCGATCGATGGAGCTCGTCGAGGTGAACCCGACGCTCGACAGCCACAACGAGACGGCCGAGCTCGCGACCGAGCTGGCGGCCAGCGCGTTCGGCAAAACCGTCCTGTAGGGGCTACTCGTCCGTCTCTCCCTCGGCGATCGACGCCGGGACGATGTCGAGACACGACACCTCGTCGTCGGCCGCCAGGTCCATCACGATCACGCCCATCGTGTTCCGGCCGACGATGGAGACGTCCTCGACGCGAGTCCGCATGATCTGGCCGCCGGCGCTCATCGCGAGCAGGTGGTCGCCGTGGGTGACCGCCTCGATCGAGACCACGGAGCCGTTCCGACTGCCGGTTTTGATGTCGATGAGTCCCTTGCCGTTTCGCGACTGGACGCGGTACGCCGAGACGTCCGACCGCTTCCCGTAGCCGTTCTCGGTCACCGTCAGCACCCAGTCGTGCCGGTCCGGGTCGACGGCCGCGAGTCCGGCCACCCGGTCGCCGGGCTCGAGGTCGATCCCGCGGACGCCGCGGGCGCTGCGGCCCATCGCCCGGACTTCGTCCTCGTCGAACCGGATCGCCATCCCGTCGGCGGTACCGATCACGAGGTCGGCGTCCCCGTCGGTCTCCTCGACGTCGACCAGTTCATCGCCCTCCTCCAGTCGGAGCGCGCGGATCCCGGTCGACCGGATGTTCTCGAACGCCTCGACGGACGTCCGCTTGACGTAGCCGTCGCGGGTGACCATCGTGAGGTACCGCTCCTCGTCGACGTCCTCGCCGACGCGGTCGCAGTCGACGACGGCCTGGATCTCCTCGCCGTCGTCCAGATCGAGGAGGTTGACCGCCGACTTGCCACGGGCCGTCCGGGACATCTCCGGGATCTCGTAGGTCTTCAGCTGATAGATCTGTCCCCGGTTGGTGATCGCCAGCAGGTAGTCGTGGGAGTTCGCGATGAACACCGAGGCGACCCGGTCGCCCTCCTTGAGGTCCGTCCCGATGATCCCCTTCCCGCCGCGGTTCTGCGCGCGGAACGTCTCCAGCGACATCCGCTTGATGTAGTCGTCCTCCGACATCACGACGACGCACTCCTCCTCGGGGATGAGGTCCTCGTGGGTGACTGAGCCGGAGTCCTCGATGAAGCTCGTCCGGCGCTCGTCGTCGTATTCGTCTTTGATAGCCTCCAGCTCGTCGATGATGACCCGGTCGAGCTCGTCGGGGTTCTCGAGGATCGTCTCCAGCCGCTCGATCCGGGCGGTGACGTCCGCGTACTCCGACTCGATCTCCTGGGTCTCCATCGAGGTGAGCGATCCGAGCTGCATCCGGACGATGTGTTCGGCCTGCGCCTCCGAGAAGCCGTAGCCGGCCTCCAGCGCCGCCTTCGCGGCGTCGCGATCCGCGGAGTCCTGAATGGTCTCGACGACGTCGTCGACGTTTTCGAGCGCCTTCAGTCGGCCTTCGAGGATGTGCGCGCGGTCCTCGCGCTCCTCGAGCTCGTGTTCCGAACGCCGTCGAACGACGTCGCGCCGGTGTTCGACGTAGTGTTCGAGCGTCTCCTTGAGGTCGAGCACCTGCGGTGCGCCGTCGACGAGGGCGAGGTTGATGACGCCGAACGTCCGTTCGAGGTGGCTCTCCAACAGCTGGTTTTTCACCACCTCCGCCATCGCGTCGCGTTTGAGATCGACCACGACGCGGATCCCGTCGCGGTCGGACTCGTCTCGGAGGTCGCGGATCCCCTCGATCGCACCCTCGGTGACGTCCTCGGCGATCCGCTCGACGAGCCGGGACTTGTTCTGCTGGTAGGGGAGTTCGGTGATGACGATCCGGCCCGCCTCCTCGTCGACCTCGAACTCGGCACGGACGCGGACGCGGCCGCGTCCCGTCTTGTAGGCCTTGTGTACCGCGTTTCGGCCGACGATGTTTGCGCCGGTCGGGAAGTCAGGACCCTTGACGTGTTTCATCAGGTCCTCGACGGTCGCGTCCGGCGTCTCGATCAGCTCGACGGTCGCGTCGATCACCTCGCCGAGGTTGTGCGGCGGGATGTTCGTGGACATCCCGACGGCGATCCCCGACGAGCCGTTGACGAGCAGGTTCGGGATCGCCGACGGCAACACCTCGGGTTCCTCGAGGCGGTCGTCGTAGTTGGGCTGGAAGTCGACCGTGTCGCGCTCGATGTCCGCGAGCAGTTCCTCGGCGATGGGGGCCATCCGGGCCTCCGTGTACCGCATCGCGGCCGGCGGATCGCCGTCGATGGACCCGAAGTTCCCCTGTCCGTCGATGAGGGGATACCGCATCGAGAAGTCCTGGGCCATCCGCGCGAGCGTGTCGTAGATGGCGCTGTCGCCGTGGGGGTGGTAGTCGCCCATCGTCTCGCCGACCACGGACGAGGACTTGCGGTGCGGGGAGTTGCTGGTGACGCCCGCCTCGTGCATCGCGTAGAGGATGCGCCGGTGGACGGGCTTGAGTCCGTCCCGAACGTCCGGGAGCGCGCGTCCCGCGATGACCGACATCGCGTAGTCGATGTACGACTGTTCCATCTCGTCCTCGATGCGGGCGTTCGTCACCTGCGCGGCGCGGACGTCATCGGGGTCGACGTCGGGTACGTCGGAGCTCATCAGATGTCCACCCACTCCGCCTCCGTGGCGTGTTCCTTGATGAACTGCTTGCGCGGCTCGACCGCATCACCCATCAGCACGTTGAACATCCGATCGGCGGCGGCCGCGTCGTCGATGGTTATCCGTTTCAGGATTCGGTTTTCGGGGTCCATGGTCGTGTTCCACAGCTGATCGGGGTTCATCTCCCCGAGTCCCTTGAACCGCTGGGTCTGGTCGGGGTCGCCGTCGCACTCCTCCTCGATGATGCGGTCGCGTTCCGCCTCGGTCATCGCGTCGTACGTTTCCGATCCCTTTCGGATCCGGTACAGCGGCGGCTGCGCCGCGTACACGTAGCCGGCCTCGATCAGCGGCTTCATGTGCCGGTATAAAAGCGTCAACAGGAGGGTTCGGATGTGTGCGCCGTCGACGTCGGCGTCGACGAGCAGGATGATCTTGTTGTACCGGACGTCGTCGATGTCGAACTCCTCGCCGATCCCGGCGCCGATCGCCGTGATCAGCGCGCGGATCTCGTCGTTCTCAAGGATGCGGTCGAGCCGGTGTTTCTCGACGTTGAGGATCTTCCCTTTTAAGGGGAGGATCGCCTGGTTCTCGCGGTTGCGACCCTGTTTGGCGCTGTTGTGGACGAACACCCCTGATTCGAGCGCGAAGTTGTGGGTTCCGGGTACTTCGAGATCGTACACGTCTTCGGTGTCTTCGAGGGGTTCCACCGACACGACGGAGTGGTTATGTGCCTGTACGGCCTCGATTAACTCCGGCTCTCCTTCGAAGAATTTCTCTATCGTCGTTGATTTGGTGAGGACGTTCGGATCGTCTCTCTCCCGCCTGCGCTCGTCGTAGTTCTCCAGATCGCCCTCCTCTTCCAGGACTTCCTTCATAAAGGGGATCGTATTCTCGAAGTAAGTCCGGTTGTACGCCTCCATTCGCTGTTCCCGAAACTCTTCATCCCACTGCTGTTTTGTCTTCTCACTTCGCCATTCGAGAAGCTCCTCGTTATCCCACTGCTCTTTTGCCTCTTTCCGTCGCTTTTCAACAGCTTCCGGATTCTCCTCGTAGTACTGCTCAACCCGCTCTGACTGCTCTTTACGGTGAGATTCGTTAGCCCAGTACTTTCGAGCTTCCTCAGTCAGACGTTCACGTACGCGTTCTCTGTATTCCGGATTGTTATCGTAGTATTCCTGCCACGCCTCCCGCATATACTCACGGTACTCCTCGTCTTCCCACTGTTCTTCGGCTTGTTCCCGGAGAATCTCTACAGTCTCCTCTCGCTGCATACGATCGCTCATCATCTCCCGGAACTCCTCACTCTGCCTGAGTTCCCGAAGTTTCTCGTATACTTCCTCCGTATGGAGTGTTTGCTTTGCGTGTTCCCGGTGTAACTCTAGATGTTCGTCTTCCGGGAGCCGCTGGATATTGCCGGGACGATTATTTCGCTTATCGAAATCCAGATGGTGTTTGTGTTCTCCGTCGCTTCTGCCGTATCTTTCGTTCTCCAAATTGTATCGGTCCGCAAGGAGGTGAGTAAACTCCCAGAAGTCACGCATTACCGGCTGTTTTACCATCTCATAGCCATCGATCGTGATGTTCTCTTCATTAGTGTCCGATGTCTTCCGATACAGCGGCATAAGCGACCGGCCCTCATCAAGGTCTTGTGCCTCGCAGTAGCTCCCGTCCCTGAGCATGAACTCGTGGTCGGGGGTACACCGTATCGTCTCGCCGTTATCGAGAGTGACTTCGACGAGGTTCGCATCAGTTTTCGTGATTCGCGGATTCGCGATCTGCTGGAGCCCGATCTTGCCATCGGCTCCGACCGTGTAGCAGTAGTGCGTTTCACCGTTTTTATGCTCCCTAACGAGCTCCTCGAACGTGATCGATCGCCCGGACGCGAGTGCGATCTCCGTGTCACCGGTGAAGCAACCGCCGGCGCTGTCGCCCTCCACCACGAACAGCTCGGCCTCCTCCGGATCCCGGGTCTGGCAGTCGGCGAGCTTGCCGGGCAACGCGGTCGACTCGAGCGCCGACTTCCGGCGGGTGAGTTCCTCGGCCTTCTTGGCGGCCTTTCGCGCCCGGGCGGCCTCGGCGGCCTTGTGGACGACCTTCCGGGCGGTGTCGGGGTCCTCCTCGAAGTAGGTCCCGAGGCGTTCGTGGACCGCCGACTCGACGATCCCGCGGACCTCCGAGTTGCCGAGTTTGGTCTTCGTCTGGCCCTCGAACTGGGGGTCGGGATGTTTCACCGAGATGACCGCGGTGAGCCCCTCGCGGACGTCCTCCCCCTTGAGGTTCCCCTCGAGGTCGTCGATCAGGCCGTGTTCGTTGGCGTAGTCGTTGACGGTCCGGGTCAGAGCGGTTTTGAAGCCCGTCAGGTGGGTGCCGCCCTCGCGGGTGTTGATGTTGTTCGCGAACGCGTGGACCGACCCCTGCAGCTCCTCGGTCGCCTGCATCGCGATCTCGACGTGGACGCCGTCCGCCTCGTCGGTGAAGTAGATGACGTCCGAGTGGATCGGCGACCGCGTCTCGTTGAGGTATTCGACGAACTCGCGGATGCCGCCCTCGTACTGGAACGTCTCCCGGTCGGTCTCGTCGGGCCGCTCGTCTGTCAGCGTGATCGCGACCCCGGAGTTGAGGAAAGCGAGCTCGCGCAGCCGGTTCGCGAGCGTGCCGTACTCGAAGTCGGTCGTCTCGAAGATCTCCGCGTCGGGCCAGAATCGGATCGTCGTGCCCGTCTCCTCGTCGGGGTCCATCCCGCGGACGCGCTCGAAGGCGCCCTCGACCGGCTCGCCGTGGTCGAACCGGTGGCGGTAGACGCCGCCGTCGCGTTTGACCTCGACCTCGAGGCTGCTGGCCAGCGCGTTGACGACGCTCACGCCGACCCCGTGGAGTCCGCCGGAGACCTGATAGGACTTCGAGTCGAACTTCCCGCCGGCGTGGAGGACCGTCATGATGACCTCGAGGGCCGGACGGTCGTACTGCTCGTGGGTGTCGACCGGGATGCCGCGGCCGTCGTCGTGGACGCTCACCGATCCGTCCTCGTGGATCGTGACCTCGATCTCCGAACAGTGGCCGGCGAGGGCCTCGTCGATCGAGTTGTCGACCACCTCGTAGACGAGGTGGTGTAACCCGCGACCGTCGGTCGACCCGATGTACATCGCCGGGCGCTTCCGGACGGCTTGGAGGCCTTCGAGGACCTGGATCTGCCCGGCGCCGTACTCGTTTTCCTCTGACATTGGAGTTGTGATGGCTAGTGCGCCACCACCCATAAAGCCTCTCACGCGCGGGCGCGTGAAGATGCCCGGAGGGCACTATGTACCCGCCCTGGTGCCCGGAGCTATTTACCCGCCCTGGCCGATGACGCCGTATGAACGAGTTCGCGACGATGCTGGTCGTGACGACCGTCGCGGGGGCGATCACCGGCGTCGGCGCGCTCCCGGTGTTCGTGCGGGCGACGGTCTCACACCGGACGTACGACGCCGCGCTCGGACTCGCGGCGGGGATCATGATCGCCGCCAGCGTCTTCGGATTGATCCTGCCGGGGATGGAGCAGGGGACGCTCTTCGCCGTGATGTCGGGCGTGTTCCTCGGCGGCTTCGTCCTTCTGGGCGGGAACCGGCTCATCCCGCACCTCCACGCTCGGTACGTCGGATGGCGTCGGGAGGGTGGCGAGTGGGGATGGGAGCGCGGAACGGTTGCCGGAACGGATGATCCGGCGGAATCGGTCGACGACCTCGCGATCGCCTCACGTGCCCGCCGTGCCCTGCTCATCGGCACGGCGATCGTCCTCCACAACGCCCCCGAGGGGCTCGCGATGGGCGTCGCCTTCGCCTCGGGACTCGAGGACGTCGCGCTCCTGCTCGCGGTCGTCATCGGCCTCCAGAACGTCCCGGACGGCTTCGCCTTCGCGGTCCCGTTCGGTGAGACCGGACTCTCGAACGGCCGTGTGCTCGTCTATACGACGCTTTCGGGGTTGGTCCCGCAGGTCACCGCCGCGATCGTCGGGTTCTTCCTCGTCTCGTTCGCGACGGGGATCTTCCCGGTCGCCGCCGGGTTCGCGGCCGGGGCGATGATGGCGGTCGTCTTCCGGGAGATGATCCCCTCCTCGCACGGTCACGGGTACGCCGACGCGGCCACCGCGGCGTTCCTCGTCGGCTTCGCCCTGCTCGTGGTCGTCGACGAGCTGCTGGTCGTCTGAGATTCCGATGGTTGTCGGTCCGACGTTCGGCTGAATCCGCGTCTCGATCCGTCGATTCCACTTTCACCTCGCCGCCGGAGGGGTTTTAACCCCGACTGGGTAAGACCCTTCCACCGAATGACGTCCATCCAGTCGACGCTCGGCGAGGAGGAGGGGATCGCCGAGGAGTTGGCCGCTGGCCAACGCGAGATCTCCATCGCCGAGTTCTTCGAGAAGAACAAACACATGCTCGGGTTCGACTCGGGCGCTCGCGGGCTGGTGACGGCGGTGAAGGAGGCCGTCGACAACGCCCTCGACGCGACCGAGGAGGCCGGCGTGCTCCCGGACATCTACGTCGAGATCACCGAGGTGGGCGACTACTACCGCCTCGTGATCGAGGACAACGGGCCCGGGATCACGAAGGAACAGCTCCCGAAGGTCTTCGGAAAGCTGCTGTATGGGAGTCGTTTTCACACCCGTGAGCAGAGTCGCGGTCAACAGGGGATCGGTATCTCAGCGGCTGTGCTGTACTCTCAGCTCACTTCCGGACAACCGGCGAAGATCACCTCGCGGCCCAAGGGGCAGTCGCGGGCCCAGTACTTCGAGCTGATAATCGACACCGACACGAACGAGCCGGAGATCAAGGCCGACGAGGAAACGAGCTGGGACCGCCCGCACGGGACGCGCATCGAGCTCGAGATGGAGGCGAACATGCGCGCACGGTCGCAGCTGCACGATTACATCAAACACACGGCGGTCGTCAACCCTCACGCCCGGATCGAACTCCGCGAGCCCGGTCTCGACGAGCCGCTGAAGTTCGAGCGTGGGACCGATCAGCTGCCGGCGGAGACCTCGGAGATCCGGCCCCATCCCCACGGCGTCGAGCTGGGGACGCTCATCAAGATGCTGGAGGCGACCGACTCCTACTCGATCTCCGGGTTCCTCCAGGAGGAGTTCACCCGCGTCGGAAAGAAGACGGCCGACTCCGTGCTCGCGAACTTTCGCGACCGGCACTTCGGCCGGGAGCTGGCCTGGCGGCCGCCCGACGCCCACGAGGACGCCGACGTCGCGGCGGCGGTCGCGGACGCGGTCTCCAACAAGGGCGCCGCGGCCACCGACGCGTTCGCGAGCCGGGTGGCGGAGACGGTCGGCAACCACGACCGGATCGCTCACGCCGAGCTGGTCGGGATCGTCGAGACGGTCGCCGAGGAGGTCGCGGCCGACACCGACAAGACGTTCGGTGCGACGGTCCGCGAGAACGCGATCGCGGCCGCCTGGACCGAGATCACCGCCTACGGCGACGCCGAGGACGCGGCCGACGACGAGACGCGTGACCTTCTCACCGCCGACCTTCACGCGGTCATCGAGGACGCGACGAGCACGCGTAAGGACGACGGGACGGTTCGAGCGGTCGCCGAGGCGCTCGCGCGCCGGTTCGCGAACGGCGGCGACGAACGGTTTCGGTTCACCCGCGCGAACCTCGAGCGCGAGATCGCCGACGCCGCGACCTTCGTGGTCGACCAGCGGGACGTCAGCTTCGGCGAGACCGCCCGGGAGAACGTCGCCGACGCGCTCTGGTCGCTGATGGAGACGGTTCCCGACGACCCGCCGAACGTGGACGCGGTGGCCGGAAACCGCGACGCCGCCGCGGAGCTGTTGGAGGCGATGCGCGAGACGGACATCCTGGCGCCGCCGACCGACTGCCTGGCGCCGATCACCGCGGATCTCGTCGAGGCGGGACTCCGGAAGGAGTTCACCGCGGACTTCTATGCGGCCGCGACGCGGGACGCCGAGGTCCACGGCGGCGACCCCTTCATCGTCGAGGCGGGGATCGCCTACGGCGGCGAGATCCCGGCCGACGGCAGCGTCGAGGTGATGCGCTTTGCGAATCGGGTCCCGCTGGTCTACCAGCGCGGCGCATGCGCGACGACGGACGTGATCAAGTCGATCGGCTGGCGCAACTACGGGCTGGACCAGCCCGGCGGCAGCGGACTGCCGAGCGGGCCGGCGGTGATCATGGTCCACGTCGCCTCCACGAACGTTCCGTTCACGAGCGAGTCGAAGGACGCGCTCGCGAACATCCCGGAGATCGAGGACGAGATCGAACTCGCCATCCGGGAGGCGGCCCGGGAGCTGAAGTCGTTCCTCAACAAGCGGCGCTCGATGCAAAAGCGCCGGGAGAAACAGGACGTCCTCGGGCGCATCCTCCCGGAGATGGCCGACAAGGTCGCGGAGGTGACCGGCCGCGAGCGTCCCGACATCGACGGCGCGCTCGCACGCATCATGAACAACGTCAGCGTCGAACGCGAGTTCGACGGCGACGACGAGGTCGCCGTCACGCTCCGGGTGGAGAACCATTCGGACACGAACGAGGACCTCGAGATCACGGACATCGTCTCGGCGAAACCGACCGATCCCTCCGACGGGACGGTCGTGGATATGGACGGCGAGTGGTTCCTGCAGTGGAAACCGACCGTCCCGGCCGGCGAAGAGGCAACGTTGACGTACACGGTGGCTGACGACGCCGACTTCGACGTGAGCGTCGACGGCGTCGAAGCCGAGAAACTCACGGTGAACGCCTGATGGCAACCAACGACCAGGACGCACGAGCGCAGCTCATCGACCTTGCGGCCGAGTTTTACGACCAGTTCGCTGGCGGGCAGATCCCGGAGATGACCCTGCCGACGCGAACGAAAAGCAACATCGAGTACGACCCCGAAAGCGGCGTCTGGACCTACGGCGACCGCACCTCGACGCGGAGCGCGAACTCCGTGCGCGGCGCCCGGAAGCTGCTGAAGGCGGTCTACACGATCGAGTTCCTCGCGGACCAGCTCGAGGAGGGACGGTCCTCCACCCTGCGTGAGCTGTACTACCTCTCGGAGTCGTGGGACAACGACGAGGCGCAGTTCACGAGCCAGGACGAGTCGAACGATCTCGTCGAGGACCTGGAGATCGTCTCCGGGGTCACCCGCGAGGACTTCCACATGCGTCCGGAGGAGTCGGGCGCGACCCTGATGGGGCCGCTGCGGCTCCGCGAGCAGACCCGCCGCGGCGAACGGGAGATCCACTGTCAGGAGGACGTCGGCGAGGGGGGCTACCAGATCCCCAACAACCCGGACATGATCGAGTTCCTCGACCACGACGTCGACTTCGTCCTCTGCGTCGAGACCGGCGGGATGCGCGACCGGCTCGTGGAGAACGGCTTCGACGACGACTACAACTGTCTCGTCGTCCACCTCAAGGGCCAGCCCGCGCGCGCGACCCGCCGGATCACCCGGCGGCTCAACGACGAGCTCGACCTGCCGGTGGTCGTCTTCACCGACGGCGACCCGTGGTCCTACCGCATCTTCGGCTCGGTGGCGTACGGCTCGATCAAGTCCGCACACCTCTCGGAGTACCTCGCGACGCCGGACGCGCGGTTCATCGGCATTCGGCCGGCGGACATCGTCGAGTACGACCTACCCAGCGATCCCCTCTCCGACTCCGACGTGAACGCCCTCGAATCGGAGCTCGAGGACCCACGCTTCCAGACCGACTACTGGGAGGAACAGATCGAGCTGCAACTCGACATCGGCAAGAAGTCCGAACAGCAGGCGCTGGCGAGCCGCGGACTCGATTTCGTCACCGACACCTATCTCCCCGAGCGGCTCGACGAGATGGGCGTCCGCTGAGCCCGTCCGCGGTGCCCTGCTGACCGCGCTTCGGAACGCTCAGACTCCGATCCCGTCGCCGAGCAGTTCCCGGGCGATGATGTTCTTCTGGATCTCGGTCGTCCCCTCGTAGATCTGGGTGATCTTCGCGTCGCGGTAGAGCCGCTCGACGTCGTGGTCGTCGACGTAGCCGGCGCCGCCGTGGATCTGGACGGCCTCGTCGGCGGCCTCGACCGCGATCCGCGAGGAGAACTCCTTGGCCATCGAGGCGAGCGCGGTGGCCCGGTCGGGGTCGGCGTCGACCGACCACGCGGAGCAGTAGGTGAGCCAACGCGCCGCCTCGGTGTTCGTGCGCATCTCGGCGAGCTTGTGTTTGATCGCCTGGAAGTCGCTGATCGGGCGGTCGAACTGCTCGCGTTCCTGTGCGTACTCGAGCGCGCGCTCGGTCGCCCCCTTGGCGATCCCGACGCCCTGGGCGGCGATGGCGGTTCGGGTCTCGTCGAAGAACTGCATCAGCTGGAGAAAGCCCATCCCCCGCTGGCCGACCAGGTTCTCCTCGGGCACTCGGACGTCGTCGAGGTAGACCTCCGCGGTGTCGCTCGCGCGGACGCCCATCTTGCCGGTGATCTTCTCGGCCTCGAAGCCGTCCCGGTCGGCCTCGACGAGGATCTGCGAGTACCCCGAGTAGCGGTCCTCGATCTCCGGATCGGTCTCACACAGGACGACGAAGTAGTCGCCCACCGTCCCGTTGGTGATCCACATCTTCGACCCGTTTATCACCCACTCGTCGCCGTCCTTTTCGGCCCGCGTCGCGATCGACGTGACGTCGGATCCGGCCTGCGGTTCGCTGATCGCCGACCCCAGCAGCGACTCGCCGCTGGTGACCGCGGGGAGGACCTCCTCCTTCTGTTCCTCGGTCCCGAACTCCATGATCGCCTCCGCGCCGAATCCGGCGCCGGAGATGCTCAGCCCGATCCCCGGGTCGACCGCGAACAGCTCCTCGATGATGATCGCGTTCTCGATCGCCGAGTAGCCGACGCCGCCGTACTCGACGGGAACGTGGGGCGCGATCAGTCCCATCTCGGCCGCCTTCTCGATCACGTCGTACGGATACGACTCCTCGCGATCGTGCTCGCTCGCGATCGGCCGGATCTCGTTGTCGGCGAACCGTCGGACCTCCTCGCGCAGCTGTTTCTGCTCGTCGGTGAGCTCGAAGTCCATGTTCCTCCGTGGTGGTTCATTCGTGATAACTCTTCGCAATGAATCCGAGATTTCAGATGGGTTGGAAAATATATTTCCACCTATCGTATCGAGTGTTATCCTACTGTGGGTCTAAAAAACGAATCGGAACGAAAGACGGTCGCTAGGGCGTCTGCCGGCGCTCGGTGAGGAACGTCTCGATCCGGTCGGTCGCCCGCTTCAACTCGCGCATGCTCGTCGCGTAGGAGACGCGGAGGTGCCCCTTGCCGCCCTCCCCGAAGACCGACCCGGGAACGACCGCCACGCCCTGTGACTCCAGCAGCTCCTCGGCGAACCGCTCGTCGTCGCCGCCGCAGTCGGGGAACGCGTAGAAGGCGCCCCGCGGCTCGAAGCAGTCGAGGCCCATCTCCCGGAACCGCGAGTGGACGAACCGGCGGCGGCGGTCGTACTCGCTCACCATCTCTGCGACCTCCGAATCGCACGACCGGAGCCCCTCCAGCGCCGCGTACTGTGCGGTCGTCGGGGCGGACAGCATCGTGTACTGGTGGATCCGGTTCATCGCGTCGATCGCCTCGGCGGGGCCGAGCGCGTAGCCCAACCGGAGCCCCGTCATCGCGTACGCCTTCGAGAAGCCGTTGACCACGACCGTCCGGTCGCGCATTTCCGGTTGGGTCGCGATCGACTCGTGGTCCCGGCCGTAGGTGAGCGCCGCGTAGATCTCGTCCGCGATCACCTGGATGTCGTGCTCGCGGCAGAAGGCCGCGACCTCGGCGAGCTGCTCGTCGGTCATCACCGCGCCGGTGGGATTGTTCGGGTAACACAACACGAGCGTGTCGGCCCGTTCGGCGCCGGCGGCGGCGAGGCGCTCCCGGGTCAATGCGAAGTCGTCGGCCGCGCGCGTGGGAACCGACAGCGGCTCGCCGCCGGCCAACTCCACGCCGGGACCGTAGGAGATGTAGGTCGGTTCGTGGATCGCGACGACGTCGCCGGGGTCGACGAGCGCGCGCAGCGCCAGGTCGACGGCCTCGCTCGCGCCGGTGGTGACGAGGATCTCGTCGCCGGGATCGTAGTCCTGGTCGTAGCGCCGATGGTGGTCGGCGATCGCCTCGCGCAGCTCGCGGATCCCCCGGTTCGAGGTGTAGGAGGTCCGGCCGCGTTCGAGCGAATCGATCGCCGCGGTACGAGCCGCCCAGGGGGCCGAGAAGTCCGGCTCCCCGACGCCGAGGGAGATGACGTCGTCGCGGGCCTCCGCCAGCTCGAAGAACTTCCGGATCCCCGATTCGGGGAGGTCGGTGACGCGGTCCGAGAGGTTCATGGCGACACGGAGAGCCGGTCGTCCTCGTCCCGATCGCCGAACCTGACGCCGCCGTCCTTGTACGTCTCCATGACGTAGTGGGTCACCGTCTGGGTGATCTCGGGGATCGGCGCGACCTGCTCGGAGACGAACCCGGAGACGTCCTGCATCGAGGCGCCGGCCACCTCGGCGGCGAAGTCGTAATCGCCGGACACGAGGTGGAGCGCCTCGACGGCCGGGAACTTCGCGATCCGGTCGGCGATCTCCTCGTAGCCCGTCTCGCGGTCGAGTTCGACGTTGAGTTCGACGATCGCGCGGACGCGCTCCGTCTCGGCGCGGTCCCAGTCCACGACCGCCTGGTAGCCGTGGACGACGCCGCGTCGCTCCAGCGACGCGATCGCCTCCTCGACGGCGTCCTCCTCGAGGCCGGTCTGTGCGGCGATGTCGGCGGTGCTCTCGCGGGCGTTCGTGGTCAGTACGTCGAGTACCTCCCGCTCGTCGCTCATACGTTCCGCATACGACCCCGCCCTCAAAGGGATAGCGGTGCGTGGCCGACCCTCGTGGAATGGCGCCGTCGGGGAGCGGAGCCGCGGAGAGACGGGACCGGCGAGCCCTACAGGAGGTCGTTGTCGGCCAGCCGCTCGATCGCCTCGCGGAGCCGCTGCTCGCTCGCCGCGTAGGAGATCCGCGCGTAGCCGGGCGCGTTAAAGGCCGAGCCGGGCACGCAGGCGACGTGCGACTGCTCGATGGCGGCCTCACACCACGCCTGGTCGTCCTCGTCGACCGGGAGCATCATGTAGAAGGCGCCGTCGGGGACGGCGACGTCGACGCCGTGGTCGGCCAGCAGGTCGACGAGCAGGTCCCGCCGGTCGCGGAAGGCGTCCCGCATCTCCACGACCGCTTCGTCGGTGTTGGCGAGCGCCTCGATCCCGGCTCGCTGGACGAAGTTCGTCGCACACGAGACCGAGTGGGAGTGGAGCTTGCCCGCCTGCGAGACGAACTCCTCGGTGGCGTGGAGGTAGCCGAGCCGCCAGCCGGTCATCGAGAACGCCTTCGAGAAGCCGTTGATCGTGACCGTCCGGTCGGCCATTCCCTCGAGGGTTGCCAGCGAGGTCGGCTCGACGCCGTAGGTAATGCGCTCGTAGATCTCGTCGGCCACCACGGTCACGTCGTGGTCGACGGCGAGGTCGCGGACGCCCTCGAGGGCGGCGTCGGAGTAGACCGCGCCGGTCGGGTTCGAGGGGGAGTTGACGATCAGGAGCTCGGTGTCGTCCGAGACCGCATCCGCGAGGGCGTCGAGCGCGGGCTCGAGCTGGAAGTCGTGCGGCGCCAGGTCGACCCGCTCGAGGTCGCCCCCGGCGAGCTTGACCATCGCCTCGTAGGAGACCCATGCGGGGTCGAGGAGCACGACCTCGTCGCCGTCCTCGACCAGCGTCTGGACGGTCTCGTACAGGGCTTGCTTCGCGCCGGGCGTGACGATCACCTCGTCCGCCTCCGCGTCGATGCCGTCGCCCCGGAGCTTCTCGGCGATCGCGTCCTTCAGTTCGGGAACGCCGTTCGAGGAGGTGTAGCCGGTGTTGCCGGCCTCGAGGGCCTCGGTGCCGGCCGCGACGATGTTCCCCGGCGTGTCGAAGTCGGGCTCGCCCACGGAGAGGTCGACGATGTCGGCACCCTCCGCCTCCTTCTCGGCGGCAAGGTTGGAGATCGCCAGGGTCGCGCTCGGTTCTACTCGCTGGATCCGGTCGGTGAAGTCGTCGGTCATCTGTTGTCTCGGGCTGTGGTGTCGGTGGTCGGTGTGGTTGCGTCCGGTCGGTGTGGTTGCGTCAGTCGTCGGGTCAGCGTGGTCGGTGTCGGGCCGTCATCACGGCTCGGGGTCGGGAAGATCCTCGACCAGATCGACGGCCGCATGGGTCGCGTCGGCACCCTTCTCGACCCGTTCGCGGGCCTCCGCGCCGGACATCCCCGGGCCGCTGACGCCGAAGGTGACCGGCGTGTCCCGGTCGAGGCTCACCGCCGTCAGCTGCTCGGCGGCGGCCGAGCCGATCACGCGGTCGTGGTCGGTGTCGCCCGTGACGATCGCGCCCACGACGACGACCGCGTCGACGTCATCGCGGCGCGCGAGGCGGTCTGCCGCCAGCGGCGCGTCGTAGGCGCCGGGGACGGGGATCTCGTGTTCGATCGTGGCGTCCCGCTCCGCGGCGGCCGACCGCGCTGCTTCCGCCATCGGCTCCGTCACGGACCCGTTGAACCGCGCGACGACCAGTCCCAGCGTGACCATGTCCGACCGTTCACGCCGTCGCTCAAAGAAGTACCGTTCTGTGCGGGCCGCCGCTCACCGGTACGATCACTGAGCGTGGCCGCTCACCGATACGATCACCGAGCGTGGCCGCTCTCCGGTACGATCACTGAGCGTGTACCGACACTGCCCGAACTATGCCGTCTGCTCCTCGCGGAACCGCTCGCGAACCTTCTCGACCTTCGGCTGGGCGTGCATCCGACAGTACGCGTCCTGCGGGTTCTTCGCGAAGTAGTCCTGGTGCTTCTCCTCGGCCCGCCAGAACGTCCCCAGCGGTTCGATCTCGGTCACGATCGGGTCGTCGTATCCGCCCTCGGCCGACAGCGCCTCGACGTACGCCTCGGCCTGCCGTCGCTGCTCCTCGTCGTGTGTCAGGATGATCGACCGATACTGCGAGCCTACGTCGGGTCCCTGTCGGTTCAGCTGGGTGGGGTCGTGGACGGTGAAGAACACCTCCAGCAGCTCGCCGTAGTCGATGACGGTCGTGTCGTACTCCACCTGGATGACCTCCGCGTGGCCCGTCTCGCCGGTACAGACCTCACGGTAGGTCGGGTCGTCGGTCTCGCCGCCGGCGTAGCCTGACGTCACCGATTCGACGCCCTCGACCTCCGTGAACGCCGCTTCGGTACACCAGAAGCAGCCGCCGCCGAACGTCGCGGTCGCGGTCGTGTCGGTCATAATCTTCGGTACGCTCGCCGGCGTCTTAACCTCGGCGGGCGACGTGGCCCGCTCGACCGACGGTTTGTGAATCGGTGACATCAGCCTCGGCCCAAAGCACTACTTAGGGTGATTCCCTATGTCGGAGTAATGCCGGAATGTAGGAACTGTGGCTCGTTCGTCACCGAGCGGTACGTCCGGGTGTTCGCCCCGCCGGAGTTCGATACCGTTCGCGTGTGCCCGGATTGTGAGGATATGGTCCGCGACGGAGCAGGGGTCAGGGAAGCCCGCTCAAAGCGGGTCTGAACGTCGGACCGTGGGCTGACGGTGGGTCGTCGCTGCGACCGGTCTCGGTGCGAATAAGTGTCCGCGCTCCCGAACCGAACGTATGCGTACTTCCCGCCGTGCCGTCCTGTCGTCCGCCGGAACCGCCGCGACGCTCGGCGTCGCGGGCTGTCTCGGCGGCGGCGGTGGTTCGGACATCCCCGACTACGACTGTGACACGAGTCCGCCGGCCGAGTCCGTCTCGGAGCTGTCGCGACCCGTGATCGGCGACCCCGATTCCGACGTCACCGTAGCCGTGTTCAAGGACTTCGCGTGCCCGCACTGCGCCACCTGGGAACTCGAGGAGGCGCCGACGATCGAGTCGGAGTACGTCGATCCCGGGATCATCCGGTACGAGCACTGGGACTTCCCGATCCCGGTTCACGACACCTGGTCGCCGGGCGTCGCGAACGCCGCGCGGGGCGTTCAGGACCGGCAGGACGACGAGGCGTTCTTCGCGTTCGCCAAGACCGCCTTCGAGCACCACGAGTCGTACTCCTGGGATATCGTGGGCTACGCCGCGGAGGAGGCCGGCGGCGATCCGTGTTCCGCGATCCGCGATGGCGAGTCCGGCACGTACGAGCCGGTCGTCTCGGACGACCGGGCGACCGGGATCGACCGCGGCGTCCAGGGGACGCCGACGGTGTTCGTGAACGGGGACCCCGTCGCGGAGCCGACCGCCGATGCCGTTTCGGCGGCGATCGAGAACGCCCGGTAGCCGGGATCAATCGGGCGACCGGAGTCACGGTCCCGCCCCGTCCGGTCCCGATGCGTCTTTCCATCCACCCGCCGAACGACCACGTATGAGTCGTCTCGCTCGGCCGATCGCTCACGTCCGCGGGACGGGCGCGTTCCTCTGTGGAACGGGTGCGTTCCTCTGCGGGACGGTCATACCCCTCCATCGGGCGGTCGGACCCCTCCATCGGGTAGTCGAATCCCTCCATCGGGTAGTCGAATCCCTTCTCGGGACGGTTGCATCCACCCCATCGGCTCCGGCCGCCGCCGACGGTGGGTCGGTTCACGGGGCCGACCGCCGGCGGCTCGCCGCGGTCGTCTGGCTCGTGTTGGTTTCGCAGGTTCTCGTCTACCCCGGCGTTCCCGACATCGTCGTCGCGCTCGGCGCGCCGGGCGGCGTGAGCGCGGGAATGTGGTTTCTGGCCGCCGAGTTCGCCGCCTTCGTCACCTTCGCCGGCGTCTGGGGGGCCGTAAGCGACGCCCTCGGGCGACGCGCATCGCTCGTGGTCCTCGGCGCGGCGGGCGGCGGGGCCGCCTATCTGACGCTCGCGCTCGCGCCGTGGCTGGGGATCGGCTTCGGTGCGGCGCTGCTCGTCCGCGTCGTCGGCGGCGCGTTCACGATCGGCGCGTTCTCGCTGGGCATCACGATGTTGATGGACCTGGGCGGGGGCCACGGCCGGAACATGGGCGCGGCCGGCGTCGCGATCGGCTTCGGGGCTGCCCTCGGATCGGTCGTCGGCGGCCGGCTCGCCGACGTCGACCCCTTCTACCCGATCTACGCGAGTGCGACGGTGCTGTTCCTGTCGTCGCTGCTCGCCGCGACCGTGACCGACCGTGCCGGCACGATGACCGAAACCGGACCCGACACGCCGGCAGCCGACGATCCGGGGTTCCGCGAGGTACTCGCCCGGATCCGCGCCGTGCCCGGCCTGCTCGTGCCGTTCGCGTTCGGGTTCATCGACCGACTTACCGCCGGCTTCTTCGCGCTGGTCGGCGTGTACTACTTCCAGGAGGGTGCCTTCGAGCTGTCGGCGTTTGGCGCGGGCCTCACGCTGGCGCTGTTCTTCCTTCCGTTCGCCGTTCTCCAGTACCCGATGGGCGTGCTCTCGGACCGGATCGGCCGGTTTTTCCCCATCGTCGTCGGGTCGATCGCCTACGGCTTCGTCATCATCGCGGTCGGGCTGGCCCCGACGTACCCGATCGCGGCCGGGTTGATGGTGCTCGTCGGCGTCTGCGGCGCGCTGGTCGCGCCCGCGACGATGGCGCTCGTGACGGATCTGGTCGGGGTCGCCGAGCGCGGCGCCGCGATGGGGCTGTTCAACGTGTTCGGATCGCTGGGCTTTCTGACCGGCTTTCTCGTCGGCGGGACCGTCACCGAGGGGTTCGACTACCTGACGGCGTTCCTCGTCGTCGGCGGGATGGAGATCCTGATCGCCCTTGCGCTGTTCCCGGCGGTCAGATCGATCGCCGGCGGGGTCGAGTCGGCCGGGTAGTCAGCGATCGGGTCGCCGTCGATCGAGTCAGCCCCGATCAACCGAGTCGTCGCAACCCGAGGAGGTCACAGGAGACTTCCCACGCCAAACGGGAATCGCTCAGTCCAGGTGAGCGACTTAGCGCAGGAGAGTATGTACTAACTATCAAGTAATATTTATATGAGTTAGAGTGTACATTCAGCGCGAAGTCAGTCGTTGGCTCCTCAAAAGAAAGATCCAGATTCGGGATGAAGAGATAGTTTCATAACATTATTATTACTATCTGGGATTCCACTACTTATGCGTCGCCGTGCCCTCCTCGCATCCACCTTGACCGCTGTCACCTCTGTCACTGCGGGCTGTAGCGCCGTTGAACAGCGAACCGAACACACGGAACCAGCTGTAAAAACTAGTGACAACTCCCGAGATGACGAAAAGTATCTCGAATTCCCCGGAGACGGCGAGGAGTTCGCTGTCGTGGGTGTTGACCCTCGGTTTGAACCCCTTCCGGAACATTTCAACACGTGGGTTTCACACACTGAAGACACCGAACTGCAGTCACTCACACAGCGGTTCGTGGCACTGGACGGTGACGGCACTCCGCCACAGCTCTCCCTCCAGGGCCCGTTCATGGGGGACTCCAGGCCCCACCCGTCGGTGTCACTATTTCGGGATGGGAGGGCCGCAGTCGTCGAAGTCCATCGATTCGGTGAACTCGCCAACGAGACCGTATTCATCGACTTTCCAGTCATTCAATGGCCGGAGGCGGCTCAGCGACTCGTTGTCGAAAGCACTGTCGAACTCGTTCAGCCGGGGCTGCTCGACCAAACACACATACTTGACGGACAACTCGAATTCGAGTTCGATTCCGAGATCGAAGGCAGTGAATGAACTGCTGGAAGGCTCGATTTACCACAATACGCACGCTCGTTCTCACGGCTGATTCAGTCGTCGGCCGGCGCCGCGTCGCCGACGGCGGCCGTCCCGTCGGCCCAGACGCCGGTGGTGAAGTCGATCGCGTCGTTCCACTTGCCGACGACCGTCGCCACCGCCAGATCGCCCGTGACGTTGTTCATCGTGGCGATGCGGCCGAGGATCGGGTCGACGCCGGCGACGAAACCGACCACGGTGAGCGGGAGTCCGACCTGCGTGAGCACGACGGTCAGCATCACGATCCCCGCACCCGGAACGCCGGCGGTGCCGATGCTGATGAGCACGGCGACGATCAACACGAGGGCCTGCTCGGTCAGCGCGAGCGGCTGCCCGACCACGTTGGCGGCAAAGACGACCGTGATCGCCTGGCGGATCGCCGCGCCGTCCATGTTCGCGGTCGCGCCGACCGGCAGCGCGAACGAGTAGACGCGCTCGTCGATCCGGAGGTCCTCCTCGGCGTTCGTCATCGTCACCGGCAGCGTCCCGCTGGAGGAGCGGGTCGCGAAGGCGGTCACCATCGCGTCCTTGGACCCCCTGAGGAAGGCGAGCGGCGAGACGTCCGAGACGACCGTCATCAACAGCCCGAGGTAGGTGACTGCGATGTGGATGAGGACCGCGAGCCCGACCGCGAGCACGAGCTCGCCCAGTGAGGAGAAGACGCCGACGCCCTCCGTGCCGATCCCGGCCGCCATCAGCGCGAAGACGCCGATAACGCCGTACTCGAGCACGCCGCGGACGACGACGAACATCGCCTCCGCGCCGACCTCGAAGGCCTCGAACAGCGAGTCGACGCTCTCGGCGTATTCGGGCTTGTTCGCCCGGACGTAGGTCAACGCGATCCCGAAGACGATGGCGAAGAAGACCGTTCCGAGCAGGTTGCCGTCGGCCATCGCCGTCACGGGGTTGTTCGGCACGATCCCGAGGACGACCTCGGTCAGCGACGGCGGCGCCTGCGACTCGGCCTCGCCGGCGACGAACTCCACCCCGCGTCCGGGCTGGAGGACGTTCGCGACCCCGAGGCCGATCACGCCGGCGACCGTCGTCGTGACCGCGTACAGTGCGACCGTCGCGCCGCCGATCCGGCCGAGCCGTGCCGGCGAGAGCTGCCGGATCCCGGTCAGCAGGGTGAAGACGATGATCGGGACCACGAGCATATTGAGCAGCCGGAGGAACAGGTCGCCGAGCGGCTGGACGACGACCATCCGTTCGCCGAAGACGACCCCTGCGGCGGACCCGATCACGAACGCGACCGCGATCCGATAGATCAGTCCCACCGATCGATACCGCTTCCAGATCGACGCGAGCGTCCCGGCCATGTCCGATCGGTGCGGACCCGATCGTAAAGGGCCACGCATCCCGTCAGATCGTGCGGCTATCGCCGACACCGGTCAGGGTGCGCCGACACCGGTCAGGGTGCGCGGACGCCGGTCAGGGTGCCACGAGATCGACCACGGTCCCGTCGTCGACGACGAGGTTGTAGGCCCCCTCGTCGTCGTTCCAGAGCACGAGCACGTTTTCGACCGCGAGGACGGCGCCGTAGCCGGCCTCCAGCAGGGCGCGGTTCAGCGAGGTCTCACGGGTACACACCGCGTAGTGGTCGACGGACTCGGATCCGTCGCTCACCTTGAAGAGGGGATTGCCGCCGTCGGACAGATCGTGGCTCAGCTTGACACACAGCAGGTCGACCCGGTCGGTGACGTGCGCCTCGCTGTCGGCCATCCGGAGGTGTCGCTCCGGATCGGCTCGGACGTCGACGCGGCGGGCGTCGTCGGTTCGGAGGATCGAGTAGGCGAACTGAACGTCGACGTTGACGAACTCGCCAGGTTCGTCGGTGGGACCGCGATCGGCTTCCTCGTCGAGACGGGCCTGGAACGACGGCACCGCCAGGTCGGGACGGACGTCGAAGGACCAGCCCCGGTCCTCCGGCTTCGCGCCCGGCCAGAGACGGAGCGTCGGACCGTAGATCGTGACGTCCCGATCCGGCGGTCCAGCCGCGCTCCCCGGCGCCGAGTCCGGCGTCTCGTCGACGACGGCGCGCTCGATCTCACGAAGGCCGGTGGCGGTGTTCCGGTCGGCCGGCGCCAGCGCGACGATCGATCCGTCGTCGGCCAGGACGTCGAGTGCCGCCGTCACGACGGAGACCGGATCGGAAAGCTCCGAGAGGACGTTCCCGAACAGCACGAGGTCGTAGGCGTCTCCATCGTCGCCGGCAGCGTCGTCGCCGGTGCCGTCATCGAGTCCGAGGAACGACTCGGCGGTCTCGCGCCGGATCGCGGGCCGGAAGTTTCGCCGGGTCGCCCCGAGCATCGTCTCCAGCACGTCGGCCGCCGGGCTCGGCTCGACGGCGGTGTACTCCACCACGGCGTCCGCCGGGAGGAGGTCGTGCAGCCCGAGCGCCGGCCCCCCGACGCCCGCGCCGACGTCGAGGACGCGCAGCCGCCGGTCGAGCAGGCCGTTCTCGATCAGGTCGGTGAGGACGTAGCCGATCGCGGCGTAGTAGTCGGGGAGGTGATAGATCGCGTACCCGAGCGCCGCGATCCGGTCGTACTCGACCGGGTTCTCGTGGTAGTAATCGCGTTTGAGTCGTCGGATCGCTTCCCGAAGCTCGTCGCCGGACTCCCCGACGTGCCAGTTCGCTCCGTACTCGTCGACCAGCTCGTCCTCCAAAGCGGCTGCGTAGATCTCGGGGAACGCCTCCGGGCTCCATCCCGGATCGGGGACCGGATCCGGATCCACCGGAACGAAGGTACCGTCCTCGCGCTCGCGGAGCCCGAGGTCGTAGGACGCCTCCCGTAACGTCCGCCGAACGACCGCCGGATGTGTGCCGCCGGACACGTAGTCGGCGACCTCCTCGGGGTCGATCGGGCGTACGTTTCGGAGGTACTTCGCGCTATCGCGGATGGCCTGCTCGTCGATCATCGGTATCGATTTCTCCTCATCACTCGTGTCGCTCCCGTTCGGTACCCTCGCCCCGGGCGCGCTCGTACAGGTCCGCGAACGTCTCGGGGTCGGCCTCAGCGATCGCGGCGGCGGCGTCGGCGACCCCCTCGGCGCCGTCGAAGGCGCGCTGGATCTCCGCGTAGACATCGGGTGCGCCCTCGGTGACGGTATTGGCGAGGTCATCGAGACCGGCCGAGACCGGGGTGTGGAACTCATCACGGACGTCCGCGCCGGCCAGTCGCCACGCCAGGATGGCGGCGTGGGCGCCCGCCTGCACGGTCTCCATCGCCTCGTCGTGCTCCGCCGCCGTGGTCTCGAAGACGTCGTTCCCGCCGGCCTCGATCGCCTCGATCACGGCCGTCACGTGCGGCCCGTCCCGGTCGACGACGGCTGCCACGTTCCCCGGCACGCGGGGCGGCGCGAAAAGGGGGTGAAGACTGGCGCGTTCGACGTCCGGATCGAGCTGGTCGCGCATCGCCGCGATCGGGGCTTCCATCGCGCCGGAGACGTCGATCATCGCTCCGTCGGCGACGTCGGCGTACGCCGCCACCGCGTCCGCGACCGCGGAGATCGGAACGGCAAGACAGACGACCTCGAAACGGTCCGCCATCGCCGTCGACGCCTCGAGGGCGCGTGCCTCCCGCCCGGCGGCCGCGTCGCGTGCGCGGTCGGCGTCGAGGTCGGTGAACGAGATGGCGGGATCCGTGACCGCGTCCGCGGACGCAACCGTGTCCGCGATCCATCGTCCCATCTCCCCGGCACCCACGACGAGTAGCTCCATCGGTTACCACCGGTTTCGGCGGCAGCGGTTAAAGGAATTCGCTCGTATGGCGGGTCGGCGGCGCGAGGACGGCCCACCGTTCGATGTCGCCACTCGGCCTCGAACGACCGCAGCTATTTATAAATATATAAAATATAATAAATTATATCCATATATAAATATAAATATTCAAAAATCATATATGAATCGGGTCAGGCTCACGAGTGTGCCAGGTTCAACTCGAGTTCGTTGACGACGCTCCGGAGGAGGTCCGGGATCTCGGTCTCGAACCGGTCGCCGTTGATCCGGTGGGTCGGTCCCGCGACCGCGAAGGCGCCGAGCACGTCCCCGTCGGGGGCGGTCACCGGGACCGCGACCGCGCGGAGCCCCTCGGTGCTCTCCTCGCTGTTGAACGCCACGCCGCGCTCGCGGGTCTCGCGGATCTCCTCGAGCAGCTCCTCGCGGTCGGTGATCGTGTGCGGCGTGGCCGCGGGCAGCCCCTGGCGGTCGATCAGCTCCTCGATCCACTGGTCGGACCGACGCGCCAGGATCGCCTTCCCGGCAGCGGTCTGATGGGGGTGAAACCGGCGGCCGACCCGGCCCCGCGAGTAGACCCCGCCGTGGCTCACCTCGCGGTACAACACCACCGCGTGGCCCCGCTCCTCGACCGCGAACTGCGCGCTCTCGCCGGTCTCGTCGGCCAGCTCGCGCAGCTTGTGTTTGATCTTCGCCGACCCGGGTACCCGCGACCGGACGTGTGCCCCGAGATCGAGATAGCGCAGTCCGAGCGCGTACTCGTCGCCCTCCTTCACCACGAAGTCGTGTTTCGCCAACGACCGGAGGTGCTTGTGAACCGAACTCTTCGAGAGCCCCGTCTCCTCGGCCAGCTCCGTGACGCCGGCGCCGTTTCGCTCCCGGAGAGCTGTCACGATGGCGAACGACGTGTCGATACTTCCTATCGTCGTCTCGCCGGATTCCGGGTCAATACCGCCTGGCTTCCACTCGTTCATCGGTATCGACGATTTCGTGAGGGATCGGTAAAGATTTCCGATCGAGAAACGGTATGGATATACGTTTCTTCCTCGGATACGGATTCCGCGGCGAACCGAGTGTCTTCGGTCGGACGGGGCGGGAACGTGCACGTGCTGCTCGGCCGTCGCTCCGGTCATTGCGTGCGGCCCGAACCCTTGTTTCCGGCCGTTTTATGGCCTCTTCCGTCGTTTCCCGATCCCTAATCGAATCCGGGTATAAATACGTCCCCGCCGACGGATCGATCGATGGCTTCGGCAACACCCGATCAGGTTCGGTCGCTCGACGACCTCGGAACGATCGTCGACACCGACTTCCACCTGACGGAACGACAGGAGGACCTCTTCCCGTACCTCGAGAGCCCGTTCGACGAGATGCTCACCGCAAGCGGCGGCGACGATTACGGCTACCTCGGTCGGGTCTATCCCGCCACCGGAATGGTCTACTCCGTGACGATGGGGAAAGCCGACTCCGAGACGGTGCGGACGCGCGAGGACGTCCTCGCCGGCAAGGAGTTCATCGGCTGGGATAAGGCGATCGCCACGCCGACCCAGAACCTCTATCTGGGTGCGGTCCACCACGACGACCTCGCGGCTGGGCTCGCGACCGCCTACAACAACTGGCTGCTCGACGAGATCGTCGACACGGACGAGGGCATCTACGGGGCGGCGGTCGTCGCGCCACAGAAGCCCGTCAAGGCGGCCGAGGAGGTCGACCGGCGGGCCGACGAGGACGGGATCGCGGCCGTGATGATCCCGAGCGGCTCGGTCGATCCCACGCTCGGAAACGAGCGGTATTACCCCATCTACGAGGCCTGCGAGCGCGCCGGCCTCCCGATCAAGATGCACAACGCCGGCGGCACGATGATGACCCGGTTCCCCTCGACGTGGAAGTCGATGTCGCGGGCGCTGCCGGTGCACGCGACCGCGCACAACATGATGCACCAGACGAACCTCGCGGACATGCTGACACAGGGCGTGCCCGTGCGCTTCCCCGACCTCGAGTTCGTCGTTCAGGAGTCCGGGCTCGGCTGGTACCCCTACTTCATGCGCCGGATGGACCACGACTACATGGGCGCGAAGTGGGACGCGCCGATGCTCGAGAAGCTCCCCAGCGAGTACCTCGACGACCAGTTCTACCTCACGAGCCAGCCGGTCGAGGGCGCCGACGACCCACAGTACCTCAACGGCGTGATGCGGCTCTTCGACGGGGACGAGAACCTGATGTTCTCCTCGGACTACCCGCACTTCGACTTCGACAACACCGACGCGCTGTTGCGGATCCTCCGGTCGGAGTTCGACGGCCAGGCGCTCCGGAACGTCTACGGTGAAACCGCCACCGAGGTCTACGACTTCTAAACCGATGACGGACCACATACCGACTGAAACAGGGACTGCCGGGACGACCGAGACGGACGAGCAGGAGAACCGCCATCGCGTGGCGGCCGCGGCTGACCTCCCGCCGGGCGGCCGCGTCGTCGTCGACGTCGATGGACGCGAGGTCGCCGTGTTCAACGTCGACGGTGAGTATCAGGCCCTTTCGAACTACTGTCCCCACCAGGGCGGCCCCGCCTGTGAGGGGCTGGTGAGCGGAACGCTCGAGGTCGACAACGACGACGAACTGGTCTGGGATCGCTCCGGCGAGATCGTTGCGTGCCCCTGGCACGGCTGGGAGTTCGACATCACCGACGGTCGCCACACTGCGAGCGACCGATACCGGCTACCGGTGTACGAGGCCTACGCCGAGGACGGCGACGTCTATCTCGAACTGTGATCGGTCGCAGCGATTGATATTTAATATCTATCATGTAGTATGACGGATGATAGACACATTGACGGGTACGATCCGACGAGCGAGCGGCCGTACGCGGACGTCGATATCGAGGATCTGCCGGCCTGGTGGCGGCGTGCGATCGCGGACCACGATGCCGCCGACGGCCCGACCTACCTGCCGGCGCGTTTCGCGGACGGAACGATCGTACAGCCGGTGATCCGTCGTCTCGAGGCCATGTACGACGTCGACGTCACTCTCGTCGGGGTCGGCGTCCGCCACGGTGATCCGTGGACGATTCGAGTCGACGGTCGGGACGTCGCGACGGTGGAGCGGGAGCGAACGCGTGCGGGCGAGACGCGGTACGGTATCACGGTCGACCGGTTCGAGGAGATCGTCTCGGACGCGATCGAGATGGGGTAGCTGTGGCGGTCGGCCGGGTGGAGACGACGCCGACGGCCGGCTACGCGGTCGCGTCGGCCACGACGCTCTCGATCGCGTCGTCGAGAAGATCGACCGCGATGTCGAGTTCGCGCTCGCGAACGTCCAGCGGGGGCAGGAGTCGGAGGGTCTTGTGCCCGCAGCCCAGCGTGAGTAGTCCGCGCTGGAGCGCCGCGTCGATCACGTCCTCGCGTCGCTGCTTCGTGTCGAACTCGATCGCGGTCATCAGCCCGAGCCCGCGCGCGTCGACCACCGCGTCGGAGTGGGTGGCCCGTAGTTCCTCCAGCTGATCGAGGAACCGGTCGCCCATCCGCTCGGCGTGTCCGAGTAGATCGTGCTCCTGGATCACGCCGAGGGTGACTGCCCCCTGGATGGACGCGATCACGTCGCCGGCGCCCCACGTCGAGGAGATCCGAGCCGTCTCCTCGGGGAAGATCTCCGACCGGGAGACCGTGGCGCCGACGCGGAGCCCCTTCGCGCCCGTGATCACGTCCGGCTCGAACGCGTAGTGATCGGACGCCCACATCCGCCCGGTTCGGCCGATTCCCGACTGGATCTCGTCGGCGATGATCGGGATGTCGTGGTCGGCACACAGGTCGTTCACCGCCCGCATGAACTCCGCGCTCGGCACGCGGTAGCCCCCCTCTCCCTGCACCGGCTCCAGGATCAGGTACGCGACCTGGTCGGCCGGGACGTGCCCCGTTTCGGGGTCGAGCTTCTCCCGGAGGCGTTCGACGCCCGCGAGGCGGTGCGGAACGTCATGGATCCCGCTGATCTCGGGGAACGACCGCCGGTGGACCGACTTCGACCGGTTCAGCGACAGGGCGCCGAGGGTCCGCCCGTGGAAGGCGCCCTCGAAGGTGATCCCGTATTTCGGATCCGCGCAGTGGTCGTAGCAGATCTTCATCGCGTTCTCGACCGCCTCCGCGCCCGAGTTCGACAGGAAGACCGTGTCCATCCCGTAATGGTCGGTGAGGTCCACGAGCCGGTCCATCAGGTGTGCCGGCCCCGGAAGGTCGGCGTCGTCGGGCGACCCGCCGGTGCTGACGTAGAAGTCCTGGCCCGCGATCTTCAGCGGGTCGACGAGGTCGAACTCGCGGAGCTCGTCCATGATCAGCGGGTTGTTGTACCCGAGCGGCGCGGCGGCGACGTGACTGGTGAAATCCAGGAGCACGTTCCCGTCCGGGTCGGTGCAGAAGGGGCCGACCGCGTCCTCGGTGACGTCCCACACGAAGCGTACACGTACGTGCTCGGCGCCGCGGACGCCCCGTGGAACTCGACCCACTCGCTCGCCTTCGGGCCCGGGAACTGATCCACGCTCGGCTCGGCCGTCTCTCGTTGCATACGCCGTTCTACTCGGTCACGACAGTTAAGAGGGAGTCCGTGGCTCGTCGACCGTCCCGTCCCTGCCGCCGCATCCTCGCGCCGGTCCGTCGAAACGGTTATCGGACGTGCTTTTAAATCGCTACCCGATGCGGAACCGCCACGACGACCTGCGCGAGACGATCGAGTCGCTCGTGTCGTACCCGAGCGTCCCCGGGGAGGAGGGGGAGGTGCAGCGGTGGCTCGCCGGCAAACTGGAGTCGCTCGGGTTCGAGACCTACGAGTGGGATCCCGACCCCGAGGTCCTGGCGGCCCACGAGTCGTTTCCCGACGTCGAGACGCTGGATCTCGCCGACCGCCCGAGCGTCGCCGGCGTCCTCGAGCTCGGCGACCCGGATGCGGGCCCGACGGTCGTCCTGAACGGCCACGCGGACGTGGTGCCTGTCACCGAAGCCGACTGGACGAGCGACCCGTTTACGGTTCGGGCGGACGGGGACACGCTCTACGGCCGCGGGGTGCTCGACATGAAGAGCGGCCTCGCGCTGAACGTCTTCGCGGCGCGGGCGGTCGCGGACCGCGCCGCCGAGTCCGGGGACCTGGACGGCCGAATCGTGGTCGAGAGCGTGGTCGGGGAGGAGGAAGGCGGGATCGGCGCGGCCGTCGCCGCCCGGAAGAACCCCTATCCGTTCGAGCGCGACGCCGCGATCGTCACCGAGCCGAGCAGCTTCGACGCGGTCGTCGCCGCGGAGGGATCCCTGATGATGCGGCTGCGCATCTTCGGCAAGTCCGCGCACGCCGCCCAGACCTGGGAGGGCGAGTCGGTGTTGCCCCACTTCGAGCGTATCCGACACGCGTTCGCGGATCTCGAGGCCGAGCGCTGTGACCGTGTCACCCACTCCCTGTATGCGGACTACGAGACGCCGTGGCCGGTCAACTTCGGGACGGTGGAAGCCGGCAACTGGGCCTCGAGCGTCCCGGCCGAGCTCACCGCGGAGATCCGGATCGGCGTCGCGCCCCACGAGACGGTCGCCGAGGTCGAAGCCGAGTTTCGCGAGCGGCTCCAGGCGGTCGTCGACGCCGACGAGTGGCTGCGCGACCATCCCCCCGAGTTCGAACGGTTCTCGGTCCAGTTCGAGGGCTCGGAGATCGACCCCGACGAACCGATCGTGGAGGCCGTCCGGGCGGCCGCGGCCGATCACGGGGTCGAGGCCCCGGTCGAGGGGTTCACCGGCGGGACGGACGCGCGACACCTCATCGACGCCGGGATCCCGGCGGTCGTCTTCGGTCCCGGAGACCTCGCGACCGCCCACCAACCCGACGAGTGCATCGCCTGGAGCGACGTGAAAACCGGACGGTCGATCGTCGCCGACGCCGCGGAACGGTTCCTGCGGGAGTACTGACGGGGATCGATCCTTATAGCGGCCGAGCGTCCCGACGGTACGTCCACGGACCATTTTCGGACCACACATCCACAGACCCTTACGTGCCGCCGGCCAGGTACGCGTATGGCAGCCACCGAGACGTACACGGTAACCGGACCGGACGGCGACGAGGACACCGTCGAGCTCCCCGCGGGGCTCGTCGACCTGATGGCCGACCAGGGCGAGCAGCCGACCCGCGTCGTGACCGACGTGCTGGTGCAGGTGATGGCCCAGCAGGCCCACGCCTTCGCCCACCACGCCGAGGGCGAGGTCCCCGAGGACATCCGCGAGATCAACGAGACCGCCGAGGAGCTGTTCGAGGAGCGATTCGGGCAGTCGCTCGAGGACGCGCTCGGCCACTCGCACTAACCGGATCGACCGCGGTCGGGCCGACGGAACCCGGCCCGACCGAGATCGTCCATTATATACCGGTCGATCACTCCGGTTGTTCGCGCAACGCGGTCGGCCCCGCACGCGTGAGCGTCCGGAGGTGGTCGGCGCCTTCGAGCACTCGCAGCTCGGCGGTCGGAAGCGCCGCCACGAACCGTTGAACGTCGGCAAGCGGCGCGTTCGCGTCCGCGTCGCCGTGGTGAAACCGCACGTCGATGGCCGCCTCCGCGAGCCTCTCGAGAGGGATCTCCCACTCGGCCGCGGTGGTCCGGAACTCGGTCACGACCCCCGACCGGGATCGAGCGACCGCCTCGATGAGGTCGGCTTTCACGATCGCCGCGACGTCGTCGGGGACCGGCTCGTCGACGGCGTCGGACGTATACCGCGAGATCACGGCGGACGGGGACCGTCGCTCGGCGACCCACGCGTCCGCCCGGAGGACCGAGCCGAGGACCGACGGTGCCCGCCGCGCCATCCCGGCAAGTAGCCGGGGCGCCAGCGCCGTCGACTCGGAGAACTCCGGCGGCGTGATCCCGGCGATGGCGTCCACCCGATCCACCCGCCCGGGATGGGTGGCGGCCGTCGCGAGCGCGTACGCGCTCCCGCCGGAGAATCCCACGAGTCTCGCGGTCTCGATCCCGGCGGCGTCGAGCACCGCGGTCGCGTTCGCCCCGGCGGCACGCACCGTTCGGTCGGGCTGGGGATCCGAACGACCGTATCCGGGCCTGTCGTACGCGACGAGTCGAACGCCGTGCTCCGTGGCTGCCGACTCGAGGAGCTCGGCCAGCAGGCGCGACCCGGGCGTTCCGTGGAAGAACAGGACGGGATCCCCGTCCGGGTCGCCGTACTCGGCGTACGCGATCGTCCGGTCGCCGTTGTCGACGGAGACGGTCGAGACGTCGGCTCTCGCCGCCGATGCTCCTGTCTCCGATGCTCCTGTCGCCGCCGCCGATCGCGATGTGGAGGGCTGCGTCGGCATCGATCCGGTGGGTACGACCGGCCGGTTGAAATCGATGCCGGAACGGCACGGTCGGTCCCGTGGGTCTCGCCGGTCGGGAGGTGGGGAAGCACAACTCCTTTGCCGCTCTCCCGTCGAACTCCGCCGGTATGTCCCCGTTACGACGCCACCTCCTCCGAAATGCGCTCGCCGGGATCGCGCTCGGGGTCGGGACAGCCGGCTGTCTCGACTCCGTCGACCCTGGATCGACCGTCGACCCTGGATCGACCGTCGACCCTGGATCGACCGTCGACCCTGGATCGACCGCCGTCGGCGAACTGTACCGCTCCAGTTGCTAATAACACGGGCCGTTCCAATGCCGTTTATTATTAACATCGGTGTAGAATATAATAACTCTCATAAGCGAGGACGCCCTATCGGGAGGTATGACTCACACGCGGCGGGACCTCCTGGCGGGGACTGCGGGCGTGCTTGCGGCGTCCGCCACTGCCGGCTGCACCGGGCAGCTCCGGCGGATCGCCGGGGAGCGGTCGCTCGAGGAGGGCGGGTACGCCGCCTTCTTCACGCTGTACGACTTCGCGCGGCACGTCGGCGGCGAGACGTTCCCCGTCGAGAATCCGATCCCGGCGGGCACGATGGGCCACGCCTACGAGGCCGGGCCGGAGCTCGCCACCGAGGTGGCCTCCCACGAACTGTTCGTCTACCTCGACGTCGAGGGATTCCAGCGCTGGGCGCTCGACGCGGCCGCCACGATCGAGCGGGACTACCCCGAGGTCGAACTGGTCGACGCCCTCGACGGGGTCGAGCTGCTCGCGGCGGACGCGGCTCACGCACACGGCGGCGACGAGGGGCACGAGACTGACGGCAACGACGAACACGAAACCGGGCACGATGAAACCGGGCACGATGAAACCGGACACGATGAAACCGGGCACGACGAGACCGCAGCCGACCGGTCCGGCGTCGATCCCCACTACTGGACCGATCCCGTTCGCGCGTCGCAAAGCGTCGAGAACGTTCGAGCAGGGATGGAGGCGGCGGACCCGGACAATGCTGACGTCTACGCCGACAACGCCGAGAGCTACCGGAATCGGCTCGAGGACGTCCACGCGACGTTCGAGGACGGGCTGGCCGACCGCGGCCACGAGACGGTCGTCCTCGCGGGGCACAACTCCTACCGATACCTCGCGGACCGATACGGCTTCACCGTGCACTCCCCGCAGGGGGTCTCCCCGCACGCGGAGCCGAGCCAGGACGAGATCTCGGCGACGATCGACCTCGTCGACCGGGAGAGGATCGACGTGATCCTCGCCGACCACTTCGGCTCGAACGACCTCGCGAACACGATCGTCCGCGAATCGACCGCCTCCGAAGTGCGGGAGGTCTCGCCGGCCGAGGGCACTACGGCCGAGTGGAACGACCGGGGCTGGGGATACGTCGAGCAGCTGACCGAGATCACTCTGCCGGCCCTGCAGGCCGGGCTGGGGGTGAACGGATGAGCGCCGTCGCCGCCGCCCGGGACGTCACCTTCAGCTACGGCGACACCGTCGCGATCGAGGGCGTCACTCTCGAGGTGCAGTCGGGCGAGTTCCTCGGGCTCATCGGTCCGAACGGCTCCGGGAAGACGACGCTGTTGCACCTGCTGTTAGGGCTGCTGGAACCCGATTCGGGGTCGATCGAGCTGTTCGGCGAGCCGGTCGCGGCGTTCGAGGACGGCCACCGGATCGGCTACGTCGCCCAGCAGGCGACCCAAAAGGGGTCGACGATGCCGGTCACCGTCGAGGAGGTCGTCGAGATGGGCCGGTATCCCCACCGCGGCGCCGGACGGCTCACCGAGGACGACCGGGCGATCGTCCGCGATGCGATGGCGCGAGTCGACGTCGACGACCTCCGGGACCGGCGCATCAACGCGCTCTCGGGCGGGCAGCGTCAGCGTGCGTACATCGCCCGCGCGCTCGCCTCCGAGGCGGACCTGCTCGCGCTCGACGAGCCGACCGTCGGCGTCGACGCGGAGTCGCGGGACCGGTTTTACGGGCTCCTCGACGAGCTCAACGACGAGGGGATCGCGATCGTCCTGATCGAACACGACATCGGCGTGGTCACCGACCGGGCCGAGCGGATCGCCTGCGTCAACCGCGAGCTGTACCACCACGGGGACACGGAATCGTTCGTCGAAAGCGACGCGCTCGAGCGCGCCTACGGAGCGACCGGAACGGTCGTCCACCACCACCACTGAGATGACGGGCTTTCCATTCACGATGACCGGCCCCATCACGCGGCGTCGACTGTTGGGCGCGGCGGTCGCCGGCGTCGCCGGCCTCGTGCTCCTGTTGGTCGCGTTCATGGTCAGCGACGGGCTCGCGTCGCTGGGGCTTCCGGGCGGCGGATTCGCGGCGTACCTCGTCCTGGTCGGACGGGCGGTCGGCGCCGTGACGGGCCTCGAACTCTTCGCGTTTCGGTTCGTCTGGTACTCGCTGGCCACGGGCGCGCTGATCGGGATCGTCGGCCCGCTCGTGGGGATCTTCATCGTCCACCGGGAGATGGCGCTGATCGGCGAGACGCTGGCGCACACGGCCTTCGCGGGCGTCGCCGGCGGGCTGCTGGTCGCGAGCGCGACCGGCTGGTCGGCGCCGCTGCTCGCGTCGGCGCTCGTGGCTGCCGTGATCGGCGCGCTCGCGGTCGAGTGGCTCGCCGAGCACGCGGCCGCCTACGGCGACGTCCCGATCGCGATCATGTTGACGGGGTCGTTCGCGCTCGGGACCATCATCATCTCCTGGGGCGGCGGGTTCTCCGGGCTCAACATCGAGGCGTTCCTCTTCGGCAACATCTCGTTCGTTCCCGTCGACGGCGCCTGGCTGATGGTCGTGGTCTCCGCGGTCGTTTTCGCCGCGGTCGGATCGCGGTACAAACAGCTGCTGTACGTCACCTTCGACGAGCAGGCCGCCAGGGTCGCGCGGCTGAACGTCGCCGGCTACAACCGGCTCCTCATCGTGCTCACGGCGATGGTCGTCGTGGGGTCGATGCAGGTGCTCGGCGTGATCCTCGTGGCGGCGATGCTCGTCGTCCCCACCGCGGCGGCCTCCCAGGTCGCCACGAGCTTCCGGGAGGCGGTCTACCTCGCCGTGCTCGTCGGGGAGACGTCCGTCATCGCCGGGATCCTGATCGGCTACGGTTACGGGATCCCCGCCGGCGGCACGATCGTCCTGATCGCGATCGCCTGGTACGTCCTCGCAGTGCTGCTTGCCGACCGCGGGATCTCGCTGTCGGCGCGGTCGGCGTCGTAGCGGGTTAGGACCGGTCGGCGTCGTAACGGGGTGGACGCGGTCGGCGTCGTAGCGGGTTAGGCACGGTCGGCGTCGTAGCGGGGTGGACGCGGTCGGGCCGTACCGAGGTGGACGCGGTCGGGCCGTACCGAGGTGGACGCGGCCGACGTCGGCATCGACTGTCGAGACGAGAACGTGGGTTCTCCCACAGCGAACAAAACGTTTTTGGCTCCTGCCCGCGCGAGTTCGCCCATGACGGACGGGAACGCGGGAACGGTGAAGTCGGTCGAGACGATGTTCGCGGTCGTCGACGTGCTTCGCGAGCGCGACGGGGCACGGGTCACGGCGATCGCCGACGAGCTCGACCTCTCGAAGAGCGCGGTGCACAAGCATCTGAGCACGCTCCGAAACCATCGGTTCGCCGTCAAGGAGGGCGACGAGTACCGGCTCGGGCTGGGCTTTTTCGGGTACGGCTCGTACGTCCGGACCCGGTACGACGTCTTCCGGAAGGCGAAGCCGCTCATCCGGGAACTGGCCGACGAGACCGGGGAGATGGTCTGGCTCATCGCCGAGGAGAACGGAATGGGGATGTACCTCTTCGGCGACGGCGGCTCCCTCGACGTCAACGTCGATTCGCTGGTCGGCACCTGGCGGCACCTCCACCTCAACTCCGGCGGGAAGGCGATCCTCTCACGGTTCCCCGAGGACCGCGTCGCCGAGATCGTCGAGCGACACGGGCTCCCGCGGCGAACCGATGCCACGATCACCGACCTCGACGAGCTCCTCGCGGAACTCGAGACGGTCCGCGATCGGGGATACGCGCTCAATCGTGCGGAGGACATGGCCGGGATCCACGCGGTCGGCGTCCCGATCATGCACCGCGACCGCGTGCAGGGCGCCCTCTCGATCGCCGGCGCCGCGAACCGGCTGACCGAGGACCGGATCCACGACGAGTACGCCGACCGACTGCTCACCGCCGTCAACGACCTCGAATTGAATCTCACCTACCGATAGCTCTACTGCCGTATATGTTCTCTAATTGTATTCGATATCAATACAACATTCATACTATTTTAAACTAGATACTAAGGGGATGGGATTTCATACGCCATAATACGAATGACTTTATAATTATAATGCATTTAAATGTCTATCTTAAACATCTACTCGTTCTTTATAAGAAAACGAAGACCACCGAAACCGATTCGTCGATCCCCCTACAAATTACAGACATACGACCGTAATAAATCGTACAGCGGGATCGAACGGCGCGGCGCTCGTGGAACCCGACGCGCCGACGTCCCGGTCCACGAGTGCCGATCGCCGACCTGACTGCTCCGCAATCTCGTTCTCTCTCAGAGAACGTTTCTGACGATTGCGCTCCGACGCGTTCTCGCCGCGATCCCCGTCACTGCGCCGCCGCGATCGGTCCGACCGCGACGCCACCGTGGGGATTTACGTACTCGGGGGGCGATCGTGAGGTATGGTCACCGGAGCCGACCTCGACGCCGCAGCCGAATCGCGCGACGACCTGCCGGACGCGGACGAGGTGTACGATCGCGAGGAGCCGATCCCGCTTTCGGCGCTGTTCGACGACGCGTTCGTCGCCGAGCACTCCTCCTTCGAGACCTTCGACGAACTGGTCGCGGCGAGTCCCTCGGATGCCGACGGCGCTGCCGAGCTCGGCGAGGTGCCGAGCGGGCTCTGGGACGAGTTCGTCGCGGAACACACCGACTTTGCCGACGAAGAGGCGTTCGTGATGGCCGCCCGTGACAACTGGGTCGCGAAGACGCTCGACCTCGATTGATCGACGATCTCGGCCGTCAGTAGTTGCCCGTCGAGACGATCGGCGGGGTGCCGTGCGGGCCGTAGGGTGCGTCGTCGAGCCATTCGCCGGCCGCCTCGAAGTGGTCCGCCAGCGATGCGGCGGCCTCCTTGCGCAACACGGTGACGGGGTCCTCGCCCTGGAGGTACTCGAGCGCCTGCCCGGCCGCGTTCAGGTTGTACTCGGCGGCCTTCTCGCGGCGGGCGGCGTAGAGTTCGACTTCGTCGCGGGCGACGGCGTCGGTCCGAGCGTTCACGGCGACCGCGATCGCGGAGGCCGCCTCGTCGGCGTCGGCGACCCCGGAGTTCATGCCGCGCGCCCCGAAGGGGGCAAGCAGGTGGGCCGCCTCGCCCGCCAGCAGCACGCGCCGGTGCTCGTCCACGAAGGAGTCCGCCATCACCTGCAGGAACTTGTAGGTCGACACCCAGGTGATGTGGTCGACGTACTCCTCGCCCATCACGTCGCGGACGAACTCGCGCATCCGCCCGTCCTCGGTGAGCGCCTCGGGGTCGTCGTCCTCGAAACACTGGATGTCGAGCCGCCAGCCGCCCTCGAACGGGACCAGCAGGACGTTCCGCCCGTCGGTCTCGGGGGCGTCGTAGTGGAACAGGCGCTCGAGCGGCAGCGGGTCCTCCTCGGCGTCCTCGATGTCGGCGATGATGAAGGAGTTCTCCGACTGGTCGCCCTCGAACTCGGCGCCGATCTCGTTGCGAACCTGTGAGCCGCCGCCGTCCGCGCCGACGAGGTACTCGGCCGCCCACTCGCGGCCGTCGGCCGTCTCGACGCGCACGCCGTCGGGCGAGGACTCGACCGTCTCGACCTCGGCCTCCCAGTGGATGTCGATCCCGGCTTCCGCCACCGCCTCGTGCATGTATTCCTCCGTCACGACCTGCGGGAGGCTGGTGAAATGCGGGATGTCGCCGGACCCGCCGGGGGAGTCGTAGGTCCGCCGGAACACCTGCTTGCCCCGCCAGCGCGTGTGGCGGGTCGGCCAGAGGAGCCCCTCGTCGACGAGGTCGGTGCCGAGTCCGGGGTGGATGCGCTCGAGCGTCCGCAGCGTCGACCCGTGCACGTAGATCGCCCGGCTCCCGGACCGATCGCGGTCAGCAGGGTCGCGCTCGAGGATCGTCGATTCGACGCCGCGGGCGTGCAGCGCCAGCGCCGTCGTCATCCCGACCGGCCCGGCACCGGCGATCAGCACCGGCGCGTCCGTGGTAGGTTCGCTCATATGAGACGTGTTCGCGTTACGCGACGAGCATCAAAGCGTTTGCGGTCCCTTCGTGGCCCGGCTCTTCGTGGCCCGGCCCCTCGGGGTTCACAATGCAGGTGCCCGGATCACGGCAGCTCAGTACAGAACCCCGAACCACAGCAGTTGGAGCGGGAAGAGGACGACCATCGTCACGAGCGAGCAGGCGGCGGTCGTGCGGATCAGCTCCCTCGTCTCGACGTCACCCTCCGCGAGCATCGCGATCAGCACCGCCGACTGGTACGGGAAGAAGTAGGTGCTGAGCGCGAGCGTCTCCGAGAGCAACACGGGCGTCAGCGGGAGCCCGGACGCCTCCGCGAACGGGATGAGCACCGGGGTGAGCACGCTCGCCACGGCCAGCCCCTCCATCAGCAGCGCCAGGGCGGCGGTGCTCAGGTAGACGAGCGTCAGACTCACCGCCAGCGGCACGTCCGCCGGGATCGATCCCAAAAGCACCGTCGCCGCGGTCTCGGAGACGCCGGTCGCCGCGAGCCCGTCGCCGATCGACAGCACGACCGCGACGAAAAAGAGGATCGTGAAGTCCGCCTCCGCGTCGACGATCTCGAAGGAGACCACCCCGATCCCCGGCAGGAACGCCAGGATCACGACCGCGAGCGCGCCCACGACCGGGTCGAGCCCGTGCACGAAGTCGGTCGTCCAGATCGCCGTGCCGACGAGCAGGAACGCCAACATGCGTCCGGGGCGGTTGACGTCAGCATCATCACCACCATCGGGCGCCGATTCGCGGCCGGTCGGTTCGTGGCCGACCGATTCGAGGCCGACCGATTCCTGATCCGCCGACTCGACGTCCACGTCCTCGAAAACGACCGTCGAGCCGGCGTCGGGCCGGAACAGGACGTACACGACCGCGAGCACGGCGGCCACCCGCGTGATACCCATCACGGGGTACAGGTGCAGCGCCCACTCGCTCCAGGCGATCGTGTGGCCGGCGACCGACTCGGCCAGCCCGGAGATGATGATGTTCGGCAGGTCGGCCGTCAGGAACCCCGGCGAGCCGTAGAAGGTCGCGAACAACGGGCCCAGGTAGAGCCCGACTCGGGCCGTTCGGTCGTCGAACCGCGAGCCGATCGTCGAGAGGATCGGCGCGAGCAACAGCACCCGGACGAGCGCGGACGGGACGAGCAGCGCGAGCGCGTGCGCGGACAGCCCGAGGCCGACGAGGAGGCGCCGATAGACCCGCGCCGGGGCCATCGTCTCGCCGCCGGACCGAACCGACGCGGGCACGCAGCGGGCGATCACGCGGTCCCCGGCGAGCCCCGCCAGCCCGCTTCGGCGGGTCGCGACCCCCATCAACAGGCCGAAGCCGACCAGCCAGGTCGCCGACGACCCGAACCCCGACAGCGCCAGCTCCGGCGTGAAGACCGCGGCGAGCAGCCCGATCCCGATCACGCTGGTGTACGCCGGCCGGATCGGCGCAAGCACCCACAGGCCGATGCAGAAGACGGTGATCGAGAGCATTTGCCCCGGATCGCCGCCGACGGCTACGAGGGGGATCGCGCCGGCGATCGTCGCGATCGGGAACGCGACCGTGGGGCTGCCAAGCCGCTCGCGTACTCGTCCGCTCACGCGTTCCGCCTCCCGGTGGGATCGAACCGCATCCGCGGTCACTCCGCGAGGACGACCAGCGCGTCCAGCGCGACCGCGCCGTCCGGCGAGACGAGCACCGGGTTGACGTCGATCTCGTCGATGGCCGGCGCCTCGATCAACAGATCGCCGACCGCCTGCACCGTCTCCACGAGCGCGTCGACGTCGCCCGGCGGTCGTCCGCGATAGCCGGACAGCAGCGGCGCGGCCGTCAACGACTCGACCGCGGCGCGCGCTTCCGCGGCCGTCACCGGCGCGATCCGATGCGCGACGTCCTCGTACACCTCGGTGAAGACGCCGCCGAGCCCGACGAGGGTCACGGGGCCGAACGACGGGGTGTTCATCCCGCCGACGATGAGCTCGGTCCCCGCATCGAGATCGGCGGCGTCCTCGATCAGCACCTCGGCGTCGATCCCCTCGTCGGCAGCCGCCTCGTGGATCGCGGCGGTCGCGTCGGCGACCGCGTCCGCATCGGCGAGGTCGAGCGCGACCCCGGCGCCGTCGGCCCACTCCGTCTTGTGGGTGACCGCCGGTGACGAGACCTTCGCGACGACGGGATAGCCGATCGCTTCAGCCGCGGTGATCGCCTCCTCCGTGTCGGCGACGACTGCACGATCGGGCGTCTGGATCCCCGCCGCGTCGAGCAGCGACTTCGACTCGGCCTCGGTCAGCGTGGTGCGGTCGGCGGCGCGGACGCGTTCGACGATCGATTCGACGGCGTCCTCGTCGATCCGGGTCGCGGCGGCGGGAGCGGTCGTCCCGTCGACGACGCCGCGGTCAGACATCGGCGCTCACCCCCGTCGACTCGGCGGTTCCGTCGTCGTTTGTGTCCGGGTCCCCGTCGCCCGCGAGCGCGCCGTATCGCGCGAGCAGACTCACGACGTCCGCGGCGCGCTCGGGCGAGTGGAACACGGGGATCCCCGCCTCCCGGAGCGCGGCGACGTCGTCCCCGAAGTCCGCGGGCGGACCGTCCGTCGCGAAGACGATCGGCTTCTCGACCGTCCCGACCAACGACCGCATCCGGTCGACGGGCAACCCGAGCGCGTCCTCGTAGAGCTCGTTCACGAGGACGACGTCGATCGCGTCGTCCGCGGCGACCGCCGCGACGACGTCGCCGAACTCGGGCATCGGCCGGCCGGTGTCGACCGGATTCTCGGCGTAGGTGATCCCCGGCAGGATGTCGGCGATCTCCTCGCTCGTCGCGTCGGCGAGCTGGGGGAGGTGCCCGCCGGAGCGCTGAATCCGGTCGGCGATGATGATCCCCGGGCCGGCCTGGGCGGTGATGACGCCGACGTTGGGGCCCGCCGGAAGCGGTCCGTCGCCCAACACGGCCGCGCCGTCGAGCAGCTCCTGGGTCGACTCGACGGTCGGGATCCCGTACTGTTCGAATCCCGCGAGATAGAGCTCGTGGTCGCCGGTCAGCGCGCCGGTGTGCGACTCCGCGAACGCGCCCACGTCCGACTCGCCGACCTTGTAGGCGATCACCGGCGTGTCCGCGGCCCGCGACGCCTCGAGGAGTTCGCGGCCCCGGTCGGTGCCCTCGACGTGAAGGACGATCGCGTCGGTGGCGGCGTGGTCGTCGAAGTGGGCGATCGCCTCCGGAAACCCGACCGTCGCGCGGTTGCCGAGCCCGACCATCGCGGAGAGCCCGCGTCCCTCGCGGAGCGTCTGGAACGCCAGCGAGTGGGCGACGCCGCCGCTTTGAGCGATCACGCAGGTGCCACCCGCCGGGACCTCCTCGACGCCGCTTGCGAACGACCCACACAGGCCGTCACCGGGGATCACGAACCCGCTCGTGTTCGGTCCGAGCACCGCCATCTCGTGGGCGGTCGCCGTCTCGACGATCCTGTCCTGGCGGTCCTCCCCCTCCGGGCCCGCCTCGGCGAAGCCGCCGGCGTAGATCACGGCGGCGTCGACGTCCGCGGCCGCACACTCATCGATCACGTCCGGCACGACCGGCGCCGGTACCGCCACGAGCGCGAGGTCGACGTCGTCGTCGATCTCGGTCACGGAGGCGACGAACTCACGGCCGAAGATCTCGCCCTCCGCCGAGGGGTTGACGGGATGGATCGTGCCGTCGAACGCCCGGAGGTTGACGAGCACCTGGTGGCCGATCTTTTCGGGAGCACGCGAGGCGCCCACCACGGCGATCGACGCCGGTTGGAACAGGCTACCAACGTTCATACGCCGTGTACAGAGACCGCCGGCATATCCCTTTCGACCCTTCCCGGCCGGGGCGACCGCTCAGGCCGTTCCCGCGAAGTTCACGAACCGGTCGAGTCTCCCGCCGGCGTCCTCGAGCACGCTCGAGCCGTGATAAACGAGCCCGACGTCGAACTCGAACTCCAGCAGCCGCGCCAGGCTCTCGTCCGCCGCGTTCAGGTCCGCCGAGTAGCGGGCGGTCGGCAACACGAAGTAGCCCTCGGGGAGCCCGCGTCTGTCGGCGCCGAAGACGGCGTCCCCGAGGACCGCGATCCCGTCGTCCTCGTCGACCAGCGAGTGGTGAGTCGGCGTGTGCCCCGGCGTCGCGACGGCCTCGAAGGGACCGACGGCGTCGCCGTCGCCGTACCGGTTGATCCGACCGGCGTCGAGGGTGGATCGGTCAGCCTCGATCGCCTCATCGATCGCCTCCTCGATCGCCTCCTCGATCACCAGCCCTTCGGGGATCCACACCTCCGGATCGAACGCCTCGGCGAGTCCCGCGAGCCCGCCGATGTGGTCGCCGTCGCCATGGGTGATCACGATCCGTTCGGGCTCGATCCCGAGCTCGTCGGTCGCCGCCACGACCGTCTCCACCGTGTCCGCGAACCCGGCGTCGACGAGCGTCGGGCTTGGCCCATCGAACAGGAAGACGCGGTAGCGACCGCCGCCCTGTTCACGAACGGTGACGTCGTACACGTCGGGTGCGATCTCCTCGATCATCGATCCGGAGGTCGTCCGCGCGTCGATTGAATCTTTCCCCGGTCCGGCGTCGATCCCGGCGATATCCTTTTGCCCGGCCCGCCCGTCGCGTCGGATATGGCCGAGTTCGAGAACCCCTACGCCGATGAGAGCCCGTTCGTGCAGGCACACTTCGACTGCCTCGACTGCGGCGGCAAGCTCTGGGAGTACGCCGTCCAGCGGCGGATGGTCTGTGAGGATTGCCGGGCCGTCTTCGCGACCGCGGACGTCTTCGAGGCGCAAACGTAAGTCGCCCTCGCCCTCTCCAGTCCGTCTTCGCCCCCTCCAGTCCGCCTTCGCCTCCCCCAGTCCGCCTTCGCCTCCCCCAGTCCGTCTTCGACCCCTCCAGTCCGCCTTCGCCCCCTCCAGTCCGGCGGCGTCCTCGATCAGAACCGACGTCGACGTCCGAGACCTCCAATACACTTATGCCGATCCTGCGATAACGAGACACTATGGCACAGTCAGAGCCCGATCCGGAGGAGCTCCTGGAGCTGAGTTCCGAAACCCGGACGATCCTCGAGGAGCACAGTCTCCGTCCGCTGTGGGAGGTCGAGGACGAGCTGGGAACCGCCCTGGACGACCCCGAGCCGGGCGTCTGGAAGTGGGAGGACGTCCGGGAGGCGATCGACCACATCGAGGAGGACGTGCCGATCGCCGACCTCCCGCCGGGGTTCCAGCGCCGCGTCGCCGTCCCGATCAACACCGCCCACGCGATATCGAACAGCATCTACGTCGGGATCCAGACGGTCTCGCCGGGCGAGACCGCACCGTCACACCGTCACGGGGCGAACGCGCTCCGGTTCTCGATCGACGGCCACGAGGACATGAAGACGGTCGTGGCGGGCGAGGAGTTCCCGATGCGGAACAACGACCTGATCACCACCCCGCAGTGGGAGTGGCACGACCACGTCAACGACTCCGACGAGACCGCCGCCTGGCTCGACGTCCTCGACCTGCCGCTCGTGCTCGACTCGATGAACGCCCGCAACGTCTTCGAGAACCACGAGCTCGAGCGCCAGCCGGTCACCAAGACGCCGGGCTACTGGGACTCCCAGTACGGCAACGGCCGCCCGGAGGGCGACGCCGGCGACGGCTCGATCCCGGGTCCCTTCGAGGGGATCCGCGAGCCGACGCCGCCCTACCGGTTCGGCTGGGACGAGATGCTCGAGGCGCTCCGCCAGCGCGCGGACAACGACGAGCCCGACCCCCACGACGGCTACAGCCTCTCGTACGTCAACCCCGCGACCGGAAGCCCGCCGCTGTTCCCGACGATGACGTTCCGCGCCCAGCTGCTCAACGAGGGACCGACCGACCCGCACTTCCACAACGCCACCGAAGTGTACTTCGTCATCGAGGGCGAGGGCGCGACCCACGTCGGCGACGAGGCCCTCGAGTGGAGCCAGTGGGACGTCTTCATCGTCCCGCCCGATGAGATCCATCACCACGAGCCCGACGACGAGGCGATCCTGCTCGGGATGAGCGACCGTCCCGTCCTCGAGGCGTTCAACTTCTACGCCGAGGCGGAGCCGTCGTCGTAGTCGGCGGTCATTCGTCGTAGTCGGCCCCTACTCCTCGAAGTCGACCGTCACTCCTCGAAGAACGTCGTCCGCACGTCGTCGCGCCGGATCTTCCCGGTCGAGGTCCGCGGGAACGATTCCCGGGTGATCACGTACTCGCGGGGGCGCTTGAAGTCGGCCAGTCCGTCGTGGGCCTGACAGTACGCGTCGAGGTCCGCCTCGGTCACGTCCCCGGTGACGGCGACGACCGCCGCGATGCGTTGGCCCCATCGCTCGTCCTCGCGGCCGACGACGGCGGCCGCCGCGACGTCCCCGTGGGCGGTCAGCACGGCCTCGACCTCCTGCGGGTAGACGTTCTCGCCGCCGCTGACGATCATGTTGTCCACCCGGTCGACGATGTAGAGGAGGCCGTCCTCATCGATCCGGGCGACGTCGCCGGTTCGGAGCCAGCCGTCGACGGTCAGCCGCTCGCTCTCGTGCGGCCGGCCGACGTACTCGGTGGCCATCCCGGGGCTCTTCCCGATCACCTCGCCGGTCTCACCGGGGTCGACCGTGGCGGTCGGGTCGGGTTCGACCTCCGGACCGGTGGATTCGACCACGCGCAGCTCCCAGGTGAACGACTCCGTGCCGATCGTGCCGGGGTTCGCCCGCTGGGTCTCGGGGTCGGCGAACGCCAGGTTCGGACCGCCCTCGGTGAGCCCGTAGGTGTTGTAGAGTCCCTCGCTGAGGTGTTCGGCGACCGCCTCGGAGAGCTCCTCGGTCACGACCGACCCGCCGGTCCGGATGTACGCCAGCGACGCGAGGTCGTAGTCCCCCTCGCGCTGTTCGTCGACCAACGTGTGCAGCTGGGTCGGGACCGCGAGCAGCCCCGTCGCCTCGTTCGATTCGATCAGGTCAAGCGTCTCGGACGGGTCGAAGTCGCTCTGGATCACGAGCGTCGCGCCGACCTGCAGGTGCGGCATGATCCACGCGTTCGTGGTGACCATATGGTACCACGGGGTCGCAAGCACGCCGACGTCCCGGTGGTCCAGCTGCATCTCCATGACGTCCTGGGTGCTGCCGTACCACAGCTGCTCCTGGTCGAACGGCACCGCCTTGGCGACGCCGGTGGTCCCGCTCGTAAACAACATTCCGTGTTCGTTCCCGTACGACTGCGGCCGGCCGTCGTCGGGGTCGACGTCGGCGATCAGCGACTCGTAGTCACGGACGTCCCCGCGGTCGGTCCCGTCGCCGTCGATGCTGACTCCGGTTTCGATCGCGGTCCGGTCGAGGACGTCGAGGGCGCGCTCGGCCGTTCGTTCGTCGAAGACGAGCACCGCCGGGTCCGTCGGCTCGAGCATCTCCACGAGGGCGCCGGCGCTCTCGCGGAAGGGGAGCTGCACGTTTCCGAGCCCGCGCTTGTGGCTCGCGAGGAGGGCCTCGACCACCTCGCTGCCGTTGTACGCGAGCGTGGCGACGCGCTCGCCGGGCGCGAGCGTCTCGAGGGCGGTCGCCAGGCGGTCGGTTCGGTCGTCCAGGGCGGCGTACGTCAGGGATCGGCCGTCGTCGGTCCGGATCGCGTCCCGACCCGGATGACACCGGACCGACCGGTCGAATGCGTCGAGGTAGTTCATATGGGACGTGAGTACGTATCGAACGGTGACCGGTCCCAATAATTGTTGTCCTCCGCGGTCGGGGTCGGAGCCGAAAGCTCGAAGCCGAAGTTCCGGAGCCAAACGCCCGAACCCGAACGATCAGGCGATCCCCACGAGCAGCCGCTTCCAGAACCGCTCCTCGAGGTCGGCGATCGTTTGCGTCCGGCGGGACGCCTCCGCGAGGTGGGTCGACAGCTCCGCCTCCGTCTCGGCCTCGCTCGCGCGCCGGACGGTCGTCGCGAGCCGCGACCAGTCGTCCGCGATCCCGTGCAGTTCGTTCGCAGCCGTCACGGAGAGCGCGGGAACGACCCCACTCGCCCGCTTCAGAAACGACGCGTACGGTCGCCGGAACGCCCCGCCGCCGGTCCCCCGCGCCTCGACGTTCTGCGCAGCCATCCGGGCCGTCCACCGTGGCTCGGAGCGGTCAGCCCACTGCGGGAGGTCCGCGGCGAGCGTCCGGATCCCCTCGACCCCGGCGACCGCGAATGCCGCATCCCGGGACCGGTCGGCCGCCGTCGACGGGTCGAGCATGGATCGAGCGGTCGACTCGATCGCCTCCTCGAACACCGTCTCGACGGCATCCTCGATCGCGGTCACGCCCTCCGACCCCGCCGGCAACCGCTCCGGGTGCGGGTCCGTGACGACCGTGGTCCGGTTCCGGATCGGGACCAGGTGGTCGTCGGTCATCGCGTCTCGGAGCGTCGCCAGCGGCACCCGCTTGACGTCGTCGAACTCGTTGTCCGCGATCAGCGCGACTCGACCGTGACCCGACCCGCCATCGCCGCCCTCGAGTCCGACACAGAGGACCCGGTGTGGCGCGAAGTGGGTGTCGGTGTCGAAGTACGGGAGCCGGGCGACGTCCGTGGCGAGCAGGACTGGGTCCCCGTCCGCGAGCCGCGTCTCGAGGCGGTCGCGGGTTCGCCCCCAGCCGCCGCCGGATCGGTGGTCGTACGCCACGCCGATCCGGTCGAGGAAGGTCGTCTCCAGCTCCGGCGACCGGCCGAAGAACGCCCGGTCCGGGCTCGACCCCGGCGTGAAGTACGTGAACCCGATCCCCTCGCCGAGCCCGAAGCAGACGGTCTCCGAGGCCACCCAGCCGTACCGGTTCGACAGCCCGTGGAGGGCGGTCGAGCCGCAGTGGAACCCGGACGCGTGGTCGAACCCCTCCGGCGTAGCGCTTCCCCGTCGACCGTCGTGGATGGCGGACATCTCGATACCGGCGATACCGCCGGCAGCCGGGTGAACGCTCGCGCGAACATGTCCGGACCCGATTCGTCTTGCTTCGCGTCTCTCTCCACCGGATCCGACCGCATCCGGCGTGGATCCGACTTCGTCATGATTATGTATGTGCTCCCCAGTCACACGGGTATGCGATTCGTCCAGTACGACGAGGGTCGCCTCGGATTGCTCACCGACGACGGAACCGGCATCATCGATCTGACGGACCGGCTCGGGCTCGGCTCCGAGGATCCGCTGGCGGAATACATCGAGGGCGACTACGACGCGAGCGAGTACGCCGACGCCGAGGCGGACGTCGCGGTCGAGGACGCCCATCTCGGCTCGCCGATCCGCCGGCCCGGCAAGGTGATCGCCGCGCCGCTGAACTACGAGAACCACATCGAGGAGGCGATCGCCGACCGCGACATCACCACCGACGAGTGGTTCTCGATCGAGGACAAGGGTTACTTCCTGAAGGCCCCCTCCAGCGTCGTCGGCCCCGACGACGGGATCGAGCTCCCCTTCTCGGACCGGCGGTGTGACCACGAGGTCGAACTCGCGTTCGTGATGGGCGAGGACGTCAAGGACGTCTCCACCGAGGAGGCCTGGGACAGCATCTTCGGGTACACGATCCTGCTCGACATCTCCGTCCGCGGCGACCAGGACCGCTCGAACCGCAAGTCCTACGACACCTTCACCGTGATCGGCCCGGCGGTCGTCACCGCCGACGAGATCGACGATCCCCAGAACCTCGACCTCGAACTCGAACTCAACGGCGAGGTCCGCCAGTCGGACAACACCTCGGACATGGTCTACACCTGCGGCAACGTCGTCCAGTACGCCTCCATCGGCGCCACCGTCGAGGCCGGTGACGTGATCACTACCGGCACGCCCGAGGGCGTCGGCGCGCTCGCCGACGGCGACACGATCGAGGCCACCATCGAGGGAATCGGTTCGATGACCGTCGACGTCACGGAGCGCGACCGGACCTTCGACGACGTCAACGTGAACAAGGACGGGTAGGCGGGGTCAATCCGGAGGCACGTTGGGGTTTTTTTTGGGCTTGTAGTATAGAGGACGGCCGTCCGGAGAGTCGGCTATCGTTCGATTCTGTCCGATCTAGGGGTGGGACGGGCGGAGTGCTTCGAGACTCGTTCCGCGAGTAACCCACCGATCGATCATCGGGGAACTTGATCCGTGACCCATCGGACCGCCGTAAGTGGCCGAAAACATCGCATCGCGGTTATGGTACGTTTCAGCCGTATGATCGGAGATATACCAGTTTCATATACTGTATGAATTTTTGATAATTTATGTCAATCACCGCCGAAAACCCGTTTACAGGTCGTTGAGTCGAATGTCCACGTGATCGACGGGCTGCTCGTCTCACGTGTGAAGCCAACTAACGTACCACCGCGACGAAGGAGCCGTATTATGGTAGCGGATGGGGTGGACGGGATCCGAGTGGTTTGGCAGCATTCGACCGCTTCAGCGAGGGAAGCGCCGTGAATTGTGGTGTCATTTGTGAAGTGAGATCGAACGACGTGCTGACGAGCGAAATCGGAAAATAATATAAAGCATATGATTGGTATGGTGTGTGTAGTACATACTAAACCCGAAATCTTTGGAATCGATCAGGATGCATATACCATTCAAAACTTACCACCTAACGTATGTTTCAAAAGATGGAACTTTGAAACCATAGTTCATAAATATTTTAAATGTGTCGCCCTCAAGACAGCTCAAAACTGGCTCGAAGCCTTCACCGCCTTCCACAATGCACGCCAAACTTAACGCGACCAAGTGTGTCGGTGTAGATGCTACCTCAGTCCTACGGGCCAGAGACGCTCAGACGGTTAGATACTCCTCGAGTATCGCTTCGTTATCGCTTAACTCGGTTGAATCACCGCTATATTTCACTTCGCCCTTCTCGATGATGTACGCCGTATCGGAGACATCGAGCGCGAGTTGACTATTTTGCTCGACCAGGACGATAGTATGTCCGTCTTGGTTGAGCTGGTCGATGATCTCGCCGATCTCAGTCACGAGCTTCGGCATAAGTCCCTCGGTCGGCTCGTCGATGAGCAGGACGTCGGGCTCCGAGACGATAACGCGCCCGATCGAAAGCATCTGCTGTTCGCCCCCCGAGAGCGTCCCTGCTTTTTGTCCCATTCGTTCTTCAAGCCGTGGGAAGTACTCGAACGCCGGTTTGAGTGGCTCCTCGGTGTTCCGATTCGAATCGAGCCCAACGAGTAGGTTCTCACGGACGGTTAGATCCGGGAATATTCCCCGATCCTCGGGAACGAATCCCACTCCCTTTCGGAAGACGTCCTCGGGAGCGAATCCCGTAATGTCCTCATTCCGTAGCTCGATCGTTCCGCGCCGCGGCGGCTGGTGACCCATAATCGATCGTAACGTGGTCGTTTTGCCGGCCCCGTTGCGCCCCAGGAGCGCGACCACTTCCGATTCGTCGACCGCCATAGAAATCCCGTTCAACACGTGGGAATCTCCGTAGTAGGTGTGGATCTCGTCCACTGAAAGCATCGCTATTCACCTCCAAGGTACACGTTCTGTACCTGACTGTTCTCCCTTACGTCCGTCGGATCACCTTCGGCGATCAACTCCCCGTGGTGTAACACGCTGATCGTATCGGCAAGGTCGTGAACCAACTCCATATCGTGTTCGATCAACAGGATCGTCCGGTCATCACTGACGCTTCGGATCGTATCGACCAATTCCATCGTTTCGTCCGTTGTGAGTCCGGCTGCCGGTTCGTCGAGCAAGAGCAGCTCAGGATCGAGGCTGAGTGCGATCCCGATCTCGAGTTTTCGTTTCTGTCCGTGCGAGAGCTCGCTCACCTCGGCGTCGGCGGCGTCACCCAAGTCGACTTGGCGTGCGACCTCGTAGGCTTGCGATTTCACCCGTTCGTCATTTTCGATGTCGGAAGCAAGAAATGATAGTGAAAAGCCATCCGTTCTCGTCGAAAGGACTCCGAGACGAAGGTTCTCCATCACGGTCATTCCGTCGAAGAGGTTCGATATCTGGAACGATCTCGCGATCCCGTGATCGACGATCTGGTGCGGTTGCTTTCCGGTAACGTCCTCCCCTTTGACTTCGATCGTCCCTTCCGTCGGCGAGAACGTTCCTGAGAGGAGGTTGAAGAACGTGGTCTTTCCTGCTCCATTGGGTCCGATGAGCGCCCTGAGCTCGCCGTGCTCAATGGCGAAGTCGACGTTATCGATCGCGAGGAACCCGCTGAAGGACTTTGTGAGGCCGTCGGTCGATAGTACTTCACTCATACGTCGGATACCGATCACTCTACTTCGATAGTTATATATTTATGGGTTAGATGATCGCCGGTCCGACGGTCTGTCGGGCTTGGGGGTGACGTCTATCGGTCCACGCGGATGGTGACTCGCGAGGTCGGTGGCCGTTTGGGGCGACCGACCCACGGGTCAGTCCGGTCGGTACTTGAATCGTTGCTTCTTGCCTGTAGCCGTCCGTTTCACCGACTCGACGAATTCGTACTCCCGTGGCCGTTTGTAATCGGCCAGATCGGAGTCGTGTTTGCAGTACGTATCAAGCTCGTCTTCCGTCACCCCGTCCCCCGAAACGTATGCCTTCACTCGCTGGCCCCACTCTTCGTCCGGAACGCCAACCACGATTGCGCTAACAACGGCATCGTATCCTTCGAGGGTTTCCTCGACTTCGACCGGCGAGACGAGTTCACCACCGCTCAGGATCATATCGTCCGCCCGGCCCGTGATCGTCACGTAACCCGCCTCATCACGGACGGCCAGGTCCTTCGTTCGATACCACCCCTCCTCGAAGGACCGGTTCGTGGCATCCTGTGCGTTGAAGTAGTAGTCGACGAGCCCTTCGCCTTTGACGAGCAATTCACCCTCCTCGCCGACGTCGGTTTCCTCTTCCGGAGAAACCCCATCCTTCGGATCGTACTTCGCGATCCGGACCTGTTTGGCAGCGCTGGGTCGTCCCGTTTTCCCGGCGTGTTCCGGGAGATCCTCGGGACGAAGGATGAGGTCGTACATCGATTCGGTCGAACCGTAGCCGTTGAAGATGTTCGGAGTCAGCGATTCCGAAAGCTGAGTCACGAGTTGCTTCGAAAGCGGAGAACCCATACAATGGAGCACCTCGACCGTCGAGAAGTCGAACTCATCGATATCGTCTCGATCCGCCATTCGCTTGGCGACGGTCGGAACCGTGACGACGTACGTGACTCCGTGTTCACTCACCGCTTCCGGCGCCATATCGGGCCCCCAGTCCTTTGCAAGCAGGAGGGAGCCGCCGGCACATAACACGGGATTGATCATCGTACCCATCCCACCGGCGTGGAAGAACGGGGAGAGTTGGAGGCCGACCGTTTCCTGGGTGATATGGCCCTGCGCGGCGTGTGCTTGCTGGATACGGTGGTAAGCGGATGCCTGGCTGATGACGACGCCTTTCGGCCGTCCGGTGGTGCCGCTGGTGTAGAGGATGTAGGAAATACGCCCGTCGTTCGGGCTTACAGGCGAGGGTTCGCTATCGACGCCGCTGTCGAGGACGCTGTTGAAGGTCTCTCCCTGCGGCGGCACTCCACCGACCTGTATCGGTCTGAGGGACGTCCCGGAGTTCTCGATGGCCGTCTGGATCGTCTCACGATCCTCGTGGTCGTAGACGATCGCCTCGGCGTTCAGGTCGTCGATCACGTACTCGAAGTCGGCCGCACTGAACATATAGTTCAGCGGTACCGGTATCGCGCCGATCCTGTAGCAGGCGTACACCGAGAGCGGAAATTCCGGCGTGTTGTACAACACGATCGGCACACGGTCGCCCTCACGAAGTCCCCGCTGTTGGAGTCCGCTTGCGACACGATTCACTCGTTCGTCGAACTCCGCGTAGGTCCACTCCTCATCATCATCGAGCAGTTGCAACGCGACTGAGTCACCCCGATGTCGTACGTTCCGCTTCAAAAGCTGGCTTTGCGTAATCATACCGTGGTGGATCGACCCAGTGGATAAAAAAGGTTCCTTCGATTTTCCGTCTCTCGCGATCGTTCGCGGACCGATTCGATGACGATCGGGTATGTACGTGCTGCCAAAACGGAACGCTGAGGCTGCAGATCTCCGGCCGACGTGGTCGCTGTGTCCCCCTCGCGTCGCGAAGCTGGCTGAGCGCTAGCACCTTACTTCGATGGGCGCTATGCTGATCGTTTCTCGATGATTCCCCGGGACAGATCGGTCATCACAGGTTCACCGTCCGCGTTTGCTACTGTTCGTTTAAAATCGACGTATCCGCCGTCAGGGTGGCAGTCTTCGTCCGATTTCGCCTGGATCTCGACGCCGAGTGTCAGGTCCTGACCCGGAGCCACGGGTTGGTGCCATCGAAGCTGGTCGATTCCAACACCACCCATAATCGCCACGTTATCCTCCGCTTGCAGATACTCTTCGGTGAAGACACGAGTGGCAACACAGAGGGTGTGGAGTCCACTGGCGATGAGCTGGCCGAACATCGATTCACTTGCGGCTTGCTCGTCCATATGGAACGGTTGGGGGTCGAACCGTTCGGCGAATTCGACGATCTCGTCCTTACGTAGCGTGAACGTACCGACTTCGAACTCAGCACCGGGTTCCAGATCCTCGTAATACTGCACCATAATACGATGTGACGAGAGATAACATAAATAGGTTCGTGTCGAGCACCTGGATTCGGCTTCCGGTGCGACGGGCTGTTACGGGAGAGCGATCAGACCACGCGTTCGAAGCATCTACTGGAACTGCTCCGTCAATGCTGGAACGACGTCGAAGAGGTCGTCGTGGATCGCGTAGTCGGCGATGTCCATGATCGGGGCATCCGTATCGGTGTTGATCGCCACGATGGTATCCGACCCTTTCATACCAGCTACGTGTTGGACCGCTCCGGAGATTCCGATGGCGAGATACACATCGGGCGTCACGACCTTCCCGGACTGTCCGACCTGCCGGTTCTTCGGAAGCCACCCGCTGTCGACGATCGGGCGGGAACAGGAGATCGTCGCATCGAGCGACTCCGCCAGCTCGCGGATGATGTTCAGGTTCTCCTCCTCGTCGATCCCGCGTCCGATCGAGACGAGGACGTCCGCCTCAGAGATGTCTACTCCGCCACCCGTCGTCTCACGGAAGCCCGTAACACGGGAGCCGACGCTTCCCTCATCAAGGCTAAAATCGACGGTTTTGACGCTGGCCGTCCCCGTCTCTGCAGCCATCGGCCACTCCGCACCACGGATCGTGACGACTGCAGATCCATCCAACTCGTTCGTCGTCGCGACCTTCCCCCCGTACATCTCCCGTGTCACGGCGAGCGTCGCATCGGTCGCGTCGAGTCCGATGACGTCGGTTGCCAGTGGGAGATCGAGCGTGTTCGCGACGGCTGGGGCGTAATCGAGACCGTTGGCGCTGTTCGGTGCCACCACGTACTCCGCAGCCACCGCCTTGTACACCTGCGTAACCGCCTGAACGTAGACGTCGTGGTTGAATTCCATCCCCTCGTCGACGGTGTGGATCACGTCGACGCCCTGTAGATTCAGCTTCTCGGCGAACTCCTCGACCGGTCCACCGATGATCAAGAGATGGAGGTCCCCACTCGTTTGTTCGGTCAGCTTCGCCGCGGCGGTGACCAGTTCGAAGCTCACGTCCCGCAACGACCCTTGCCGATGATCGGCGACGGCGAGGACGTCCGTCATTGGACCACCCCCTTGTTCTCAAGCAGATCAGCCAACCGTCCGGCCGTCTCCTCGGCATCCCCCTCGAAAACGGTCGCGGCGCTCTCGGTTTCGGGCTCGTACATATCGGTGAGTCTGAGTTCGGGCGTGACGGCATCGCTCGTGACGCCGAGATCAGTCAACGTCACCGAAGCAAGCTCCTTCTGGCGAGCCTGTCGGATACCGCGCATACTCGCATAGCGTGGTTCGTTGATCCCCGATTGGATCGTCAGAACCGCGGGGAGTTCGATCTCGGTTTCCTCTTCGATTCCGCCTTCGAGTTCACGGCGGACGGCCGCCACGCCATCCGCAATCTCGTGGTTGAGGTGATTGACGACCGCTCCCCACTGGAAGCCTATCTCGCGGGCCAGGGAGACGCCGGTCGCGCCGAACCCGTCGTCTCCCGCCTGAACGCCGGAGAGGATCAGATCCGGATTCTCGGATTCGACGACTGCGCTGAGGATGTCCGTTTTCGCGTTCACGTCCAGCTGCGAGACGTCTTCGAGCGCCTCGTCCCAGATCCGTATCCCTCTGTCGGCGCCCTTCGCGAGCGCCTGCCTGATGGTATTCTCACAGCTCTCGGGGCCGATCGTAACCGTGACGACTTCTTCGATGACATCCGCTTCCCTGAGCTGGACTGCTTCTTCGAGGGCGAAGCTATCCCATTCGTTAAGCTCAGTTTCGAGGTACTGTGGTGGGATCTCCGTCCCCTCGATCTCGAATTCGTCTCCGACGGTTACCACTTCCTTGACCGTGACCAAGGCCTTCATCAACTGGCCACTCGTTACTACTAGTATAAATGTATTTTGGTAGTTGAGCATATCATCCGCCGCATCGAGTAGTAACTGAGTGACGTGATCCATTCGGAACACACTGCCGTCGGATCGTTTCGATGTACGTCGATCTATGGCGGTTCATGAGCGTCCCGTATCCACAACGATGAGGAGACGCGGTCCAGACGGTCGCTCCGAGTGATCCGCCTGAGACCGGTGAGCTCCTGAAGCAGCCATCGAAACAAGAACACGTTTAACCATATTAGACGAGTTGCTGGTTTGACGTTCGTCGGATGAATAAATGACTATAGTATGATTGTAATCTATGGGTAATGACGATCCTCATATGACATCGCGGCACCCGATAAACGGTTCGTCCGGCCTTTCGTCACTCCAATAAATTACAAACATAGATTTGTAATCGCTGGCAAACTCCCCTGTAGAGATCCCTACGGCGACGAGATCGTCGATCGTCACCCAGTGCGAGCACACTGCATTCGTTTAGCCATTTTGAACCACGATACTGTGACTGGCTCGATACTCCCCGTTCGATCGTCCATTACGTCGGTCCACCGGGAGCGGTAGTGCTACGAACTGATCCCTGCTTGCTGCTGCTCATCCGCCGCTAGCTGATATTTCGGCGGTATCCTCGAATCTCCTGGCTGAGCATCTCGGCGGTTTTCGGCGAGCCTTCGGGCTAACGCTCGGGGCTCGGTAGCCTCCACGGAGGGATGCTATCTCGGTTTAACATATCCGAACGAGTTATTGGATAGCGGTTGATACCGATACGTATGAACGAAAGCACGCCGCCGATGAAGTCCGTCCAACGAGCCTTCGAGATCGTTGAAGCGCTTCGCGACAATGGGCCGGCAGGCCCCTCACGCATCGCCGAGGAACTGGGTATGCCAAAGAGCACTGCCTACGTGTACCTCCGGTCGCTCCGTGAGACTGGGTTCGTCATCGGGGAAAACGGACAGTATCGGCTGAGCTATATGTTTTTGAACACCGGATCGCGAATCAAGCATCGTCAGCGAATCTTTCAGGTCGCTCGTGGGGACATAGCACGACTCGCCAATGAGACCGGCGAGTCCGTTACTCTCTCGATCGAGGAAGCTGGTCGGACGATCGTTCTCCAGGAGGAGTCGAAAGAGGAATCGATCGATCTCGGTCTGTACTCCGGAATGTCCGCGCCGCTGCACTCCCAGGCTGGTGGTAAGACGATCCTCGCCGAGTTGCCACCCTCGCGGATCACCGATATCATCGACAGCCAGGGGCTCACGGCGGCCACCAACCACACGATCACCGACGAGAAGCGATTACGCGACCAACTCGAGACGATTCGAGAGACGGGGTACGCTGTCGACTGGGACCAGCACGTCGTCGGTATGGGGACGATGGGAGTCCCGATCGTCGTCGAGGGTGAACCGATCGGGGCGATCGGGATCGCCTGTCCAACCGAGCGGATGAAAGACGAGGACTACCAAGAAGATCTGTTGAAACTCGCTCGAGAGTGTACGGAATCGATCACGGTGAGCTACCAGTACAGTCGATAAGCGTCGAACGATAGCATCCGTCAGTATCGGGCGCTTTCATCCTGACGCACTTTCGGCCAAGAACCCGCCCCACCCCGTCACCAACAGCAATAAATTTAAGTAGTGGTACTCAGTTCTACTGTGTATGCAGTTTGGCCTGACTGATGAGCAACAAGCCGTCAGGGAGACGGTTCGTGAGTTCGCTGAGAACGAAATCGAGCCGGTCGCCCAGGAATACAACCGGAACCACGAATATCCACGCGAGATCGTTGATCAAGCGAACGAGATGGGACTCACTGGCTCGCTCCTCCCCGTCGAGTACGGCGGAACGGATATGGGATATCTCACGGAGGTCGTGATCACCGAGGAACTCTGTCGCGTTGATCCGGCCATCGGCGTTGCGATCGGGTCGTGGAGTGCGGCCGCGAACCTGATCGTCGACCACGGGACCGAGAAACAGAAAGAGGCCTTCGTCCAACCAACGGCCGAAGGCGAGATGACTGGCGGTGTCGCGATCACGGAACCACAAGGTGGAAGCGACGTCACCGGGATCGAAACGACCGCGGAGCAGGACGGTGACGAGTACGTCATCAACGGGACGAAGCTCTGGATCACCAACGGCGGGATCGCCGATTATACGATCGTCTTTGCCAGGACCGGTCCGCGTAACGAGGACGACCCTCACCAGGGGATCAGTGCCTTCATCGTCGACACGGATCAGGAGGGCTACTCGACGGAGGATTCCGACCTGATGGGCCTGCACGCCGAGAACAACACGACGGTGTACCTTGATGACGCCCGCGTCGCCGAGTGGCGGATGATCGGAGAGGAGGGCGAAGCCTTCCTCCATCTGATGGACTGGTTCAACAAGAACCGGGCCAAGAGCGTCGGCGCCTTCGGTATCGGTCTCGCACAGGGTGCCTTCGATAAGGCGTTCTCCTACGCCCGCGAGCGCGAGCAGTTCGACGAAACACTCACCGATTTCCAGGGATTGCAGTGGAAGTTCGCGGATATGAGCATACAAATCGAATCGGCACGTCAACTCACCTATCGGACCGCTTCGCTTCTCGATGAGGGAGTCGTCTCACCGAAACACTGCGCCCTCGCGAAGGTCAAAGCCAGCGAGACGGCTCGAGAGGTAGCCAATGAAGCGCTCCAGTTACACGGTGGACACGGATACTCCAAGGACTATCGGATCGAGCAGTACTACCGTGACGCGAAAATCTTCGAGATCTTCGAGGGGACCAACGAGATCTGCCGAAACATCGTTGCGAAGGAACTGATCAAGGACGACGGACTCATCGAGTACCGGAACCACTAGCCTTCCGAGACTTTCGGTTCCTTCACGACGAGAATTTCACCGCACCGTTCCGCTGCTATCGTGACTTACTGGCGAGCTTGACGTCGGTGATTTTCTCCGATCGACACCGTATACGAGACCCTCTGTGGGTGGACTCCTCGTGTCCTCGTTCCAGACTGCGTATCGGTCACCAGCGCTACGCGTTTGCTGGGGTTTCGACAGGCTCGCTTCGGTTCACATCTCGTTTCCGATAGCCCACCGGTTTATAGAAGAACGGACGGCGACATCGCCCGACGGGGTCATATACCGCGGATACGACCCTCGATCGGTTTAGAATTCACACTGCGTCGGGATGTCCCTGAGTGGGTCCAGTGCAGCTGCTTTCATCTGGGTGAAACTATCATTCTCGGCGCGCATGATCGCCTGCTCGTAGGTCATTTGGTTGTTGGCCGAACGTATGAACGCCGCGCGTGCATAGTTATCCGCGCTGAACTCCCGTCCCTGAAGGGCGCCGATAAGCGCATCCGTGTCCCCTCGCCCCCCGTAGTCGATGCTCGCAGCAGTTGAGAACACTTGGTTCATCATATCGAACGGCCTGATGGACTGCATCATTGGCATTCCGTCCATCCGGCTCTGATACTCATCGATGAAGTTCTGGATGTACGGCGTATCCCAGAGCCCGACCGCGCGAGGCATAAACGCGGTGATGATCGTCATTCCCTCGATGGCCTGCTCGAGATGTCCGCCCAAGAAATCCGAACCGGGAGCTGCGACCTCCATCTCCTCGAAGATCCCGTAGCTATTGCCCTGTTCGAGGAATGCTGCCGCGTCCGAGCCACCCATAACCGGAACCAGGACGTCCGCATTCGTGTCGATGCTCGAGATGTAACTGCTCTGGTCGGACGTCCCCAGAGGGACGGCGACGGAGTTGAGCACCTCCCCTCCCGCGTCCTCGAATTCGGCGCTGAAGTTCTCCAAGCCGCTTTGCCCCCACGCGTAGTCGGAGTAGTAGATGCTCATCGTCTGGCCGACGTTCTCGTAGAGCCACGGACAAAAGGGGATGGCTTGGTGTTCGGTCGTCGGTCGGAAGCGGAAGAAGTAGCGGCTACAGTTCTCACCGGTTAGTGATGGAGATGCGGACGTCGCGTTCAGCTGGATCACTCCGTTCCGTTTGGCGACGTCGGTGATTGCACGGGTTACCGCGGACGACGTCGCTCCGACCAGGATGTCGGCGTTCTCGGCTTGTACGAGATCGCGTGCTTCTTGCACAGCCGTGCTCGGGTCCAACTGGCTGTCCCTGTTCAGCACCTCGATCGTGTTCCCGTTCACTCCACCGTTCTGATTGATCCGATCGGCAGCGATCTGAACGCTTGCCTCGACCGATTCGGTGAACACGGCGTACGGTCCCGTCTGTGGATGGATCGTCCCGACCGTAATCGTCCCATCTGAAGCGCTACTGCTCCCGCCGGAGTTTCCACCGGTTCCGGTCCCGGCGGAGTTCCCGTCTCCGTCGTTCCCCGATACGGAACCACCGTCCCCGGAGCAGCCTGCTAGGAGCCCAGCGCCCGTCAGCGCCGCGCCCGATTTCAAGATTCTCCGCCGTGTTGACAAGGTCTCACGCATACGAGGCTGACTATGAGATATCTAACTAATAAGTGTATGGGAATTTGTTTGACATAGAGTTGAGCCGTTTGGGCGAGCGAACCCGCAGCGGTTGCTCCGGGAGCCGTTCGACGAGAAAATATACTACAGATGATGGAAATCATTATTTATGTTGACTTGAAATGGGGGGTATGGTCGAGTTGAGTCAGATAGTCATTCCCATACTAAACGGGTTGTCGACCGGGCTTTCATTGGCATTAGTTGCCGTTGGGCTCACGCTAGTATTCGGTGTTATGCACGTCGTAAATATGGCTCACACGGAGTTCTATATGATCGGCGCGTACCTGATACTCGTGTTGTTAGGGGTCGTTGGGAACTACTGGGTCGCGTTGGTCCTGGCGGCGGTCGCAGTTGCCGTCATTGCGCTACCGGTTGAACGATTCGTATTCGCTCCGATCAGGGATAGGGACCCGGTACAGTCGATGATCATCTCTTTCGCCCTGCTATTCATTTCACACCGTGCCGCCTTCGAGATATTTGGGGGACGGATTCGATCGATATCGACACCAGTTAGCGGGGCGACGGATCTGTGGCTCGTCACGTATCCGACCGAGCGGCTGCTCATCATCGTCGCGGCCGCCGTCGTCCTGACCCTGGCCTGGATCTTCCTCGAACGGACGCGCTACGGCTTGCTCATCCGGGCGAGCGCGCAGGACATCGAAAACGCCCGGTCGCTCGGGATCCGTGTGGATCGAGTGTACGCGATGACCTTCGCGATAAGCGCGTTTTTGGCCACGATCGCAGCAGGATTCCTTGCGCCGATCCAGGGAGTCTATCCAACCGTGGGGCTCACCGTCCTGCTGGACATCTTCATCATCGCCATCGTTGGTGGAATGGGCAGCATTCCGGGCGCCGTCGTTGCAGCCCTCCTGATCGGGTTGACTCGATCCATCGCCACGATCTGGATAGCACCCTGGACGACACAGCTCCTCGTGTTCGTGCTCGTGATCGCCGTCATACTGGTTCGCCCACAGGGAATCTTTTCGAACTGACAATGTTTCAGAAACTCCTCGGCAGCTTCGACGATGGACGACTCGCTTCCCAACCGATCCGGACGCTCGCGGTGATCGGCGTTCTCGGGCTACTGTTCGCTGCACCCCGGTTAGCCAGCGCCTCCGACGTCCGACTATTGACTCAGATCCTCGTATTCGGCCTCTTTGCGCTGGGGTACGATGTTCTCTACGGCTACAACGGCGTGGTCAGCTTCGGCCACGCGGTGTTTTTTGGCTTGGGTGGGTATCTCTTCGGCGTTCCGTTCACGCAGTTCGGGGTCGAGAGCATCTGGCTGATGCTGGTCCTCGCAGTTCTCGGAACCGCCCTGATCGGGCTTTTGATCGGGATCGTTTCCGTTCGAACCCGGGACGTCTATTTCTCGATCCTCACGCTGATTTGGGCACTGGTCGTGACGACGATCATCAAGAACCTGGAGATCACTGGTGCCCACGACGGGTTCTCCCTGTCCCTTCCTGACCTCGTTTTGGTCCCCGGCACAGTTAGCGTTTCCCTCTACGAACAACATGTCGTCTACTATCTCGCGCTGGTCTGTCTGCTCCTGACGTTCCTCATCGCCAATCGTCTCGTACGCTCGCCACTTGGGGAGGTTCTGCAAGGGGGGAAAGCAAACAGTAACCGACTCACGTATCTCGGATACGATGAACGGAAGTATCGCGTGGTCGCGTTCACGATCTCCTGTGGTATCGCTGGATTCGCCGGTGCACTTCAGGTGATCTTAACGGGCTACGTGAGTCCGAGCCTGCTGAGCTACCTCTTGTCAGGAGAGGTGATCCTATGGACGATCATCGGCGGTGCCGGAACGCTCGTCGGTCCGATTCTCGGTGCCTCCGTCATTACGCTGCTCGAGGAGTCTCTCAGTGGCTTGATTTCCTGGTGGGAGATCCCTGTCGGAATGATATTCATTGCCATTTTGATATATATGCCGGACGGTATCGTGGGACAGGTACGAACGCTGTTCCACAGCTGGGCGACTCGGGACGAGTCCGACGAGTAACCGTTTCCGCTGACGGAACGATCTACCCCGATGCTTACCGCAGAATTGAAATAGTCCTATCGTCTGCACTAACCTATGCTAACGCCACGTGATATGCTAGAGCGGAACGTGGAGTACCGTGGGGAGAACGCCGCGATCGAGATCCTCGACACGGACGAAACGTGGAGCTACGCCGAGTTCGATTCGAAGGTGAATCGGATGGCGAACGGATTGCGGAACCGTGGGATCCGTGAAGGCGATCGAGTGCCGATCGTGTTGTACAACACTGCGGAGTACCCACTCTCCGTGTTCGCATGTTACAAGATCGGCGCCGTTCCGGTCCCGTTGAACTACATGCTCACGCGGGCCGATTTCGAACACATCATCGGAGAACTCGGCGCGGAGGCCGTTATTTACGACGCTCGAGACAGCGAGGACATTGAGACAGCTGCAAAGGCGGTTTCACGGACTCCACGGTTAATCGAGGCGAACGGCGAATCTGCCAGCGAGGAGTCTTTCGAGGACGTCCTCACATCGGGTTCGGCTGCCAGCCCACCACAGCTACCGACGAACGAAGGACGACTCTGTTATATGCTGTACACGAGCGGAACGACTGGCCAACCGAAGGGGGTCGCCTTCACGCAGGAGACTGCACACCATCGGATCCAAGAGGCCTACTCCGCACAGGGATTCATCACGCAAAAGACGGTCGGATTGCAGCTCTCACCGTTCTTCCACGCCGGTGGAATGGGTGCGATGATCAACCCCACTCTCTGCGCGGGTGGGACCATCCTCCTAGCCGAAGACTGGGGGCCTGAGATGGCGCCAGCGGTCATCGACGAACACGACGTCACGTACGTCGTGACCGTCCCCACGGTCGCGAAACGGCTCGCTGAACAGGAGCACATCGGTGACTACGACCTCTCGTCCATCGAAGCAATGCAGTGTATGGGTGCGCCCCTCTCAAAATCGCTCGCGAGTGATCTCATCGAGAAAGTCACACCGAACATTTACAACAGCTACGGCTCCACGGAGACGCTCTACGATCTTATGCTTCGCCCCGATGACCTTCCCGAGAATGCAGGGAAGACCGGTCGACCGAATCCAGACAAACAGGTCAGGATCATCGAATTCGGGCAGAACGAGGACTTCGATCCCGACGATCGAGCTGAAGCCGGGGAAATCGGCCGTATCATTACGAAGGGGGAGGGCATTATGGACTACTACTTCGACAACAACGATGCGACGGAGGCGGTCTTCACTGAGGGTTGGTTCTACACGGATGACCTCGCGATCAAGGACGAACAGGGATACGTCTCAGTCACCGGCCGTGCTGACGGCATGATCCTGAGCGGGGGCGAGCTCGTGTCGCCGGCGGAGGTCGAGGAGGCATTGGAAACCCACGAGCGCGTTGACGGAGCTATCGTCGTCGGGGAATCCGACGAGGAGTGGGGTGAACGAGTCAAGGCCTTCGTCACCGGTGAGGAGCTCACCGAAGCCGAGCTGGAGGCCTACTGTAAGAACAGAGAAGATCTAGCGAACTACAAACGCCCCAAGCAGTACGAGATCGTCGAATCCATCGAACGTACCGCGACGGGGAAGAAACAACGATTCAAATACGAATGACGCCGATGATTCAAACCGATACGCGATCAAGCGACTGCAGGTAGCGTCGCTCACTGGTCGGCTTTTCTCGTGCTCGATTGAGCGCTGGGCTCCGACGTACTTCTTGACGAGAGTCCGAGCCGAACCGATCGCAACTGCCGAGGTACCGTTCCCACATTCCAATATATAATATATTAATATATAATTATATTACCACATTTAATACAATATATAATTTAGAGATAGTTTATAAAAGACGACAAAATATGGTTGCTACCAACCGACGGAGTGTCGATTTATTCCGGTATCGTGATACTAACTCATCGGGTTATTAATCCGAGCAAAAAGTAATATCTTCAGCCTAATAGTTCATTTCATATGCATCTCGTTCACTTATTCATATAAAATATTAATATTTAACGAATAGTTCACCGATATCAGTGGTTGGGAGATCCAAGATAATCATCGAGGTTCTCCGCTCTTTCCGACTGTTTCGAGAGGACCGTGTTTTCCGTATTCCGCCTTGAATCGCCATATTACGCGATTCTATCGAGCTTTCCTTGCGGGAGTACAGCTGGGTTCGGGAACACGTTTGATTCGCCGTTCCGAATATATTATTTAAAGTTATTATATATCCTTTCTAATTGTATTTCTATTCTGTCTGTTTTTAATTAGTGTATGAATTTTTACTTTTATTTCGACGTCCAGCCGATGCCGACGGCCCGTGACTCAGACGACCCCGACGCCCTTGGCGATCAGCTCGTGCGACTCCAGCGCGTCAGCGTGGCTGGCTTGGACGTGCTGGATCATCACCTCGTCGACCCCGACGCGGTCGGCGAGCCGTTCGAGCAGGCCCGCGATCGTGTCGGGAGCGCCGGATATCGCCCGCGGCCACTCGTCGGCGGCGAGCGTCTCCGGGGTCGGCTCGGGCACGCCGCCGAGCTCGTCGATCGCTTCCTCGATCGACGGTCGGGTGCCGACCACCCCGCGGCGCATCCGGGCGAAGGAGGCCTCGGCGACGGCGCGGCGCCGGGCCGCCTCCGCGTCGGTCGGCGCACAGACGGCGTTGACTGCCACGATCCCGTGCGGGGAGTCGGGCGCGCCGGGTCTGTCGGCGGCCTCGAACCGACTCCGGTACGTCTCGAACGCACGTTCCGCGAACCCGGGGCGGATGAAGGCGGCGAAACAGTACCGCAGGCCCAACTCGCCGGCGATCGCGGCGCTCGAGGGACTGGACCCGAGCACCCAGGGGACGGGCGTCTCGGCCCCCGACCGCGGGATCTCCAGGTCGCTATAGGCGTGGTCGTCCGGGAACTCGTCCGCGAGGTGGGCCACGACCGCCTCGATCTTCTCCCGGTGGTCGCCGTCGGGGTCCGTCGCGTGGCGGTCGGTGCCGAGCGCGCGGTCGGCCGCCGGCGAGCCGTTCGCGCGCCCGAGTCCCGCGTCGATACGGCCGGGAGCCAGCCCGTCCAGCGCGCCGAAGACCTCGGCCACCTTGAACGGGCTGTAGTGGTTGAGCAACACGGCCCCGGACCCGAGCCGGATCGTGTCCGTCTCCGCGGCCAGATGTCCGAGCAGGACCTCGGGCGTCGTGCCCGCGAGCGTGTCGGCCATCGCGTGGTGTTCGGCGACCCAGAACCGCTCGAAACCCAATCGATCCGCCTGCTGGGCGGCCTCGACGGTGTTTTCGTACGCGTCGGCGGCGGTTCCTGCGTCGGGGACCGGCGAGAGGTCGACGGCGGAGAGCTGCATACTCGCCGTACGTCGGTCGGGCGGAAGAACCGATCGACTCGAGGGTGGACGCGGCAGCCGCGTTGCCGGTTCGGTGACCCCGATCACGGCGACGGGATCGGCACGACGCTCCGCCTCACGGTGCGACGTCGTCGATCCCGGTGATCTCGAAGCGGGCACCTCCGTTCCTGCCGTCGGTGATCCGAAGCTTTCCCCCGTGCGCCCGCGCGATCGACGCCACGATCGGGAGTCCGAGCCCGCCGGTTCCACCGGTCGAGAAGTCGGCCTCCAGTGCACGCTCGCGGATCGGCTCCGGGATCCCGGGGCCGTCGTCCTCCACGTAGAAGCCGTCCTCGAGGGGACCGACCGTCACGGTACAGTCCGGGCCGGCGTACGCGACCGCGTTGCGGAACAGGTTCTCGAGCAGCTGTAGCAGGAGCCGGCGGTCGCCGTGTATCGTCGGCGTCCGGTGGACGGCCAACGTCGCGTCCGCGGTGGCGACCCCCGTCCAGGCCGCCTCGGCCAGCTCGGAGACCCTGACCGGCTCGACGGCGGTCAGCGTGCTCGAGCGCGTGAACTCGACGGTGGCTTCGGCGATCTCCGCGATCCGCTTTGCGGCCCGACGGATGATCTCCGTTTTCTCCGTCTCGTCCAGTTCCTCGCCAAGCAGCTCCGCGTAGCCGTCGATGACGGTCAGCGGGTTTCGGATGTCGTGGGTGAGCACCGCGAGGATCGTCTTGAGCTGATGTTCGCCGGACGTGGCCGCCAGTTCGGCGAGCTTGCGTTCCGTGATGTCGTAGTGGATCACCGTCGCGTACCGGCCGCCGCCGTGGTCGAACCCGACGGCCTCCATCCGGAACCAGCGCTGTCGGTCCGGCGAGTGACAGGGATACTCCACGTCGAGAGGCTCGTCGGAGCCGCCGAGGATCGCCCGTAGTCCGTCGACGATCGCGGCCACGTCGGGGTCATCGTATGCCCGCTCGCTGATCGCCAGGTAGTCCCGTCCGACCCAGTAGTCCGGGTCGACGCCGTGGTTCTCGTCCGCGAACCGCCGCCATGCGTCGTTGACGAGAACTATCGTGCCGTCCGAATCGAGGATCGCCAGCTCGACCGGCAACGTCTCGAGGGCGCGCGGCGAGATGGTCGAGAGCCGTTGGGTCACTACGGTCCCGGAGAACGCGACGGGGTTTGAAGCTATTGGGGGCATCGGGCCCGACGGCTCGACGTCCCGGTCACGGCTGCACGCTCACCGGTCACGGCTGCACGCTCACCGGTCACGGCTGCACGCTCACCGGTCACGGCTGCACGCTCAGGTCGAACGCGTAGACGGTCCCGTCGACGGTGGCGAAGAGGTGGTCGAACTCGATCCCGAGCTCGAACGCGTCGTCCGCCGGGAGATGTTCGCCCGCCCCGAGCCGCTCCATCACGGACCGGAGCGCCGCGGACATCGGCAGCTCCTCCTCGTAGAAGGGCGTTCGAACGGCGGTCCGGACCACGTCCGCCTCCCCGTCCGGGAGCGATCCCGGTGAGAGGTCGGCCCGAATCAGCGTCGACCGGACGTGGTCCTCGAAGCCAGCACGCGTGTCCGCGACCGGCTCGACCGAGTGGGTCGTCTCGGTCGGCGTCGCGGTCCCCTGCTCGGCGCGAGCGGCGAACCACCGGTCGTTTGAGCGGACGTACTCGAATGACGGATCGGGAACGAGGACGCTCGCGTCCGCGTCGAGGAACTCGTGGTACAGCGGCCCGCGGGTGCCGAACGCGTCCCCGCCGACGTCGATCGGCGGATTCCGGTCCGCGTAGACGGCCCCGAGCGCGGCGTCGACGATCCGACGATCGGCCGCCGAGAGCGACTCGATGGGCGGGGTCACCCCTTCGGCGTCCTCCGGCGGATCGTCCACGAGGTCGAGGTAGAACTCCCACCACTCCCGCTCGACGGTTCGCTGGTCCTCGATGTGGACGCGATAGTACGTGTCCTCGGCGTCTCCGTCGTCTTCGGCGTCTCCGTCGTCCTCGGCGTCCCCAGCGTCCGCGACGTCTTCACCTGATCCCTCGTCGACGATGAACCGCGCCGCCTCACGGGTCTCGGACCCGAACTCGTAGGTGTAGGTCAGCTCGTAGTTGAGCGCCGTCATCGATCCGGTCCGGATCAGGGTCCGGTAGCGGTCGCGTTTGTATCGGTCGGGATAGTCGATCGCGAACCGCGCGGTCGGCGTCGTCGGGTCCGCCAACAGCACCGAATCGGGAAGCGACTCGCGGTCGTACGCGCTCAGCCGAAGGGTCTCAGCGGTCCGGCCGAGACAGCCGGCGACCAGCGGGAGCGTCGTCGCGGCGACCGTGGCGGCCCCGGACGCGAGGAACCTCCGGCGCGACCGGCGTGAGCGACCCCCGCGGTCCGACCACCGCGAACGCTCCCGCATCAGTACCCTCCGGGAAGCGCCAGCAGGAAGCTCACCACGACGAACGGGATGGAGAACAACAGCGCGTAGCTCGCGCCGCCGGCGGCCAGCAGGACCCACGTCGAGGGACCGTACCCGGTCGGGTCCCAATCCAGAGCGAGCCGGGGTAACGCCACGTTCGTGACCACGGGTACCCCGACCGCGTAGCCGACGAACAGCAGTACTGCGACGGTGATGAAGGCGTTGCTCCAGGCGGCGCCGGCCGTATCGACCGTCGTCGTCACGACGGTCGCGCCGACGATGTACGGGATCGAGCCGCCGACGCCGGCGAGCAGGTACGTCGGGAGGACCGACCCGGTCGGCGGGAGCGCCGCGAGCAGCGACCGGATCCGGTCGACGATGAGGAACGGCGACCAGAGCAGGGTCGCGATGAGTCCGGGAACGAGCAGGAACCCGGCGAAGGTGGCCCACTCGACCGGCGGCGCGAGCGCCGCTTGCAGCGAGACGGGGGTATGTATTGGAGGAAGTATAGCGGGGATCATATATGGTCTGGTGTGTAGCTGGGCGGGAATCAGTCCCGTGCGGCCGGACCCCGGTCGTCTCCTCGCGCGGTCGAGTCGTCTCCTCGCACGGGTGAGTCGTCTTCTCGCGCGGTCGAGTCGTTGCCGCCTTCCCTCGGGCCGTCCGCTGTGGTCGGATCGATAAGGATGTAGTCGCTGCGCGACCGGAACGTCCGCGCCGGGATCTCGACGTGCCCGTCGTCGTTCGTCTCGAACCCCGGAAGCGTTCGGCCCTCGGGATCGATGACGAACCGTCGGAGGTCACCGGTGGTCGGATCCATCGTGACGTTCACCAGCGTGCCGACCTCCTCGCCGTCGACGGTCATCACGCTGTACCCGGCGAGGGTCGATCCGAGTATCTCGCCCATATCGGGACAACGACGTCCGGTATAAAAGACGTGCCGTAGGCACAAACTGCGGTCGAAGTCATCCGTCACCCCTCACCGTCGACCCGAAGCCTGAACGCTTACAACCCCCGCGGGCCAACTGCGCGTATGCTACCGCTCGCAACCGGATCCGCGTCGCTACCGATCCCCGAGACGTCCGTCGCCGTGCTCGTCGTCAGCCTCCTTTTGACCGCCGTCTGGCTGGCCTCGGTCTATCGATAGGCCACCCGGAGGCCGGAATCTCCGTGGATCCGCCCGCTACGCCGGTGACTGCACCCGCTCCCGGAGCCAGCCGGCCGCCTCCTCGGCGGTCGCGACCTCCTCGGCGGTGAGCTTGATCCGGACCGTCTCGCCGGGATAGGAGCCGACCGTGACGTCGAAGCGGTCGCGGAGTTCCTCGAGCCGGTCGATGAGCGCGCTCTCGGGCTCGTCGACCTCGACCGTTACGACGTGTCGCGGCGTTCCCGAGAACTCGTCGGCGATCCGCTCGAACATCGCCCGCATCTCCGCCGGGACGCCAGGCAGAACGTACACGGTCTCGACGACCGCGCCGGGCGCGACCCCGGAGTCGTTCTCGAGGAGGCGCGCGCCGGCCGGCAGGTGCGCGGTCCCGTCGGCCAGATCCGCCGCGCTGTAGCCGTCCTGGCCGTCGAGCCACTCGACGGCGTCCGGATGCTCGACTAGTTCCCGACCGAAGGCCGCCGCGACCCCCTCCATCGTGCGGTCGTCGTGGGTGGGGCCGAGCCCGCCGGTGACGATCACGGCGTCGTACTCGGCGTAATACTCGTTGACCGTCCGGGCGATGTCGGCGACGTCGTCGGGAAGCGTCGTCACGCGGCGTACCTCGACGCCGCGCGCGTCGAGCCGGTCGCACAGCCACGTGGCGTTCGTGTTCTCCGTGTCCCCGGACAGCAGCTCGTCGCCGACGGTGACGATCCCGACTCGCATACCGGCCGGTAGGTGCCAGCACGTCAAAACCCCGTCGCCGTCGGGTCCGGGTGCGGTCGGAGGGGATCGTCGATCGGCCCCCGGGACGGTGCTACCGCATCCCCGGAGGCGGACCGTCGTCGTCATCGAGGTCGTCGAGGTCCGACTCCACGTCCTCGAGGCCCATCTCCCGGCGTCGATCGCGGAGGGCCTCCAGCTGGCGCCGGAAGTAGAGGTAGCCGGCGACGCCGATCACCAGCGCGACGACGGCGATGACGCCGAAGACCGGGAGATCTCCCCGGCGATACGCCTGGACTACGAGCACGGAAGTGGTGACCTCCTCCCAGACCAGCCGTTCCTGTCCGTCGATGGTCGTCGCCTCGTAGCCGCGCGGGGAGGCGTGGCCGAACGGTCTGAGGTCGGTCGTGAACCCCTCCGGCAGACGGACCTCGTAGGATCCGGTCACGTACGTCCGCGCGATGAACCGGCGCGGGGAGCCGTCGCCGGCGTAGGCGATGGCTCCGCCGTCCATCCCGTCGCCGAACCGGACCCACACCTCCTCGGTCGTCTGTTCGATCTCGCCGCCACGGGCCCGGAACTGGGATCCGTTGATCACGGTCCCGTTCGGATACTGGTACCGGAACGCCCGCAACTCGAGCGGGTCCTCGGTTCCGTACCCGGTCTCCTGGTACAGACGGAACTCCTCGCGGCCGGTGGCGTTGTAGACGGCCAGATACGTGCCGTCGGTCCGCAGGTCGATCCGGGCGTCGGTCGAGCCGTTCCAGGGGTACTCGCCGGGCGGCTCGGCGTCGAGCGTCTCGTTTGCGATCTCGCCGCCGCCGGTGACGTAGCCGAGACAGCCGGCGCTGGCGGCAAGTAGCGCGACCGTCGCGAGCGCCAGGATGGATCGTCGGTTCACGGATACGAGTGGAGACGGCGATCGGTCAGACGACACACCGGAGTTCGGCCGGGAGGTACGATCCGATCGCGGCCAGCAGTCCGGGCGGATCGGTGCCCTCGCCGCAGACGATGCTCTGTTCGAGCAGACCCAGCCGCTCGACCGTGACGATGTCGCGTGCGTGGCCGGCGCGGTTGACCGTCGCGCGGGCCTCCCCGCGGGTCACGGAGTTGACGGTCACGCGCCCGGGACCGCGCTGCCACTCGTAGAGGCGGTCGCGTTCGGCGTCGGCGAGCCTGGAAGTGGCGTCCGCATCGTCGCTTCCGCCCTCGTCGCTTCCGCCCTCGTCGCTTCCGTCCTCGTCGCTTCCGTCCTCGCCGTCCGCCTCGTCGACCGGGGCAGCGTAGACGAACCGCATCGGAAGGTGCTGGACGAGGCCGAACCGCTCGACCACCTGCGCGGGCGATCCGCGACCGAGGCCGATCCGGTCCGCGGGGATCCGGACGTCGACGCCCGACCCCGCATCGAGAACGAACCCGTCGTCGTCCCAGGACTCGAGGGTGCCGACGTACTCCTCGCCGGGCTGGAGCCCCTCGTCGTGGGTCACGATCTCGCCCCACTCCTCGGCGAGCGCGTTGCGCGCGACCGTGGCGTCCTCGCCGGTCACGTCGACCTGGACGAAGTCGTCCTCGCGAACGCCGACCTGCCACTCGACGTGGAGGTCGCCGATCGCGTTGTCGACGAGCGCGTTCATCCCGTCGAGCGCGCGGTCGCGTGCGTCGCCCGAGACGTAACACTTGGTTGCCAGGACGACCATCAGTTCCCCACGTCCGCGTTGAGTTCCGTGCGCAGCTGGTCGACCCGCCACTCCATCGCCTCGACGAGCCGGTCGTTCTCCATCGCCTCGATCGGCGAGCCGCACTCGGGACACTCGAAGCCGAAGTCCATCGCCTCGCCGAACTCGAAGCGGATCGAGCACACGTCACAGAGGTAGAACTCGTGGGTGCGCTCGTACTCCTCACGCTCCTCGAGCGCCTCGAGGAGCCGGTCCATCTCCTCTTTGAGGTTCTCCGGAATGTTGTCGTAATGGAAGGTCCACAGGTACGTGAGCCACCCGGAGTCCTCGTCGCGGACGCGACGGTACGTCGCCAGGTCGTTCTCGTACAGGATGAACAGCGCGCGACGAACGTCGTTGAGCTCCAGGCCCAGCTCCTCGGCCAGCTCCTCGTCCGTCACCTCCCCCTCAGGGGGTGCGGCCGCAACCGGCATCCCCGTCGGTCCCACCAGCTCGTGGAGGTACTTCTGGATGACGGGGTCGTTCAACAGATCCTCAAAAGCCATTGCGGTGTACTCGACTCGGCAGTCGTTTAAAAGGATCGAAGCGATGGGCGACCGGCTCCGGATCGGCTGGCACCGGTCGGCCGGTGCGTAGCTCGCCCGCAACGTCGCATCCGCACGTCGGCAGACTCTTGTGGCGACGGGGCGACCCCGTGGATATGTCCGACTCCGACGTCGATCGCGGTCGGTCCGGGGCGGGCGCGATCGCCACGGAATCGCCCTCGCGGGCCGAGTTCCTGGGCGCGGCGCTGCTCGCGACCGTTGCGATCGCACTCCTCGGCGGTCCGGCGGTTCTCGTTGCGGAGGTCGTGGTCGGCGGTCCGTTCGACACGAGCGTGGCCGTCGCGATCGCGACGGTCGGTGGGCTGGGCGGGTCCTACGCGCTCGGTCCGGTCATCGTCGACCGCGCGATCGATTCACGGTCGGCGGCAGTCGATCCCGGGGCGGGCGGCGGGTCCGCGTCCGCCGACGGCGCCGCATCGACCGGGGATCCCACGGTCGACTCCCTGGTCGAGCGCGTCGCGGACGTGGCCGACGCCGCACGGATCGACCCGCCGGCAGTCCGCGTCGTGGACCGACGCGCGATGAACGTTGGCGTCGTCGCGACCCGGACGGGGACGACGCTCGTCGTTCCCACGCGGCTGGCCGACCTCGACGATCCCGCCTTCGACGCGCTGGTCACCCACGCGCTGCTTCGCGGGAGCTCACGCCGCGCGCGGCTCGCGACCGCGCTGTTGGCGCCCGCGCTCGTCGTCGAGGTGGTGGCGCTGCTGGGCGCCGAGCTCCTCTCACGACGGACCGGATACGGCGACGCCGATCACGGCGATCGGTCCGAGCGCCCCCGAATGCTTGGCGCCGGCGACCGCGGCGACCGGTCGGTTCCCTGGGTCGTGTACGCGCTCGCCGGCGGCCTCCTCCTCGTGGCCGTCGCGCCGCTGTGGATTCCCTTCGCGCTCGGCGACCGGCTCCTGATCGGTCGGGGACGGTCCCGGACCGACGCGGCCACCGCCCGGGTCGGCGCGTCCGGGATCCACGGGACCGGATCGATCGACGCCGCGTCGATCGCTGACGCGCTCCGGGACGCCCACGACGCCCGCGGCTATCGGGACTGGCCGCCCTCGCTCGACCGGCTCTCGGTCGTTCCGATGGGCGACCCAGTCACGCGCCGCGTCCGCGGAACGAGCCGGCAGGAACTTCGCGTCCGGATCGCGCGGCTCCGATCGAAGCGCTCCCGGTAGTCGTTGGGTCGAGCGTTCCTTACTCGTCCGGTTGGGAGTCTTTGACGGGTCCCTCGCCGGGTGCGTCCTCCGGATCGACGACCTGCTTTCCCTCGGCCTGCGGCACGACGACCTGATCGGCCCCGGTCCACTCGCGGTCGAGCTCGGCACCTGCGAACAGCCGGTCGAGGAAAACCGCCAGCCCGGCGACCTCGGAGTGTGGTTGGTTCGTCACGCCGACGTTGAACGCGGCGTGTTCGTACAGCTCCCAGGGCACCTTCTCGCCGCCGACGACCACGAGCAAGGGGCCCTCGGCGTGCGCCTCCCGAACGTCCTCCTCGACGGACTGGACCGGCTCGCCGTACATCGTCAGGTGAACGACCGTCCCGTCCCAGTTCCGGACGACCGACCGCTGGTCCCCGCGGAGCTCGACCGCGAAGGGGCCGCCGAACCGGTCGGTGATGTCCCGGACCGTCTCGGCCGACTGGCCGGCGTTGTCCGGGAGGATCACCCGGTCGGCGCCCAGCGCTCGGGCAGTGAGCCCGACGTGGGTCGTCATCCGGTCGTCGCGCCCCGGTCGGTGTCCGTACCGGAGCACGACGACGTCGTGTGCGTCCTGCATACCCCGCGCTTCGCCGGGCACCGGGTAGTGGCTTTCGCCATTCGCGTCCGCGACCGACCCGGAACGCAACGCACTTGCGGCACGCCCGCCGAGGGCGCGTATGAACCTTGCAGGCGCGCGGGTGCTGATCACGGGCGGCGCGGGGCTCGTGGGTAGCCACCTCGCGAGCGACCTCGTCGACGACGCCGAGCTCGTGCGGGTGATCGATGACCTCTCGAAGGGCGACCGCGACCGCGTTCCCGACGGCGCCGAGTTCGTGCACGGCGACCTCACCGACCCCGACGACGTCGGCGACGCCCTGACGTCGGATCTCGACGTCGTCTTCCACTTCGCGGCCTACACCGACACGAACTACGACGACGACCGCAAGCTGTTCGAGGAGAACACCGAAATGACCTACAACGTGGCCGAGCGGATGGTCGAGGCGGGCGTCGACACGCTCGTGTTCACCTCCTCCTCGACGGTCTACGGCGAGGCGCCTCGACCGACGCCGGAGGATTACGCGCCCCTCGAGCCGATCTCGATCTACGGGTCGGCGAAGCTCGCCGACGAGGCGCTGCTGTCGACGTTCGCCCACTCCTACGGGCTGACCGTCCGGAACGTCCGCTTCGCCAACATCGTCGGTCCCCACCAGCGCGGCAACGTGATCCCGGACTTCATCCAGAAGCTGCAGGCTGACCCCGAGACCCTGACCATCCTCGGGGATGGCCGCCAGGAGAAGTCCTACCTCCACGTGACCGACTGCGTCGACGCGATCCGGCACGTGCTCGAACACGCCGACGGCGCGTTCGCCACCTACAACCTCGGCACGCGGACGACGACCTCGGTGACCGCGATCGCCGACGTCGTGAGCGAGGAACTCGGGCTCGACCCCGCCTACGAGTACACCGGTGGCGACCGCGGCTGGACCGGCGACGTCCCGAAGATGCGTCTCTCCATCGAGAAGCTCTCGGCGCTCGGCTGGGAGCCGGAGCGCTCGAGCCACGAGGCGGTCCGTCGGGCGACCCGTCAGCTGATCGCGGAGATCGCGCCCGAACACGCCGAGACCGCGCCCGAACACGCCGAGTGAGCGATCTCTGGTGACGGGGACCCGTCCCACACCCCCCACGAACCGAACCCTTCTAAGCCCTCTTTCGCCTACGTCGCCGTATGCAGATCGTCGGCTACGAGACGGGCGTCGGGTCGGGCGGCGATCCGGGACCGGCGGGGCTGCTCGTGGCCGACGGTGACGGTGCGGTCGACCGGATGGACCTGTCTCCGGGCCGCGAACTGGTCTACGACCTCGGCGACCGGCACTGTGCCGGCACGATCCACGACGACGCCCACATCGCGTGTGCGGAGCCCGCGACGCCGTACTGTGCGTCACACCGCGACGTCTGGGTCTGTGCGCGCTGTACCGGCACGTGCTTGAAGGACGAGATGGACTGTCACGACCCGCACGCCGTCTACCTCGCCGCCTTCGCGCCCGACCGGTTCAAGGTCGGCGTGACACGCCTCTGGCGCCTCGAGACCCGCCTCCGGGAACAGGGCGCGGACAGGGGGGCCCACGTTCGGACCGTCGAGAACGGCTGCATTGCCAGGGAGATCGAGGCCGGTCTGGCCGCGGACGTGGACCACCTCGTCGATCGAGTTCGCATCCCGACCAAGCGGTCCGGCCTGGCGGCGACCGTCGATGCGGACGCCTGGGAGCGGCTGCTCGACCGGTTCGACGTGACGGACCGGTTCGCGTTCGAGTACGGCCTCGACCTCTCCGACCGACCGGTGGCGGAGACGATGCTCACCGGCCGAGTGATCGGGACGAAGGGACGGCTGCTCGTTCTCGAGCGCGCGGGGTCGACCTACGCGGTCGATCTCCGGGACCTGGTCGGATACGAGGTCGCCGAACGCCGGTCGACGCGCGACCTCCAGGCGAGCCTCGGCGCGTTCGGCGGGTGACCGGGGACCCGGGCGCGTGGTTACGTTACGGAGGGGTCGCGGCGAACGCGCCGCGACTCCCCGCTCACGGCGGCCGCTCGAGCTCGAACCGGTCGCCGGTCTCGGCGTACCAGTTCCCGGCGAGCCGGCCGACGACGTCGAGCTTTCGAACGTCGAGTTTCCCGTCGGTCGTGATCGCCTCGTCGACGTGGGCGTAGACGACCTCGCCGAGGACGAGCGTCGACCCGCCGACCGAAACCGTGTCGTGCAGCGCACACTCGAAGCTCACGGCCGCCTCCCCGACCCGCGGCGCGTCGATCCGGTCGCACTCGACGGGCGTGATCCCGGCGCGGTCGAACTCGCTCTCCCCGGGCGGCAGCGTGGCGGCGGTCTCGTTCATCGCCGCGACGAGATCGCGCGTGACGACGTTGATCGCGAACGCCTCGGTCTCGAGCGCGTTCGCCAGCGAGTCCTTGGGGACCTCCCGGGTGGCCGCCGGCGCGAACAGCAGGATCGGCGGGTCTATCGCCGCGACCGTGAAGAAACTGTACGGCGCGAGGTTCTCTCCGGCCGGCCCGCGCGAGGACACCCACGCGATCGGCCGGGGGACGACCGACCCCGAGAGGAGCCGGTACGGGGACCCGAACGCGTCGGGCTCCCCGCCGCGGACGCTGCGGGCTGTGTCGGCGTCGCCTGGGCCGTCGCTTCGCGTTCGCGGTTCGTCGGCGCCGCGATCGGTATCGTCCGCCATCAGTTCTCGTATCCCTCCTCGAACGGGTCGATCTCGGTCTCGCCGGGGGTCTCCTCGTCGACCGTGAATCCCGGTTCTTGGGTCGCGAGCTCGAAGACCAGGCCGTCGGGGTCGCTGAAGTAGATGCTCTTGAAATACGTCCGGTCCTTGACCGCCGAGACCCGAACGCCCCGGTCGCGCAGGTGGTCCTGCCACTCCCGGAGGGTCGCCTCGTCCTCGACGCCGAACGCGAAGTGGTGGCTCGCGCCCGGACCGGGCGCGCCACGCGAGTTCGGGTACTCGAAGTAGGTGACGACGGTGCCGGGCTCGCCGGCGGGCGTGGGCGAGAAGTAGTAGTGTTTGGTCCCGGGGTCGTCGTAGTTCTGGGTCCGCTTGACCGTGTTCCAGCCGAGGACGTCCTCGTAGAAGGCGACGGTCTCGTCCATGTCCGTACAGATGTTCGTCACGTGGTGCAGGCCCGTGGTCGACGGTGTTTCGGTCATTGCGTATGAATGGTCAGGGAACGGTGATAAGTGATCGTGATGCGGTCGGAACGCGCTCCGATGGCCGGGGCACTCCCGGGCGCCCGGATCGTATCCGTCCGAACGTCAGTTCGGTCGCGCGAGATGTGTGAAAAACCACGCGCCGTCGTAGCGGACGAGGGGGACGATCGTTCGATCCCCCGCCGAGAGCGTCGCGAGGAGGTCCGCGAACGCGTCCGAATGTGGCCGGCACTCCCCGTATTCCTCTTCGATCGCCTCCTCGAGGATCGCGCGTTGCTTCTCGGAGGGGTCCTCGATCGATTCGCCACGCTCGTTACCGACGTGCTGGCGGAACGCGGTCGGTGAGGATGCAACGTGTGTGGATCGCAGGGTTGTGGTCGTGAGCTCGACCGATCGCTCCGCTTCGAAGTCGAACCGGAGCAGCTCGCCGTCCCATTCGACGTATCGTTCGTCGACTTCCGGGATGAATCGCGATCGACGTCTCCGGTCCGACGAGTCGTATGCGAACGTGACCTCAAACGGCGGGTAGTGGGGAGCGTGGATGAGGCTCGTGTTCCCGAGCGCACCCCGAATCGCGTCTTTGTCGTGTTCCGGCAGGTCCGCAAACGCAACGCCCGTGTCCGCGTCGGACCCCGATTCGTGGGTTTCGACCGAGACTGAATACGTAACGCCCGGAACCGTGACCGAGTCGATCGTTTCGGTTTCGATGCGATGGTACTCGGGTGCGGTAGTCACGACGTATGCCGTCGGGAGTGACGGCGTGTAGTATCCGCGAGCGGTCGCCTCGCCGCCTTCGATCGCCGCCTCCACGGCCGCACGTCCGGCATACGTGACGCCGTCGAGCGGCGTGGAGAACTCGTTGGAAACGTGTGACGTCGACGCCACGTCGAGCTGGAGCGTCGTTTCCGAACACGCATCGAGTCGGAAGCGCTCCGAGAGACAGCCGGAGACCGCGGTCAGACCAACGATACCCGTCATTCGGGCCATCCGCCGTCGAGTGAGCCGGGGTCGAGTCGAGTGATCCTGGGTGGAGGGCTGCATACGGCGTCTCATACTGCCGTCGGATAGTTAACATCCCGCTTATGAGCAGTTAGTGAACTCCCCGCTCTACGCAGCGACTGCCGTCGCTTTGCTTCCTGCGTTGTCGTCCGAAAATCTATGACTTTCGTGATCACGAGAGAGCTTTGCTCTCTCGAACGACTCCTAGAGGACGGAGTTCCTAATCCCTACTTAAAAGACGCCGACGCCGATCGCGTAGGGCCACTCGATCGAGGCGAGCGCGAGGAAGCCGATCGAGGCCGCAAACAGGCCGGCGTTCTTGAGGAAACTCGTCATCTCGGACTCCTGTTGGTCCTCCGGCACCGCCCAGAAGTCGTGCATCATCGGCGTCGCCACGAGCAGGAACAGGGCGAGCGCACCCGCGGCGAGCGCGGGCAGGACGCCGACCGCGATCCCGAGCCCGCCGAAGACGAGGAGCACGCCGGAGGCGATCACGGAGAACGTCGGCAGCGGAACGCCCTTCATCTCGGCGTAGCCGGCCATTCCCTCGACGTCGAGGAAGTGGTTGATGCCCGTGAACGCCAGCACGCCGCCGAAGACGACGCGGGCGAGCAGGAACAGCTCCGCGGCGAGCGGAGCGTCGAACGGGGAAGCGGACTGTAGCGGTAACGTCGCGATTTCTGGTAACATCGTGTAACCTGCTGTAGGAACCGAACCCTTATATCCGTTCCCGGACAAGAAGGTTATCAGGTAACACCGATGTCATCGCCGGAACTTCTCGAGACCGACGACGCCGGAACCGACGCCAGCACCGACACTCCGACCGACGCCAGCGCCGAAACCACGTCCGGTGCCGGAGCCGCCGCGTCCGAAGCGTCGGACGCCGCTGCCGACGTTGACGATGCCGCCGCGGCGAATCCGGGCGCGTGTCCGGTGGTCGACTCGATCGAACAGATCGGCTCGCGCTGGCGGCTCGTGGTCCTCCACGAGCTCCAGAACGGCGAAGTACGGTTCAACGAGCTGAAACGATCGACGGACGCCAACGCGCGCACCCTCTCGCGGGTGCTCGAGGACCTCCAGGAGACCGGCTTCGTCGAGCGCCGGCTCGAGGAGGACGCGCCGGTCGCGACCTACTACAGCCTCACGCCGAAGGGGGAGTCGTTGTGTCCGGTCTTCGACGCGATCGAGGGCTGGGCCGACGAGTGGCTCGCCGCCTGCCAGGAGTAGGACGCACCTGGATCGGCCGGCTCGCGGCTCGTTTGCCTGCTCGTCCGTTCGTCCGCTCGCCTGCTCGTCCGTTCGCCTGCTCGTCCGTTCGCCTGCTCGTCCGTTCGTCCGATCGACCCGACCGGGTCCGTTCGGACCGGGGATAACCTTTGAATCATAGGGCCCGTATGCCCCCCTATGGCAGGGACGTACCAGCACTACATCGACGGCGAGTGGGTGTCGGGCAGCGGCGACGAAACGTTCACGAGCGAGAACCCGGCGACGGGGGAGACGCTCGGCGAGTTCGAACGAGGAACGCCCGACGACGTGGACGGCGCGGTCGCGGCCGCCGACGAGGCGTTCGAGGAGTGGCGCGAGCGCTCCCGGATCGACCGCGCGGAGTACCTCTGGGACGTCTACCACGAGCTCCGCGAGCGCACCGACGAGCTCGGCGAGATCGTCACCAAGGAGTGCGGCAAGGAGATCAGCGAGGGGAAGGCCGACGTGGTCGAGGCCGCCCACATGGTCGAGTGGGCCGCCGGCGACGCGCGCCACCCGAAGGGTGACGTCGTTCCCTCCGAGATTCCCGACAAGGACGCGTACATGCGCCGCAAGCCCCGCGGCGTCACCGGCTGCATCACGCCCTGGAACTTCCCGGTCGCGATCCCCTACTGGCACATGGCGATCGCGCTGGTCGAGGGGAACACGGTCGTCTTCAAGCCGGCCGAACAGACGCCGTGGTGCGCCCAGATCATCGCGGAGATGTTCGACGACGCCGGCATCCCCGACGGCGTGTTCAACATGGTTCAGGGCTTCGGCGACGCCGGCAACGCGATCGTCGAGAACGACGACGTCGAGACGATCCTCTTCACCGGCTCGGCGGAGGTCGGCCACATGATCCAGGACGAGTTGGGCGGCGTCCCCGGCAGGCGCGTCGCGTGTGAGATGGGCGGGAAGAACGGCATCGTGATCACCGAGGAGGCGGACCTCGACGTCGCCGTCCACTCCGCGGTGATGTCCTCGTTCAAGACGACCGGCCAGCGCTGCGTCTCCTCGGAGCGGCTCATCGTCCACACGGACGTCTACGACGAGTTCAAACGGCGGTTCGTCGAGGTGGCCGAGAACGTCGCGGTCGACGATCCGCTCGACGAGAACACGTTCATGGGCCCGCTCATCGAGGCGGAGCACGTCGAGAAGGTGACCAAATACAACGAGCTGGCCAAACGGGAGGGCGTGACCGTCCTCGTGGACCGGACCGAGCTCGACGACGAGGAGATCCCGGAGGGCCACGAGGACGGTCACTGGGTCGGCCCGTTCGTCTACGAGGCGGATCCGGACGCGGACCTCCGGTGCACTCACGAGGAGGTCTTCGGCCCGCACGTCGCGCTCCTCGAGTACGAGGGTGACATCGAGCGCGCGGTCGAGATCCACAACGACACCGACTACGGGCTCGCCGGGGCCATCGTCTCCGAGAATTACCGGCAGATCAACTACTACCGCGACCGCGCCGACGTCGGACTCGCCTACGGCAATCTCCCGTGCATCGGTGCCGAGGTCCAGCTGCCCTTCGGCGGCGTGAAGAAGTCGGGCAACGGCTACCCGAGCGCCCGCGAGGCGATCGAGGCGGTCACCGACCGCGTCGCCTGGACGCTCAACAACTCGACGGACATCCAGATGGCACAGGGCCTCTCGGCGGACATCAAGACGAAGGACGACTAGCCGGAGTGCCGGCGGAAGCCTCGACGATCCCGGACCGAAACCCGTTGGTTCTGGTGATCGGAAGACGACGCCGGTCCGGAACGGGAGGCGGATGGATGGGTGATGTGCGCGGCCGGGGAGCGGGCCGTGGCGGATCCCGAACCACGGTCCGTCCTCACATCACCCGGGTGGTCGGGACGGGAGCGGATAGTACCGACGTTCCGACGAGAAAAGCGTCGAAACCTCGGCATCCATCGGTACGTCGTCGTCCCGAATAAATGTATGGAACTCGGCGGCAGGTTCCGTCGACCGCGTCCCGCTCCGCCCTCACTCGATCCGGCGGTCGCCGAGCGCGGGGAACTCCTCGCGGACCGCGGCGACGCGGTCGGGATCGAGGTCGGCCATCACGGTCTCCGGGGCGTCGTCACAGGCGGCGACGGGAGTCCCCCACGGGTCGTACACCGTGGTCCGTCCGACGAGTTGGTCGCCGCTCTCGAAGGTTCCGCTGCCGTTGATCGCCGCGACGTACGAGAGGTTCTCGATCGCCCGGCTTCGCGGCAGCGTCTTCCAGTGTTCAACGCGGGGATAGGGCCACGCGCTCGGCACCAGGACGAGGTCCGCGCCCGCGTCCAGGAGTTGACGGTAGAGCTCGGGGAACCGAAGGTCGTAACACGTGGTGACGCCGACGGTGAACGGTCCGATCTCCGCGACGTCGACCCGTTCGCCGGGCTCGAGCCGCTCCGACTCGGCCGACCCGTAGCCGAACAGGTGGTGCTTCCGGTAGACGAGTCGGCGCGTCCCGGACGAGTCGAACAGGACCGCGGCGTTCGCGAGCCCCGACTCCGTGGGCACGTCGATCCCGTCCGCCGCGGAGGCCCCGAGATCCTCGATGACCGTGCCGGCGAGGACGGCGACGCCGTGGCGGCGCGCGCGCTCGGCGAACCGGTCGAGGCGGTCGGACGCGAGGCTCACGGCGGCGCGCTGGTACGACTCGAAGGCGAAGTACCCGACGTCGAACAGCTCGGGAAGGGCGATCAGGTCGGCCCCGTTCGCGGCCGCCTCGTCGACCGCCTCGAGGGCGCGTGTGAGGTTCGCCTCGACGTTGCCGCCGTCGATGTCGAGCTGTACGCACGCCAGTCGGGTGGATCGTGTGTCGGTCATCGTCGTAGTGGGTGCGTCATCGTGGGGTACGTCATCGTGGGATGCGCCATCGTGGGGTACGTCATCGTGGGATGCGTCATTATGGGATACGTCATCGTGGAGGTCGCTCCGTCATCAGTCTGTCGCGCCCGTGGCGACGTCCTCGTGGAGCGCTCGCTCGAGGTTCTCGATCTCGGCCTCGAAGTTGCGCTCGAAGAACCGCTCGACGCCGGGGAGCCGTCCCTCGACGACGAACTCGTTCTCGAGGCGGCTCGTGCCGTCCTCCTCGACGATCGTGTGTTCCCCGGTGACGCGGAACGCCCGCGATCGGCCGACGAACTTCACGCGGTTGGGCGGGTCACGCTCGACCTCCCTCGTCTCGACGTCGATCGTCGATCGAATCACCGGAATCGGCAGGCGGAGGTGCCACGTCGCGTGCCGGTCGTCGTGGACGTCGTAGGACTCGACGACGCTGATGACGCTGGCCCGCTTGCCCGGGTCGGCGATGAACGACCAGACGTCCTCGGGGGCGGCCTCGAACGTGAACGTCCGCGAGACACGGACCGTCATATCACGGGCTACGTGGGGGAGTGAATAAAAAGGGGTGGATCGGTCGGCGTCGGTCCGGATGCGAGCCCCGGCGTGGGCACCTGTTCGCCGTGAGGGTCGGCAGCCCGAGGGCGTGCAGATCGAGCGGCGAGTCCGCGGTCAGGCCGTCGATCGCGAGACGCGCCACGTGGTCGACCGTGCTCGACCCCACTTTTCGATGTCGACCTCCTCCGACTTCTCCGCCAGGTTCGGCAGGCGGCTGCCGACCTGCTTGGCGGTGAGTCCGATAGCGTCGGCGATCGTCTTCGAGCGAAGGTACTGTTCGCCCCGGGACGCGCTATCGTGGAGGTAAGCGAGGATCCGACGTTCTTCCTCCGTATACTTGGTCATCGGCGGACGTACGGGACGACAACGTAAAACGGTTTCTCGTTCTCGTCATCGATCCCGTCCTCGTTACTCGTCGGGCGTCACTACACGGGATGGTGGGGCGTCACTACACGGGATGGTGGGGCGTCACTCGAAGAGGTGAAACGCGCCCACCGACAACACGGCGGCCATCATCGCCACGCCGAAGCCGGCCGCGCTGAGCATCTGTGTCGGCCCCGCAAACAGTACGATCGCGGCGATCGCGGCGACCGTGGCACAGGCCAGTCCGACTCCCAATCCGACGTCCGATTCGGTGGCTCCCTCGCTCATACTCGACCCTTCCACGGCGCTCACTTATCGTTTCGGATCCGGCTCGCAGGGGGCCGCAGTCACCGCTCCTCCCAGCCGTCCAGTCCGGCACAACGATCACGACCGCCGTCCGGGTCGTGTCGCCGCTTCGCCCCGAACGCGGCAATTTAAGTCGATCACGCGGTCACGGTTGGGTAGCCATGGGTTTCAACGGGATCCGGTCGATCGGGGGGATCAAGCTTGCCGTCGCGGTCGTGGTCGGCATCGCCGTCGTGATCGGCGGGGGATTCGCCGCCGGCGTGCTCGGCACGCCGAGCGTGACCGGCGTCGACAACGCGTTCGGGAACGTCACCGAGGAAACCACGGAGATCCACACGGACATCCACGTCCGGAATCCGAACCCGATCGGGGTAACCGCCGGCGGGTTGACGGTCGATTACGAGGTCCGGCTGAACGGGATCGCGATGGCGAACGGGACGAAGTCGGGGGTTGCGCTCGACCGCGGGAACGACACGATTCCGACGACCACCGCGATGAACAACGGCCGAATTCCCGACTGGTGGGTGAGCCACTTGCGGAACGGGGAGCAAACGACGCTGACCGTCCACGCGGACGTCCACTCGTCGCTTCTGGGGCGATCCTTTGACGCACCGAGCGTCGAGCGCGGGATCGACACCTCGCTCATCGAGGCGTTCAACTCCACCGAGGACAAGGAGGTGAACGCCTCCAGTCCCGTCGTTCCGGATCCCGTGCTCGTGATCCGCGAGACGCGCGGCGAGTGGGGAGCCGTCTCCGAGTCGGAGACCGAGATCCGGATGTCATTCGACGTCTACAACCCGCGATCGGTGCCGATCGCGGTCTCGGGGATCGGCTACGACGTCGCGATGAACGACGTGGAGATGGGGACCGGCTCGACGAACTCCTCCGTCGTGGTTCCCCCGCGAAGCGAGGAGACGATCAACGCCACGTTCCGGCTCGAGAACGAGCACCTCGACGAGTGGTGGGTGAGCCACCTGCAGAACGACCAGGTGACGACGCTCGCCGCCGACTTCTACTTCCGGGTCGACCTCTCGGAGGGCGGCGGCGACGCGGTACGGGTCCCGCTCGACACGATGACCCGAACGATCGAGACCGACATCTTCGGCGAGGGATCCGACGATCCGGGGAACGATACCGACGACGGATCGGGGAGCGACGGCGACGGAACCGATTCCTCCGACACCCCGACGCCGACGGACGCGCCGAACGACACCGAGACGGCGAGCGGTTCGACCACGGAAACCGAGACGAACGACGGCCTGCTGGACTCGGACACGGCCACGCCGACCGAAACGGCCACGTCGACCGAAACGGCCACGCCGACCGAAACGGCCACGGAAACGGACGACGGCGGTCTGCTCGGCGCGCTTCGGTCGGACACGCCGTAGCGTCCCGTCGGGGCGGTGCGGGTCGTGACGGGCGTCGAAGCGAGCCGTCGGCGCGAACCGCCGACGCGAAACCGTCGTCGTTTTGGTCGCGTCGGTCGAAGCCAGTACCAGTGACGCGTCTTTCCACCTCGGACCTCGGCGTCTACCTGCTCGCGGGGCTGTTCAGTGCCCTCGTGTTCGCCGTCGCGCTGGCTGCCCTCTCGGTGGTCGTCCCCGGCGGACTGGGTCGCATCCAGCTGGCCGGGCTCGTCGTCGGATTCCTGCTGTTTCTCGGGGCTCACGTGGCCGCGATCTGGATCTATCGCGAAATCGGCGCCCGTGAGGGTGCCTCGTGACGTGCGACGGTGGCGTCGACGCGCGGGTGGCGCGCCGGTATCGTGGACGACCCCGGGATTTAGGGCTGATCGGCCGGTAACTCGCCCGTGGACGAACTCGTAGTACGGACGACCGTGTACGCCGAGCCGGCTGCCGTCTACGACCTGCTGGCCGACTTCACCGCGTACCCACGCTACGCCGAGTACCTCGACCGCGTCGACCGGATCGACGATGCGGGCGGCGCGGCTGGCGACGGCGGGGGTGACGACGTCGCGGGTGGCGACGGTACGGGCTCGAACTCGGGGTCGGGAACCAGGTACGCGCTCACCTTTCGCTGGTGGAAGCTCACGCACACGGTCCGCTCGGAGGTGACCGCCGTCGATCCCCCCTCGCGGATCGAGTGGGCGATCCGGACCGACATCGACGCGCACGGTCACTGGCTGATCGAGCCGGTGGCGGGCGCCGCGGCGTCCGACTCTGCGGACGACGCTGACGAGACGGTCGGGACGGCGGACGCTCCCGCCTGCGAGATCGAGTTTCGCGTCCGGTTCGACCCGGAATCGGCACGTGCCGGCGCGATCGATCTCCCGCGATTCGTCTCCTTCGACTGGGTGCTTCGTACGGCCACCCCGCTGATCCGCGAGGAAGCGGCTCGCACCGTCGAACGAGCGGTGGCGGAGCTCGAGGGCGAACCGCGGTCGGTCGATCTCGAGGTATCGGTCGACTCCGACCGTTTATAAACTGTCCGCCGACGTTTTACGCCCGATGACGCTCTCCATCCGCAGGTCATACAGCGTGAATTCGACGTTTTCGACCGCCTCGTCGAACAGCCGAAACGGCTGAAACCACTCGTTGAGCGTCGCCTCGTCGATGTCCTCCTCCCGCTTCCGGACCGGGCCACGAACGTGGATGCTCCATGAATCGTCCGTTGCTGCCTCGTAGCAGACGAACGTGGCTGTGTCCGTCGTCTCGAGGTAGCTCGTCTTTTCCGCCTCCTGGTCGTGGTCGCTGACCCGAAGCAGGAACTGCTCGCCGTCGTAGTGATAGCTGATGGGGGTCGCGTACGCATCGTCGCCGTCCGCCAACCCGAGAACGCCGTGCTCGCCCGCCCGCAGGTGGGCATCGACGTCCGACTCGGTCATACCGACCGTGTACACGTATTCCGCGTGTTCCATAGGAGGTGTGTGTGATGGAGTCACAAATAGATCCCGTATTCGCACGCATGGGAGCCCCGTACTCGCACGGCTGCGAGTCGACCACGTCGTGGCACGCGAGCGTTCGGGGATCGGCCCGCGATTTTAATTCCCGTCAGATTCTAGCTCTCGTATGCTCTCACGCGTTCTGGTTCCGATGGACGACTCGGAGATGGCCCGGAAAGCGCTTGCCTACGCCTGTGAAAACCACTCGGACGCCGAGATCACCGTCCTACACGTTGTGGGTGAACCGTCGCCAATGTTGGGCGAAGCGACGGGACTCGCCCTCGAGGACGACCTCGAAGAGGCGGCTGCGGACCTCGCGGAGGACGTCTTCGACCGTGCTCGAGAGATTGCAGCGACGTACGGCGTCGAGATCGAGACCCTCGTTCAGCTCGGGACCCCCGCGCGAGCGATTCTGAACACGGCTCCGGATTTCGATGCGGTCGTGGTCGGGAGCCACGGCGGATCGGTGGCTGACCGACTGTTCGTCGGGAACGTGGCTCAGAAACTGGTCCGTCAGTCACCCATCCCCGTCATCGTCGTTCGGTGACGAGGGGGGAGCGTGCGGCTTCGCGCAGCTGACTGGACGGTGAGATGTCGTTAGCTACTGAATTCGAATCGTGCCCCACCGGACGGGCTCTCCTCGAGGGAGACCTCCCATCCGTGAGCGTCGGTGATCTGCTTGACGATGGCAAGGCCGAGTCCCGTCCCCTGCGCGGTCGTCGTGTGGCCGTATTCGAACACGTGGTCACGCTCGTCGGCGGGAATGCCGGGACCGTCATCTTGCACATAAAAACTCCGGCGCTCCTCGAGCGGGCCGACCTCGATGGTCACGTTCGGTCCAGCGTGCAGAATCGCGTTCCGGAGGAGATTCTCCAGTAAGGCTTGGAGCCGTTCCGCATCCGCATCGATCGTCGGCAACTCCGTCTCGGTTCGGAGTACCGCCCCGTCGGGGGCGTCGATGGTCGCCCACGCTGCCTCGACGACGGAGCCCAGATCGACCGGCTCGGTCTCGCCGACGACTTTCCCCTGTTTGGCGAGCAGCAGGACGTCCTCGATGAGCGCGTCTATCCGGTCGAGCACGTCGTCGAGCTCGTCTAGCTTCTCGGAGTCACGCTCCCGCCGAGCCAGCCGCGTCTTCGCCTTCGCGGTGTTTACGGGATCGCGCAGATCGTGTGCGATCACGCCCGCGAACCGCTCCAGCTGCTCCACCTGTCGTTCCAACTTCCGCTGATACTCCTCGCGATCCGTGACGTCACGGAAGGTGCCGATCCGCTCGGTCGCATCGCCGAGGTCCTCAACCACGTCCACGTTGAGTTCGGTGACGTGCGTGTTCCCCCTTGGGGATTCGATCTCGACCGTGCCCTCGACCTCATCCACCGTCGTGTCTCCGGCCTCGTCGACGCGAAGCAACAGCTTCTCGATCGGTTCCGACGGTGACGCGTCGACGTCGGTGACGTGTCTGTTCAGCACGGCGTCGCGATCGATGTCGAACAGCCGGGCGAACGCGTCGTTCACCTCCGTCACGATGCCCTCGCCGGTGACGACCACGATCGGATCGGGCGTGGACTCGAACAGCGTCCGGAAGCGCTCCTCGGTCACCTCCTGGCGGCGCTTGCGTTCCAGCGACAGGGCGCGCCGCTGCAGGAGGTTCGACACCCGATTCAGCAATGCATCACGGTCGAGGGGCGTGGATATCACCTCGTCGACGTGTTCCCAGACCTCCTCGGACGCCTGATCCGGGTCCCGATCCCCCAGAAGCAGGAGGTACGGCAGGAAAACCGGCGACGCGCGCTCCTTCTTGGTCGCGAGCGCGTCCCGTTGGCCACGAAACGTGGCGCCGTCGAACAGACAGAGATCGAACTCGGCAGTAAGGAAGGTCTCGAGGTCGTCGGCCCCCTCGATGACCTCGTGTTCGCTCGCCAACGCCTCGGCCAACAGCCGCCGGTTGCGTTGGTTTTCGAGCAGGAGTTGGATCGTGGCCATGCCGGTCTATTTCGACTCGTCGTCCGTCCACTCGGGCGTCCCCTGCAGGATTCCACGGAGGTTCGTGAGCGGCTCCCCGATCGTGATGCCGTGTTCGGTGATCCGGAAGTTCCGGAGCGTCCGCTCGAAGTCGCTCGTCCGCTTTTTGAGGACGCCGATCACCTTCCGGAGCTCGCCGTTCATCTCGATGTGTCGGAGGAAGACGATGTTGTCCGCGATGTAGCTGATTCCACCTTCCGTGACTTCGAACTCGCCGGTGACAGATGACACCTCGTCGATGAGGATCACGGTGACGCCGACGCTTTTGAGGTACCGACAGAGGCTATGCAGTTTCCGACGCAGCTCGGAATCGTCACCACGGATGGAGAGATCGTAGCCGTTGATCCCGTCGATCATGACGATCTGCGTGTCCTCCTCCTCGACGTCAGTTCGCACCTTGTGAGCGAACTCCTGCGGCGAGAGTTCGAGCGCCTGGACCTCCTCGACGCTGAGCGTCCCCCGGTCGCGCATCGCCGCGACGGGGATGTTGACCGACGAGCACCGTTTGAGAAACGTCCGCTCGGTTTCCTCGAACATGTAGATAGCCGAGCGTTCCCCCCGACCGGCGGCCTCCTTCATGAACTGGGCCCCGGTCGTCGTCTTGCCGACGCCCGTCGGTCCGGAGATGATCGTCACCGTCCCGCGCTCGATCCCGCCGTGCAGCTGTTGGTCGAGTTCCGGCACGCCCGACGAGATCGTTTCCATCGCGTACTCGACGTCGCTGCCCCCGGGCTGCAGCTCCGGGTAGACGGCCGTTCCAGTGTCCCGAATCCGCATCGTGTGGTCGCCGCTCCGCGTGCCCGATCCCCGGAACTTCGGAACGCTCACCGTCCGTCCCGTGTCCGTGTAGTCGAGTTCGATGACGCCATCCGACATGAACTGGAGGTCGTCGTCGGGGGCCCGGGCGCCGGCCTGTGAGGTGAACACCAACGTCGCTCCCGTCTGTCCGAAGAACCGCGTGAGCGAAAGCACCTGCTTGCGGAACTGATACTGGTCGGGGGCGAGATACTGGAGCTGGGTCATCGGATCGATGACGACCCGATCGGGATCCAGCTCGCGGACGCGGTCGGTGATCGTCTCGGTCACTGGCTCCCGCTCGACGTCGTCGGGACTGAACACGTCGTACGTCTCCTCCTCGGTGAACTCGGTCGATTCGGGTGTCAGATCGAGGAATTCGACGTCGCTGACGTCGAGACCGAGGGACGCGGCGTTCTGCGTGATGTCCGTCTCCGTCTCTTCGAGGTTGATGTACAGGGACGTTTCCCCCTGCTCGGTGCCGGCGATCAAAAAGTGCAGTCCGAGGATCGACTTGCCCGTTCCGGGTTCACCACGAACCATGTAACTCCGTTCCGGAATGAGGCCACCGTGCAGGATCTCGTCCAGCCCGTCCACGCCCGTTCGTACTCGCTCCCCACCGCTGTCAGGCATACCCATAATGGGTCACGTCGCCATTTGATGATGGCGATCCGACAGCCGGTTCAGCGCGGTTCACGAGCCGATCCGGCGTGGGTTCGTATGCCGATCTCGACGGATATGGCTTCGCGTTCCCGGCGGACGCGATCGCTCCGGTCACTCGCGGACGCGATCGCCCCGGTCACTCACGGAAGTGATCGCCCCGGTCACCGTCGGTTCCGTCCCCGGAGCGGTCTGCCACCGCCGTCTCGACGGTCTCCTCGGTCGCGTCGTCCAGGGACTCGGTGGTGCGCGCTTCGAGTTCGGAGAGCCGTTCGACAAGCGCTCGGTACTCGTCGTTGGCGGCGAGTTCCTGCTTGGTTTTCTCGGCTTCGAGCGCCGCTTTCTTCTCGGCGACCGCAACCAGCTCCGTCGTGCTGTCGTCGTACTCCGCACGGGAGAGCAACTCCGCGACGGTCTTTCGAACGTCCTCGTCGGCGACGGGCTTGGTCAGGTACGCGTCGAAGTCCATCTCGGCGACGTCGAAGTCCGGATCGACGGCGGTTACGATCCCGACGCGCACGTCGACGTCCCGCCGCCTGATCTCCTCGAGAACGTCCCGCCCGGACGGCCCCGGCATACGGCGGTCAAGCAGGACGACGTCGACGGCATCGTCGACCTTCTCGAGCGCCTCTTCCCCGTCGTAGGCCTTCCGAACGTCGTATGCATCGCCCAGTGCGAGCTCATACACCCGGACGACGTCCGGCTCGTCGTCCACGATGAGAACGGTCGGAGAGTCAGTCGCCATTACCTCTTCCACACTGGTTGGACGGTGATAGTCGTTTCCTCTCGATCGGCGGTCTCCTCGCGGATCTCGGCGATTCCAGCGAGTGCGCGATCCCGGTCCGGTCGAGCCGGTTGCGAGATCCCGGCCGGGCCGGTTACGAGATCCCGGCCTGGCCGGTCCCGTCCGGTGGTGCTTCGGGTACTCCTCGCCGAACTCGCAGCACGACGGTCGTCCCGGCCTCGTTCTCGCGCCGTTCGCGATAGATCTCGCCGCCGTAGGACTCGACGATCCACCGCGTCAGCCAGAGCCCGAGTCCGCTCCCGTGGGACAGCGGCGTGATGTCCTCCTCACCGGCGACGATGTCCCACTCGGCGTCGGGAATGCCCGAGCCGTTGTCGTGGAAACACAGCTCTACCCAGTCGTTTCGCTCCGGGACGTCACGGGTTTCGACCGAGACGCGGGGCGCTGTGGCCTCGTTGTGTTCGATCGCGTTCTCGATGAGCTCAACACACGCCCGCCGAATGTCCTCGTTGGCCGCGATCCACAGCTCGTCAGGGGCGTCGATGGTCAGTTGCGCATCCGGGTTCGCGTTCTGCAGGTCGACGATCACGTCGCGGAGGTGGGGGACGACGTCGATGGCTCCGGTTTCGCTGCCGCGTCTGCCCAGGACGCGTTCGATCTGTTTGGCCTTCTCGCTGAGGGTTGCAACGTCCTCGGCGTTGTCCTCGAGCGTCCGTGCATACTCGGCCAGCTCGTCGTCCTCGATGTTCTCGGCCAAGCGGTTGGCCAACGCCATCACGACGTTCATATCGTTTCGAAGGTTGTGTCGCAACACGCGATTGAGCACCTGTAGATACCGCTCGCGCTCCTTCTGTTCCGTGATGTCCGTGTAGACCGCGAAGCCATAGGGACCGTCCTCCCGCGAGTAGGGGATGCCGCGCAGGAGGAAATCCCGACGTCCCTCGGTCGTCTCCCGTTGTGCGTTGGTGCTCGTTCGTTCGCCATCGACGGCGTGGTCGTCGAGCCCGGTCGCGGGTTCCAGTTCGCCGTCGGGCACGATGAGGGCGTTCAGGTTCGATCCGAGGGCCGCGTCCCGATCGTATCCGAACGTGTCGGTGAATGCGGGGTTAACGTACTGGACGATCGGCTCGCCGTCGACGAACTTGGTCTCGACGACTGGATCCGGGAGGTTCTCGAACAGGGTTTTGAACCGCTCGCGCTCGGTCTCCAGCGTACTGCGCGTCTCCGCGAGCTCGCTGATGTCGGTGACGACGCCCGCGATCTCGGCCCTGTTGCTCGTTTCCCTGATGGGCGCGAGTTCGAGCTCGACGGGCAGTCGCTCGTCGCTCGCGGTCAGCAGGTCGACTTCGAGCGTGCGACTCGCGTGTCGATCGTGAGCGAACACGTCGGCGAGGACGTCCGTACACGTATCGACGTCTTCTGGGCTGACGATGTCGACGAGCCGGGTCTTGGCGAGCGTGTCCCGGTCCGTCCCGAGATAGTCCGCGAGCGGTTCCGTCACGAACGTGAACCGTCGATCCTCGTCGAGGAGGAATATCTTCTGCCCGACGTGGTCGATGACCCGCTTGAGGTGGCGCATCTCGGATTCCTGATCGAGGCGATCGAAGGCGCTGGCGGCGGCGATCGCGAGCAGCTTGACGAGCGCGCCCTCCTCCTCGTCGAAGGCCCCGGCTTCCACCGCACCGATGGAGAGCACGCCGTACCCGTCGATGGGCAACACCATCCCCGAGTCGACCGAGTCGTAGTCGTGGGCGACGGATTCGGACAGATCGTCGAGCACCATCGCCGAACCGGACTGGAACACCTCCCCGAACACGCTCTCGCGGTCATCGTACGTCGGGAACTCGGAGACCCGGGCGGTCGCGCCCGACGAGACTTTCGTTGGCGGGAGCGTCCCGGCCTCGGCATCGTGCAGCCGAACCGTACTGATATCGTAGCCGAACACCTCGTTGGCGCCGGCAACGATGGCGTCGACGAGTTCCGTCTCGTCGCTCGCGCGAATGAACGATCGCGTCGCCTCGAGCAGGTCGTTGAGCGTCTGCTCGCGCTCCTTCCGGTCCGTGACGTCCTGTGCCGCCCCGCGGATCCGTACCACGTCACCATCGTCAACGATCGGAACGCCCTGCACCCGGAGCCACCGGCTGTCGTCCTCGCGTTGGTATCGCGCCGTCACGTCGAACGGCTCCCCGGATTCGATCGCGGCCGCAACGGCCCGCTCCACGATCGGGCGATCCTCCGCACGGTAACCGTCGAGCGCCTCATCCAGCGTCGGCTCCTCGTCGCCGCCGAACCCGAGCAACTCGAAGAGATGGTCGCTCCAGAACACCTCCATGGTGTCCGTCTCGATCTCCCACCCGCCGACGTCGGCGATCTGCTCCGTCCGTTCGAGCAGGTTTTGCAGCCGGGCGAGCTCCTGCTCTCGCTCCTTGCGCTCGGTGACGTCCTGCTGGAACCCGACCCAGTTGGTCACCGTCCCGGTCTCGTCCGTCACCGGGGCGATGGTGACCGCGTTCCAGAACGCCGTCCCGTCCTTTCGGTAATTCCGCAGCTCGACGGACGCCGGCCGATCGTCGTCGATCGCCTCCCGGAGCTCGGCGACCGTGTCGGGATCCGTGTCGTCGCCCTGTAACAGGCGACAGTTCCGTCCGACGACCTCGGCTTCGGTATACCCAGTCATCCCTTCGAACCGCTCGTTCGCGTAGATGATCGGGTTGTCATCCCGGTCGGGATCGGTGAGAATGATGCCGACGGGAGCCGTTTCCATCGCCTTCGTCTTGGTTTTCAGTTCCCGTTCGCGCTCCTTCCGCTCCGTGATGTCCGTGAAGTACACCGAGAGACCGTCCTCGTCGGGATACGCGTTCACTTCGAACCAGACGTCAAGCGGCTCGTAGTACTCCTCGAACGAGACCGACTCCTGGGTCTCCATTGCCTCCTGATACCGTTCGTGAAACGTCGTTCCGACCGCGTCCGAGACCTCCTCCCAGAGGTGCTTCCCCAGCAGCTCCGAAGCGTCGTCGACGTTCATCGCCCGGCGCAGAACGCTCGCTCCGGTCTCGTTAACGTAGGTGAGGTGCCACTCGTCATCGACGGCGAAGAACGCATCGTCGATGCGCTCGAAGGTTCGTGCCAGCCTGTCGCGAGTCTCCTCGAGTTCACGCTGGTAGCTTCGCTGCTCGAGACCACGCCGGATCCACTGTGCCATCAGGTCGATGAGCGTTTGCTCCTCGCCGGAAAACGTCGTCTGGCGTGGGTCGTCATCGGCGAAGCAGAGCGTCCCGTATAACTCCCCGTTGACGGTTATCTCGGCGCCGAGATAGCAGCCGAGCCCGAACTTCTCGTAGGCCGGGTCGTCCGCCATCTCGACCGACGCATCCCGGATCGCGAGCGGCGCATCGATGCCGGCATCGATCGTCCGGCGGCAGTACGTCTCCGCGAGATCGCTTTCGTTCCCGGTCCGGAGCAGTTCGTGGTCGCCGCGGGCGGCGACGATCTCGAAGGCGCTCGACTCCGTATCGATGTGCGAGAGAAAGCCGATGTCCAGATCGAGCTGTTCGGCGCCGAACGAGAGGATCCGGTCGACCTGTTCGTCGAAGCTCAGATCCGGGTTCGCGGTTATCTCGTGGAGACGGCGCAGCGTTTCCCGGTGGGTTTTGACCTCCTCTTCGTGCGTCTTGCGTTCGGTGATGTCGTAGCCCACGGCGATGTTGTGGATCGGTTGGGATCCAACCTCGCCGGCGTCCGCCGGTTCGAACCGGAGATCGATGAATCGACGTCCCGTGTCGGCGGCGATCTCGCTCACCACACGCACGGGTTCGCCGCTCATCGCTTGCGTGACTGACTGCCGGATCCGTTCGGCTTCCGATTCGTCGTGGTCCCACCACGGCGTCTCCCAGAGTTGGAGTCCCTCGAGGTCCGCCGCCGACGCGGAAACGTACTCAAGTGCCGGTTGGTTCGCTCGCACGACTCGACCGTTCTCGTCGAGAACGACCGCGAACGACGCGGGATGGTTGAACACCGCCTCGAGTTGCTGCTCGCGGTCACTGAGCAACTGTTCGCTCTCTTTCCGCCCCGTAATGTCACGAACGAACGCAAGCACGCGGTCCTCGTTCCCGACTCGGGTCGGCTTGAGGCTCACCTCCACCCAGCGCTCGTCGCCGTCGACCGTCTGCAGCAGCGTCTCGATGGTCCGTTCGCCGCGTTCGCTGGTCCGTTTCACCTCCTCCCGCACGTTCGCTTCGGTGTAGTCGTCGACGCCGGCGGTGATCCGTCCCACCGTCAGCCGTTCCGTCCCGTCCCGTTCGTAGCCCAACATGGAATACAGCCGATCGTTCGCTTCCAGGACGTCGCCCGTCTCCGGGTCGTGGACGACGATCCCGTCGTTGGCCCGGTTGAAGATCTGCTCGTAGGCGTTCCCTCGATGTGCTTGGGACACGATCGATCGGATCCGCTTTGTCACGACCTCCGGGTGGATGTCGCCGTTCGAGACCTGTACGATGTCGGTCGCTGCGCTGTTCACGGCGCTGTCGGTCGTCGTCGCCTCGCTCGCGAGGAGAACGGGCAAATCGGGCCGATCCTGACGAAGGTTGGCTACCACCTCGACGCCGTCGAGCGACGGCGGATCGTGCAGACACACCACGCAGTCTATGTGCTCGTTCGATAGGAGCGTCCGGGCGGCCGCAACGGAGGAGACGGACTGGACGATGAAGGAAGTCTCGTCCAGAGACGCAAGCTGCAGTGCCAGATCAGATCGGTCACGCGTGGACGGTTCAATAGTGAGAACGCGAACCATCCGTTCCGAAGGGGTCTCACCTCTCATTACATATGGATTTCGTGGCGTATGAATAAGCGTTCTGGGAGGTCGACACCCCCGAGCTATCCGGTTCGACGGGATACAGGGGAGCTCGACTGTCAGTGTCCGTGTGTGTGTGTGAGTCGATCCCCGTCGGCTGCCTGTGTGTGAGTCGGTCCCCGTCGGCTGCCTGTGTGTGAGTCGATCCCGGATGGACGTCGATTCGAAGCCCTTATGATGGAACCACGGGTACGATAGGTCGCAACGCGGGCTCGTAGATCAGTGGTAGATCATCCCCCTGGCACGGGGAAGGCCCGGGGTTCAAATCCCCGCGAGTCCACTTCCATTTTGCCGCCGTGTCCAGTGTTCTTCACCGCAAGGTAGGACGCTTCTAACGGCCGGATTCGCACTTTCTGGGTTGAGAACCACTCCCTGGAAAAAGGGAGTTCATCACGATTGCTTATGCGGGTCGACGCCTGCTAGCGATCTCAACAGGGAATGGAGGTGGGTTGTGTGAGGGTCCGAATACCTGCTCACAACCACCAACCAATCTGTGAGTTCTGTGGCTGTCCGATCGACTATCCCGGAGAGCGCTGCGCGGCGCTCGAGGATGGGAGGTGTCGTCCGTGACGCGAAAGCGAAACCACCCTGCGCGGGCCCAAAACTGTTCCAAGGCAGTTACCCGCGCCGGTGGCAGTACGCTGTGTTGCGTACGGGTCGAACACCGACCAACGGCTCCATCACAGGAGGTGGTCGGGCGTGTGTAACCTCTCCTTGGCGTGTGTTGAACGTTACGGCGTCGACGGCGGCGTCGGACGGACCCACACGAGAGCGTCCACACGACGCATCGATTGGAGACCTGCTCGATGTTCCGCTCGGAATAGCGAACGTCTACACGCCGGTATATTCGGTCGTACCTGCGGGCGATCGCTCCGTCTTCGGTCGTCCCCTCTGTGGGGGTGGTCGCGGTGAGCCGACGAAAGCACATCCGGCCCCACGTCCACGAGTCGAAGGTGTTCTTTCACTTCGGCGAGTACGGACTGAGTCCCTACTGGACGCTCCGGAATCTCGTCATTCACGAACTCGACGGTCACGGCGAGGTGACCACTGAGTTCGGCGGCGAGCCGTGGCACGTCGAGATCACCTACTCCGACTCCGGGATCGCGCCTCGTCCCTCCGATGGCGTCGAGCGCGACGTCCTCCGTGACTGGGAACTCCACCTCGACGGGCCTGGCGAGGCAAAGGCCCACTATCAGATCCGTGCCCGATACGACGAGATGCGCGGTCCGGACGGCAAGCAGAAATCGATTCCCTGGCCCGGTGGTGAGGGACTCGATGTCCTCGCGCAGAGTTCCAACATCGGTCTCGACCGTGTCAAGTGGCTGCTTCGTGAGGGGATCGATGCCCTCGCGGACTCCGTCGACGTCGACGTCAATGGCGCGTATTTCCGCCAGCCGCTTCCATCGAGCACCATCACGACCGTCGAGTACTACGTCCGTCTGCTTCGTCAGTACGCACGCAAACTCGCCCGGAGTGACGGCGTGTTCTACCGTCTGATGCACCTGCTCGCCGATGAAACGGGGATGGAGTGGCTCTACAAGGCCGACAATACGGACATCATCGGTCACCGACACGCGTTCGAGCTGCCGCCAGCCGCCGTCGCGAAACTCGGCCCCGACCTCTCGGCCGGCGTCCGGCTGAAGACGTACCACCCGAAACACGTTCGCTCCGAGGAAAGCGACGATGACCCGCTCTCCTCGCCGAAGTACGGCGTCGCGTTTCACAAGTCCATCGACGGCGACTCGCGTCCATGGAGCGAGCGTGACGAGCTCCGTCACGAACTCGAAGACCTCCTCATCAACACGCTGGACTGGGCCAACGTCCCGACCGAGCCCGACCCCACGACGTACGTGGACGACGACCACTTCCAGGTTGAGGCGTCCGACGTCGACGTCGGTCGACGGTCGGACCCCACGCCCGGGCTCGAAGTGCAGCAGGAGACGATGCTGCTCCACGTCCTGGACGACATTACCCCAACGGGAAAGGAGGTACTCGAAGAGGTCGCGACTGACGGCGGGACGCACTATCGTGAGCTCGCCGATGCGACCGACAGCTCCGTGTCGACGATCTATCGCGTCCTCGACGAGATGAACGAGGTCGTGAAATCCGATCGCGGGATGGTCAAATTCACCTCCGAAAAGATCCGCCAGGAGATCGCGGGGATGGTCGACCGACTCAACGACCTGAAGGAGTCGACGGCCGACCGCGTCGCCGAGCTCGCGAACATCGATCTTCGGTCGCGGGCGGATTCGGCCCTCGAGAAGTGGATGGCGACGTATGGTGCCCGCCTCGTGAACGTTCGCGACGGGGATGACCCGGAGACCATCCGATTTGATGCGCTCCTGTCGGAACTGCGCTCGGTCCCGGAACCGCGAATTGAAACGGTTCTCGAGGAGGGACTTGACGCGTGGACGTCGACGGGCCGGGATTCGAGAGCGTTCCACGAACTCCGTGTCGAGGCGGACATCCGTGGTGGTCCCGATGCGAGGGGCCGTCCTGTGAGGTCGATCATCGGCTGGTAGCGCGACGACTCGTGAGTGGCAACACTACCTCGTGGCCCGATTCTTTATAAACTAACCCGCATAACCACCGTTTCGGGTGGAGTCCGGTTTTGCTTCATTTCGGCGATTACACCGTCTCACCGACGGTCGCGGTGATTTCCGTTCCGACCGGATCGGAATATCCCCTTAGGGAGTGTCCCTAAAGGGACATCAAGAAAAAAGACCCCCGCACCGCTGCCGAGTTCCAGGTGATCCATATGAAACGGAGGTTGGGTCGGCGTCGGGTTCGTCGACCCAACCGCTTACACAGCTTCGCCATATCCCACACGGTATGGGTACTCTTGCGATCGATATCGAGACGGCAAGTCCGGACAAGGAGCCATCCAAGCAGGAGCACTTCAGAGATACGAGTTACTTCGAGCTCGTCGCGATCGCGGTGGGATATCGTGACGGGAGCCGGACGGAGTCAGATGTCCTCTTTCGAAAGGGTGGATGGGAACAGGAGCATACAGCGGACCTCCTCGAACGGTTATTTACGTGGTGTGACGGGAGAGGTATCGAGACGGTTCTCACCTATAACGGAAACGGGTTCGACCGCATCCACTTGGAAAACTGGTCCCGATCACTGGACGAGAACGGCGTCACAACCGATATGACGCCGCGAATCGAGTCCCTGTTTGCCGGACATCGGGATCTCGCGGAGCCATCCTTCGACAAGTACCGAAGCCGAATATCGGGCGGCGGAACGAGCTTCGAGAGAATCTGTGAGTGGGAAGACATTGACATCGTAGAAACCAGATATGCCGATTATGACCTTCACGAAAGTGTCTACAAGGAGTACGGGAGCCACGTGAAAGGGCAGCACATCGGTGAATCACTCGGTGAGATGTATGTAGATCTTCACGTGAGTGGGGCAACTGATACGACGACGTATCGGCAGCTAAAACGGATGCTGACGGATTATGCAGCGGGCGACGTGATTCCGCTGTTCGAACTCAACGCTCATCTCTCGTGATAGTGTGTCGATTTTAATAGATAACGGGATGTGTCGTATATGGATGACCTCGGATTTCTCTCTGAAGACGACACGGTCCTCCTCCGTGAGGTGATGGATGCTCACGGGTTTGACTCACTGAAGGAGACCCAACGATTAGCGTTCCGGGATGGCATTCTGGACCCGGGAAATCACCTCCTCGTTGCGGAAACCGGGAACGGGAAAACGCTCTGTGCGGAGGCTGTGACGAAGAAAACGCTACAGGAAGGTGGGAGAGTTGCCTACCTCGTCCCGTCACGACAGCTCGTTCGGGCAAAGGCGGAGACGATCTCGACGTGGGGCGGCGACGACTACGACATCGGATACTGGGACGGTGCCTATCATCGCTCCGACGTCATCGTCGCCACGTTCGACTCCTTCTACCGGGCGATCCTCAACAATACGGGGCGAGCACGGAACCTCGACCTGGTCGTTCTCGACGACTTTCACGAGATATACGGGAATTTCCGCGGTCCCGACATCGAGAAGTCGATCGGGGCCGCGATGTACGAGGGGATCGAGGTGTTCGCGATGAGTGCCACGGTAGGGAACCCCGAGGAGCTGGCGAGTTGGATGGATGCCGATTACACGGTCAGTCCAGAAGGACGCCAGATCGAAATCAAGGAACGGGTTATTGACGTGGGTGGACGGGAGAAGAAGGAGGCGATCGTCGATGTGCTTCGCCAGGAGCGGGAGAAGGCCCCGTTTCTCGTCTTCAACTACGCGAAACCCTGGACGGAGTCGAGAGCGAAGCGCACAGCGCAGACGCGGATGTTCGAGACCGACTCCGACCGGGACTACCGCCAGGAAATGCGTCATCGGGTCAACGGCGAGGTAACCGAGACGCTCGAGGACCTCGGCGCGATGATGAACGCCGGCGTCGCGTTCCACCACGCCGACCTGCCGCGTGACATTCAAGAGTGGATCATCGACCTCTACAAGGAGGGCGAGATCCTGTGTCTGTTCGCGACGACGACCATCGCATACGGCTTTGATGCACCGGTGCAAAGCGTGCTCGTCGCGGATATCACCCGAGGCCCGAGAGATGTGGGTGTCTGGGAATACGTCCAGTGGATCGGACGAGCCGCTCGTCCTGGCTACGGCTACGATGTCGGCTACGCCTATACGCTGACCGACGAGCCCCAGGAGACGACCGAACGGTACCTCGAGCCGCATCGCAAGCTCGAGCCCGTCCGGACCCACTTCGAGAACAGGGAGCAGTTCCGTTGGCTGCTGTTACAGCTGGTCGTTACCGGCTGGGATACGCCCCACGAGATCGAGGCGTTCGTCAAGGAACTCCTGTACTGGGAACAGATGACGCAGATCGGTGCGTGGGGTCGACAACACGAGCCGCGTGACGAGCGACTGAACGACCGCCTTCGATCAACCGCGGATTGGCTCGACACCGAGGACTTCATCGACGAGAAACAGACCGCCCGACAGTTTCTGGCGACCACACTCGGGGAGGGGGCCGTCTCGTTCGCGTTCAACTCGTTTGTGAGCGCGCCGCTCTCGACGGTGAAGGCATTCTACCGCTGGGTTGAGGAGACGCCACACGACGGCGTCACGCCGCTTACGTTGACGGAGACGGTCGCGCGGTTGTTCGACGAGACGCTGAGTGCGACGAGTGCATCGAGCGAGCTCACGGGCCACCTCCAAGAGCACGACCTCCAACCGGAGCAGCCGGCGATAACCGCAGGCGTCATCTGCTGGTACTGGATGCAGAATATGGACAACCGCGAGATAGAGGACCGGACGAACGTCGACGCGGCGTATATCTCCAGTACCGCGCGGAAGCTCTCGGATGCCGTGGATGCGACCAAGTACCTGACCGAGGCAGCGCCGAATGCCCGACAACCGGAGTGGTTCGACACCCACGTCTTCCGCATCAAGCGGGGCGTCCGTCGCGACGAAGTTCCCTTCGTCGAGAACGTGCGGGGACTCGGACGATATCGGGTACGGATGCTTCGGCAGTACTTGGAACGGTCGGACATTCCCGGAATCGACGGTCAGCTTGAGGGCTCCCTCTGGGAGATGCTGGTTCAGTTCCGTGAGAGCGTCGGATCGGCGGAGTTCTTCGAGGATACGCTCCGCGGGAACGTTGGTGGGATCGGTGACAAGACGGCCGAACGACTCCGTGAGTTCGTCGAAAGCGGTAGCATCGGCGACGAGTATCGCGAACAGGCTTCCGGGCCGGTTACCCCACGAAACGGCGACGGCGGAGAGACTGAGTTCACCCGCGGGACGCGGCTCGACGACTTCTGATCAGTCCGTGCGAAGCACGAACGCGGCCGTGACTAACTCCGGTTCTTCCGGGGTGACGTGCTGTTCCTCCTCGAGTCGCTCCAGCTCTGCCCTTCGCTCACGGCGGAGCGACTCCAGTTGCTGTTTGGCGTTTCCGATCGGCGCGGACATATCCTTCCCATGTTCGGCCTGCTGTTCGTAGGTCGCCAGACGCTCTTCCCAGTCCGCAATCTCCTCCTCGAAGTGCCGTTCCGCGTGGGTCTGTTTGATTTCGACTTCCCGCTCCCGTTCCTCGCGGGCCTCCTCGGCAAACGATTCGACCTGGTCCCACGCTTCCATCTGTGCGACGTTGTGGAGCTGTTCTGCCCGTGACGCGAGGCGGCTGAGGCCGGAGTCGTTTGCGACGTCATCGGGAGATACCGTGTCCGCGATCTCCGGTTCCTCAGTCGTGACGTCGGCGTCTTCCGTGACGTACAGTGGGACGAGCTTCTCCGTCACGACGTCGCCGGCACCCGACACGTATCCGAGTCGATACGTGAAGAGGATACCTGGGGTGGTCTCCGGATCAGCCGCGACGGTGGCGGTGATCCGCCCGTCGACCCGGTCGGAGTTGAGACAGAAGTCGATGAGCGACTGGACGAGGGGGTGGTCGAGAGCGATGAACTCGACGTCGTCGGCCTCCATCGCGACGTCCTTCGTGAACGTCGCCCGTTCGTAGCGCCCGTCGACCCGGTCACCCGAGAGGACGTTCGGGACGTCCAGCTGGTAGACGTCCCCACCCGAACGGGCAGGTCCCGGACGAACGCCCTTGATCGAACCGCCGAACGCGTCGAAGAACTCGCGAACGAGAACTTCGATGTCGTCCTCGCTCACCTCGCCGTGTTGGCTGCGCTCGATGACGTCGAGGATCTCCTCGTCGCCCTCCGAGAGGTCGAATCGGTCGCGGATGAGGAACTCCTTCTCGACGGTCGTGAGCGCCTCCCTGCGTTCCTCTATGGTCGCCTCGACGTCCGCGACGACCTCGTCGGTCGGCGTCCCGTCCGCGATCGCGGACATAATCGTTTCGTCAAGGTCGATATCCTCCAGAACGCGACCCATCACGTCCGAGCGCATCCCGAGGTCGGACTCGATCTGGTCGGTCTTCTCGATGAGCAGCGAGAGGATCTCGCTTTCTCGCGTGTCCTTGAAGAAGAGGTTGCGTATCTCGACGGTGTGTTCCTGGCCGTACCGGTGGAGACGTCCCATACGCTGGTCGATCCGGATGGGATTCCACGGAAGGTCGTAGTTCACCATAATGTGGGCGAACTGGAGGTTGAGCCCCTCCTGAGCGGCGTCAGTCGCGAGCATAAGGTTCGCCTCCTCCTCGAACTTCTCCATCTCTCGGCGCCGCCGCGCTTGGTCGAGGTCGCCGTACACTTGGGCGACGTCGTGGTCCGCGAATATCTGGTCGCGAAGGTATTCGAGAGTGTCCGTGTATTCGGTGAAGATGAGGATCTTCTCGTCGGGGTCCTCCCGCAGGATGCGGTCGACGAACTGCTTGAGGAGACTGGCTTTCGAGTCGGTCTCTATCGCCTTCGCTTGTTCCCAGAGCCGCGTGACGCGTTCGAGTTCCTCCTGCACCTGCTCGGGGTTCTGTGTGACTGTGACCGTTTCGAGGGCCTCCTCGACGCGGGAGCGCTCGGCGTCGGTGAGGGTCTCGGGCTCGGTTCGGTATCTAGGGATGAGTTCCTGGACGTCGTCCGGGAGGGTTTGGCCGACCCCGTCGTTTTGGATGGCCCGCATCCGGTTTTCAAGCGACTTTCGGATGGCATAGATGCTCGACACCAGCCGCTTCTGGTAGATCACCATCGTGAACCCGGCGGCTTGGTTGTCTTCCTGGCGGGCGAGGTTGTAGTACTCGCGGATGTACTCGGTGACGTCGTCGTACAGCTTGCGCTCGGCCGGGGACATATCGACGCCGAGGGCCTCGATGTTCTTCTCGGGGAACATACGGGTCCCGTCGGTGTCGTGCATATCGTCCTTCAGCCGGCGGATCATCAGGTCGTCGAGGGCGTCGGGAGAGATCTGGGACTCGTGGCCGAATCGGTACGGGTCAAGCAGGCCGATCAGGAAGTAGAACTGGTCGGATTTGCCCTTGTGCGGCGTGCCGGTGAGCAGCAGGAGCGCGTCGGAGTTGGTCGCAACGGCCTCACCCACCTGGTAGCGCTGGGTGCGTTCCATCGAATCGTCGCTCGACCGGCGGGCGGTGAGATGGTGTGCCTCGTCGAAGACGGCGACGTCCCACTCGGGTTCGAGGTTCCGGAGGGCTTCGAGGACGTCGTCCTGCTTGGCGAAGTCGACGGAAGTGATGATGAGGTCCTCTTGGGCCCAGACGTTCTGATTCGGGTGGGATTTACGGTGCGTTCGGACCGTCTCGCGGTCGTAGACCACGAAGTTGCGGTCGAACTTCTCGCGCATCTCCGCCTGCCACTGGACGGTGAGCGGTGCGGGCGCGACGATGAGCACGCGATCGGCGCGACCGCGGGCGATGAGCTCTTCGATGACGATGCCAGCCTCGATCGTCTTCCCGAGCCCGACCTCGTCGCCAATGAGGTAGCGGTGGTCGTAGGAGTTCAGGATCTCGTAGGCGGCCTGGACCTGGTACGGTTCGATCTCGATGCGGTTGTTCGTGAGCGAGAGGAAGCGGTCGTATCGATACGCGAGGTCGAGGCGGGTTGCACGCTCTCGAAGGTCGTGGTGGAGGGGATCGTCGATCTGTGTTGCTGCGAGGCGGTCGACGATCGAATCGAGTTTCTCGATATGGGGGAGGCCGCTCGGGAGCTTGCGGAGTTCGCCCTCAGTCGTGTAGACGTGGAGCAGGTAGCTCCCGTTTGGCCGGTCCTCAATCTTTGTGATCTCGCCTTTCCCACCGGCAAACGTGACGTGATCGCCGACCTCGTAGTCAGTCATCCTGAACCGCGTCCTCGACGATCGCGATCTCCTCATCGGTGAGGTCGTAGAGGTCGTAGACGATCTCGTCGATGAGTTGGTCGGTCTTCGCTATTTTCTCGTCGAGCTCGTCGGCACGGTCCTTCGTCTCGATGAACCGATTCAGATCGTCGGCGACATCGTTGGGATCGGGCAGGGTGATCGCCTTCAGGCGGTCGATCAGAGAGTTGGTCTTCGTCGCGTTATCGCGGAACCCGCCGATCTCGTTATCGACGGCGACGGGGACGAATGCCTCCACGAGCGCCGCCTCTTCGTTGCTTAAATCTGTAAGCGTGAATGCCTTGAAATAGTCCGTCTCTGTGTATCCGTAGGAATCCGTCTCAAATCGGTCTTCCTCTTCTGGTTTGTAGCGTGCTGTCGCCTCTATTGTGACAGCTCGACCATCACGCTCAACGCGGACGCGCTCGACTTGGAGCTTCTCGTAATCTTCAGTAGTAGAGTCTAGAATATTTTTTGTGTTTGGTTGGAAGAAGCCAATATCGGGGAGGTTAGGGCCTTCAATATAGTTGCCAAGATAATCAAGAAGGCTGAGGTTGAGAGAGTCACGATTGCTCCGGTACTGGATCAATTTTTCTACTTCTTCAGACAGAGTAGCTGGTATCCGGTCTACTGGGATCCCTATTGACTTGACATAATCCTTTGTATACCGATAGTAACCACCTCGAAGAACATTACTAGTTCTCGTTATATAATACCAGACAAGTGTTGAGTTAAGAAGACCAACTACTGGGTATGGATCAATCTTAGAGGGCAAGCTCGGGCTGTAGACCATATTTGAATAATAAAGATCTCCTTCCGAATCATATGCTACCTCTCCTTGTTTGACGATCTGACCAAAGACTATCTTCGTTCTCTCAAATCTTCCGGGATTCCGAGGACACCAGTGAGCATACCATGTCTCAAACTCTTGATCTTCTCCGCCACGTTCAGAGAGTTCCGATTTATTAAACAAAACGGCACCTCTATTGCTCGGGCGATACGTCCCACCAGTAACCTTTTGCGAATCGGTAGGTAAGATTTGGTATGAGTCTCACCTCGGACGACTTCGAGGAGTTCGTTTCCTCGGATCCTGATGATGACGAGACGGTCCCGCTCGGACAGGCGTTGTCAGAGTTGGGTCTTGATGTTGAGGTCGACTCCGTTGAGGCCGTTCGTGACATCCGCGAACGGTTATGAGGATCCTCCTCGACCCAACGTCCTCGTCGCAGCAGTCACTCGGGATACTGATCGGTCTGACGAAGCGATCGAGCTACTTGATCACGCCGACGATCCACTCGTTTCCGTTCTCAGCCTGATGGAACTGCGGAGCGTTCTGAGCAAAAAGAAACAGTTCGAACGGGATCGAATTGATGCGATCGAGGATCGAATAACGTCCCGAATGACTGTGACTTTCCCCGATGCCTCAGATGTGATGGCAGCGAACCGCCTCCAATCGAAAACGCTGTTGTACCCGATGGACGCGATGATCCTTGCAGCAGCTGACGCTGCCGACGCAACGCTCGTCTCGTTTGACTCTGAATTAGTCGATCAGGGAGCAGAACTTCCTCAACAATTGCTTGACGAGGGTGCGGATATAACATAGATATCATAGAACAGTTCGTAGACCTGATTCACCGCTATTATTGATCGGTCAGTACAAGTGAACGATCTAACGTGGAACACCCCGAACTATCCACCAACTGGTAAGATACGGGTGCAAGATACAGAGCGTGGATTCATCACGCCGGTCATGGGGTTGTTTCAGGGGAGCGTTCCTCCCTCGCGCCCGTGACGTCTCGTGGGTACTGGTGATGTGATTTCAGTCCGACAATTCGAGCGACTACGGCGAGAATCGGAAACATGACACGCTGGAGGGCCCGTGGCGGTTGCGCGGGAACGACCACATTCGGGTACGCTCGGACCAGAAGGACCGTCTGAAGGAGGCCGGTGACGCCCGAGAGTTCACCGACCGCGTGGACGGCGGCAAACCGTGCGGTCAGGAACGCTCGCCACTGCCCGGAGGGTGTCACTGCGCGTCTGAACCGGGCCGATTCCGCCTCCGTATACGACACGTGGGGCGTTGCTGGCGGAATAACGACTTCCTCATCCGCGCCAATCTGGTGGACCTCTCCATCGATTTCTACAACCAGCCGCCCCTCACTTACCTCAAACCGTTCCTCAGTGTCGGGATGGTAGTGTACTGGCGGTGGCTCAATATGTGCCGGTCGCACTTCGTCCCAGACCAATCGCTCCTCGGTGGAGGCAGATTCATCGAACACGATTTCCTCACCAGTCTCCGGATTGACAATCTTCGTCGGAAGAGCCATATTATCCTCTTTACCGTGGCTATTGTTAACTATTCCTAGTTGCCATCAGGCCTGATGAATACGCGCCCTGTATCTTGCACCGCAATCCAAACATCATCTGAAACTAGTAGGAGTACCGACGGTCAGTTCGCACGCTCATTCTCACGGCTAATTCACCGGGTTTTGCGTACAAAAAATATCTTAGAATAGTTGGCTCTGTAGTTTCGGTACACTGCGGTCGATTTCACGGATATCGGACGCTCCGGCGAAGGTTGTAGACGGTGGCTTTCAGCAGCATTTCACGGAACTCGAGCCACCAGTTTCGCGCACGCACGGCGGAGCCGAGCGAGCGCTTAATCGACGAGAAGACGGTTTCAGACATCGATCGCTGGTGGTAGCGATCACCGTCCAGACGGGCGTTATGGGCGTGATCTAGTGGGTTCATAATCCGGTGTTTGATCAGCGGTCTGATGCCGTTTTCACGAAGTTCGTCGCGGAAGGCTTTCGCGTCGTAGCCGCGATCAGCAGCGAGGCTCCGCAGGTCGCCGGCGTTGCGCCGAGCGACCTGCGGGCCGATCTTCGCATCGTGTTTTTTCGAGGTGGGTGAGTGGATGTCGGTGATGTACAGCGTTTCGACATCACCGAGAGCGGTGACTTTCAGCGCTCGAACGCGGTAGTTCGTGCGGGTGGCGTAATGGCGGCTGGGCTGGTCACGGTCGAAGTCAGTCGAATCGATGGCGGCGTGGCCGGTGCGTTTCTCGGCTGACGCGCCGAGAAACGCACGCCACGTCGTAGTGGGAATCCGTTCAAACCACGTGCGGAGCACGGTGTAGTGCGGAAGTCTGGTGAGGCCGATCTCCTCAAGGACGCCGGGCATTTCCGAGAGCAAATCGACCGCGACACGGTAGGATTTGCCCAGTTCAATGCGGAGTGCGTGCACGGTGAGCATCGCCCATTCGGCGAACCCGCCTCCCCCTTCGGGGTCGGCGGGTTCGTCTGGATTAGCGACAACTGATTTAGCCTTCGCCACCGTAACACGCGTGAAGAGACGGATTTCGGATGTCACACCGATCCGTCTCTTCGCTTTCTACAGCAATAACCCAGTCGTCGCCGTTGCGTCTAGCGAACCTACAGAGCCAAGTCTGCCGGACTCCTTGAGGCTAAAACAACTCAGGGAGTCCGTATATGATGGAGGATAGGAGTACCGGGGGCTTGGCACTCCCAGCAGTCCCACCCGCCACAGTCCGTGAACCCCACACGGATTCTCACCGCGTCGGGGTTCGGTGGAACTGCAAACCTGACATCTCCAACGCTCAGGATTCCTCCGCGTGAACGCGGAGGAGGATGTCAAAAACTGCTCACTTGCGGTAGCCAAGTAACCGAAGACCGTTCAGAGAAACGAGCACTGTGGATCCCTCGTGACCGACCACCGCCAGCGGCAAGGGGATACCCCGTAGCAGGATTGTGCCGACCATCAGCGCGATCGCACCGAACGCGATCGCGAGATTGACTGAAAGCGTTCGTCGGGTTGTGCGGCCTAAACCGAGAACGTAGGGGATCTTGCTCAGATCGTCGCCCATCAATACCACGTCGGCAGTGTCGAGCGCGACGTCGGTTCCAGCGCCGCCCATCGCGATGCCGAGCGTCGCCGTCGCCAGCGCCGGGGCGTCGTTGACGCCGTCGCCGACCATCGCCACGTTCTCGTGCTGGTCGACCAAGGCCTCGATGGTCGCCACCTTCTCCTCCGGTAGCAGTTCGGCCTGGACCTCGTCGATGCCGACCTCCTCGGCGATCCGCTGGGCGACGCGCTCGTTGTCGCCCGTCAGCATAACGATGTGTTCCACACCGAGCGAACGGAGGTCCTCGATCATCTCCGCGGCGCCAGAGCGGACCGTGTCGGTAAACGCAAGCCACCCCAACACGGTGGCCCCGTCGCCGTTTTCTCGAGCGACGATAACGCTCGTTTTCCCCTCCGACTCGAGCGACTGGAGTCGGTCCAAGCCGGGGTCGAGTCCCTCGATCGCTGCGCCGTCGAGGATAGTCCCGAAGTAACTCCGATTTCCGATGTGAATGGTGCTGTCTTCGACGGCAGCCCGGACGCCCTTCCCCGCAGCTGACTGAAAGCGCTGTGCGTTGGGAATATCGAGTGCCCGTTCTTCTGCCGCTGTCACCGTCGCACGAGCGAGGTGGTGCTCCGAGCGGGCCTGTACTGCAGCGCCGAGCGCGAGCAGCCCGTCGTCAGTAAGTGGCACGTCTGCTGTCTCGCGGACAAAGACGTCCGTTAGCTGTGTATTACCCTGCGTGAGCGTCCCCGTCTTGTCGAAGGCGACCGCGTCGATGTTCGCTGCTGTCTCGACGTGCTCGCCACCCTTGAACAGAACGCCCTGTCTCCCCGCAGAGGCAATCGCCGACAGAACGGCTGCCGGCGTCGAGATGATGACCGCACACGGCGAGGCGGCAACCATCAGGGTCATCGCACGGTAGAACGTACTCGTGAACTCGCCACCGAGCGCCAATGGAATCGCAATTGCGGCGACCGTGAGCCCGAACACGCCGAGGACGTACGGCTGTTCGAGACGGTCGATGAGCCGCTGCGTCGGGGCTTTCTCACTCTGAACGTTCTCGACCATATCGATGAGTCGACTGATAGCCGACTCGTGAGCCTGCCGAGTGACTTCGATCTCGAGACTTCCGCTCTCATTGATCGTTCCCCCGAAGACTTCGTCGCCTGGTTCCTTCGGCACGGGGACGGACTCGCCGGTGAGCGACGCTTGGTCGACTGTCCCCTCGCCGGCTGTCACGGTGCCGTCCAGCGGAATTTTGTCACCGGGGCGGACGATGAACACGTCACCGACGGCGACGTCGTCGATCGGGACGATAACCTCTTCCCCATCGCGGAGGACCTGCGCTTCGTCCGGCCGCATCTCGACGAGGGACTTGATCGCCCGCCGCGACCGACCGATCGCGTAGTGTTGGAGGGCGTTCGACAGCGAAAACAAAAAGAGGAGCATCGCGCCCTCGAACGGTGCGCCAATCGAGAGCGCACCGAGCGCAGCGACGATCATCAATAAGTCGATATCGACACGGTGGTCGCGAAGTGTCTCGATTGCGCCTTTGAGCCCGTACCAGCCGCCAAAGGTGTACGCGACGCCGTAGCCGGCCCATATGAGGAGTGTCGGTCCGTCAAGCCAGCCCGTTGCAAGGCCGGTCACCATCCCGAGCAGCGTCAGCCCAACAAACACCGCCTCCCGTCGAAGTTCCGAGCGGATGCTTTCGTCGCCCGTGTCCGACTCGGCCTCATCCCGGATCGAGACGGCGCGGTCACGGACTGCGTCTCGAATCTTGGTTTCGGATGTGACGCTCCCATCATAAGTGATCCGAGCGCTTCCCGTTCGGAAGGAGACCTCAACATCGTGGACGCCGGAAAGGTTCTGGAGATGGCGCTCGAGTGCCCGTGCTCCCGCCTCACCACGACCGCCTCGGCGTTCTATTGAGATGGTACAGATGGACAGCGAGGGGGATTCAGTAACGGCCACGTTCTCTAGTTCTCTGGTTTGATTGGCGTTCACCTTTTTGGAATGCTTGCGAGCATCCGTCCGTTCGCACACGATTTCGGAGCTTCGAGCCCGTAGGGACCACTGATATGTACCTTCTCTGAGACGGTCGGGTCATCCGACGATCGTCACTGGAATATGTGCCCGACGGGTGACTATCTCGGCAACGCTGCCGAGGAGTGTCCGGTCGATCCCTGAACGGCCGTGACTCCCCATAACGATCTGATCGACGTTATGGCCGTCAGCATAGTCGATGATCGTCCGTGGAGGTCTGCCAACTTCCGTGACGGTGTCGATGTCGCGACCGTGTTCTGCCGCGAGGTCTACGGCCGTCGTTTGGATATGTGCTGCGCGTTCCTGTGCGTTCTCGTACCAGTCCTCAGCGACTGGCAAGCCACCAGCCTCGACGTCGATCACCGAGTCAATAGGGTTGATGACGTATATCGTCGTGATAGTCGCATCCGGGAACGTCTCGATAGCGTACGTCAATGCACGCTCGGCAAGCGGAGACCCATCAAAAGCGACCAGAATGTTGGGAGGCATATGACCCAGATTCGAGCCGACCCGAAAAGAGTGTACTGTCCAGGGTCAACGTCTAGGCCTACCGTTAAGTAGAGTCTCGATCACAAATTTGGTAATGAAGTACAGTCTTCGTCGCTGGATCGATCAGCATCGTCTCCTAAGCTTCGTCGCAATCGCATATGCGTTCACGTGGACGATCCAAGGCGCGCTCGCCTATTCAGGTATGGAAGCTTCTTGGACGCACTCGATCCTGATCGGATTCGGTGGGTTCGGCCCCCCAATCGGTGCGGCCGTCGTCATCTGGGCCTCCGGGGGCAGCCTCCGCACCTGGGTCGGCCAGATGTTCAAGTGGCGTATCGGTGCGAAATGGTGGACACTTGCGCTTGGACTTCCGTTCGTTATCCTCTCGCTCGGCGTCCTGCTGTTCGTCTTGGCCGGTGGCCCAATCGACCTCACCGAGTTTGAATCACCACTCATCTACCTCTTCGCGATGGCGTGGGGGACCGTGTGGGGTGGCGGTCAAGAAGACCTCGGCTGGCGTGGCTTCATGCTGCCCATCCTCCAGGACTCCTACAGCGCACTGACCTCGAGTGTCATCGTGGGGGTCACGTGGGCCGCTTGGCACCTCCCGCTGTTCCTGAATGCCACGACCACCCACGGCGGCTGGCCGCTCTCCCAGCAGCTTCTCTGGATGGTCTCTATACTTGCTGGCTCGATTCTCTGGACGTGGATGTACAACAGCACCGGCGGCAGCGTCCTCGCCGTCGCGGTGTTCCACGCCGGCGTCAATGCGATGGGAATCTTCCACCCCGCCGATCCAGAGGCGCTCATTCCGAACGGCGTGCCAGATCCCTGGTTGAACCTGCTCGCTGAAGTGACAGGGGCTGTCCCGCTCGTGCTGATCGCCGCTCTCTTGGTAGTCATCCACGGGAGCGATCGCCTCGCCAATCGGGAGCCACCAACGCCCCAAGATGCTGGCCTCCCACCAGAATCTCAATCGACAGGAGCTCAGTGAGAGGCGCCAACGCAGAGTCCTGCCGCTTCATACGAGTGGACAAAGAATTAACGTGTTATTCGTTGAATAGCGCGTATGGACATTCGACGCAATCTCTACGTAGCCGCGTTTGTCGGCGCGTCGCTATCGTACATTTTCAACGTCCTCGCTTTCACAGGCACCTTCAATGTCTTCCGATGGTTCGTGTTTGCAGTCATCTTTCTCGGATTCACGTACGGGTTCGAGAAGTTCATCAAGTGGCAGACTGAATGACGAACCGGGAACTCGTCCCCGATTGCGGTCGATGGGCAACTCCACGGAGGAATGGGCCGGTACGACTGACCAGCAAGGGAGCAATTGTTGTCACAGTTCCCCGAACATCAAGTCACGACGTCGAGACCGTTCAGCGCCCCAGTAGTGAGGAACACTGGAGTTGACGGAACTATTTTTTGAGATTCAAGGAAACACTTCAGTATGCGAGAGCCCGAACGCAGACGCTCCTTCGTGCGGCGGTTCGGGGTGACGCTGCTGGCCGGTATCCCTGGCATCGTCGCCCTCGTCGGCTACATCTATCTCACGACGCCGCCGAGTGCCGTCCCAGCTGGCCTGACGCTCCCGCTTCTTGCGATTGTATCCGGAATCAATCCGTTGGTACTTCTAGCCGTCGCGTGTCTGGTCGGTGTTGTCGCGACCCCACGAACGAAACTGCGTTCGTATCTACTCGAACGTGTCTCAACGGGCGAGCGAATCTGGCCACAGCTCCGTCACGAGGCCAAGCTCGCTACCCGTATCGGCCTCTTTGGTTCTATCGTAATCTTGATTCTGGATCTCCTGCTCGCGCCATTCGTCGGTGTAGACCTGCCAGCGTCCGCCATCGGTGAAGTCAGGCAGAGCGTGTTTGAGGTGCTCGCCTTCGCGCCCGTCCGGTTTCTCTACGGCGGTATCACTGAAGAGCTACTGCTCCGATTCGGCCTGATGTCCGCACTGGCGGTCGTCGGATGGTACGTCACCGGCCGGCCATCGGATGGTCCTGACGGCAAAGTGATGTGGCCCGCTATAGTGATCTCGGCGGTGCTATTCGGTGTAGGCCACCTCCCTGCACTCGAGCAGTCTGTCGGACTCACCCCAGCGCTGATAACCCGAACGGTGCTCCTGAACGCGATTGCCGGCATCCTCTTAGGCTGGCTCTACTGGCAACGAAGTCTCGAGGCGGCGATGATCGCGCACATAACGTTTCATATCCCACTCTTAGCTCTCTCACTGGTATATGTTACAATATTTTAACATAAAATCCACTTATTCTCTGATAAACCAAAGAAACGCTGTTGCGATCGAGGAGAAAGCCGCGACTGTAGTCGTGGAGAAGTCACTGAGAAATGACGACTTATGTCGGAAATTTCATAATATATATTCATTATGTTTTCCAACGTATGTACCTTCGGTGCATTAGCGATGACAGCCACACAGAACCATCAGGAAACTGTCGCAGAGACAGTGAACACGGCGATTATGGAGGCCTTCAATGAAGGTGACCCTGACCGGATTGACGGGGTCTTCACGGAGGACTTTGTTTGTCACTTGACCGGCGGTATGTCAGTGGAGGGTTCGGAGGGCTATAAGGAACGGATCCGTGGTATGCGGACCGCGTTCCCCGACTTCCACAAGGAATTGGCGTTCTTCGTCACCGATGGAGACGAGGCTGCCGTTCAGTATCGTTGGAGCGGAACTCACGACGGAGAGTTCATGGGTGTCGAACCCACGGGAAACCGGGTGGAGTCAACGAGTGTCGCTCTCCTCCGGTTTGAGGAGGGGAAATTAGCCGAAATGTGGGCATACAGTGACGGGCAGACTGTCATGCAGCAACTCGAGGGAGACGCGTAGATCCGGCGAACTCGGGGGAGGAAACCGACGGAGGATCGGAGTTCTCCTACCGCTATACCAGTCATTCGGCCACGATGGAATACGGGTCCGTTCGGTGCTGAATACAACCCCTTGGGTGATCTTCGACGTCGGTCTGGCTAGTCTTCCCCGTGTCACTGACCGGCCTTCGGTCCGTCGACGACCCCTTCTTCCACCAAACGGAATTTGAGACGGATTAACTTTGATTTCAGTACGGTTTCTACCGAATATGGGGACTATCCGCACGTTTCGGCGCGTGAGGATGCCAATTTTCATTCTGGCACTGGGCGCAGACGCTGGTACGTAGCTGTTGGTACGGCTGCGAACTGATCGCTGTGACTTCCCTCCGTGTCGGAGAAATCCATGGCAACCGCAAATCCGTAAAACAGTACTGTTTTGCGGTCCATTTGCCAAGTCAAAGTAGTGACGAAACAGCGTTCATCGGAAACGGAGGACCGAAAAGACGACCACATTCGGATCGTGCAGGACCGAGACGTCGAAACCACGGGAACGGGCTTTGAAGACGTACAGCTCGTCCACGAAGCGCTTCCGGAACTCCATTACGACGCTATTGACACGTCCGTCGAATTTCTGGGACACGAGCTATCCGCCCCACTCTTCATCGAGAGTATGACCGGGGGCCATGACAATACCACGGAAATCAATCGGGCACTGGCCCGTGCTGCCGGCGAGCTCGGCATCGCAATGGGGGTCGGAAGCCAGCGAGCCGGCCTCGAGCTCGACGATGACGGCGTTCTCGAATCGTATACCGTCGTCCGTGATGCCGCGCCCAACGCATTCATCTACGGAAATCTCGGTGCTGCGCAGCTTCGGGAGTACACCATCGAAACGGTCGAGCGCGCAGTCGAGATGATTGAGGCGGACGCACTTGCAGTCCACTTGAACTTCCTCCAGGAAGCCGTTCAACCCGAGGGCGACGTTGATGGGCGGGACTGTCTGGCTGCTATCGAACGAGTCGCTGCGGAGCTCTCGGTTCCTCTCATCGTCAAGGAGACGGGGAACGGAATTTCTGGAGAGACCGCCCGAACGCTGTCCGAGGCGGGGGTTGACGCGATCGATGTCGCTGGAAAAGGCGGCACAACGTGGTCGGGGATCGAAGCCTACCGCGCGGCTGCAGCGAATGAACCGCGACAGAAGCGAATCGGTTCCCTGTTCCGGGCATGGGGAATTCCAACCGCTGCAAGCACGATCGAGTGTGTCGCCGAACACGACTGCGTGATTGCGAGTGGCGGTGTACGGACGGGATTGGACGTGGCAAAAGCGATCGCGTTAGGCGCACTCGCCGGCGGACTGGCGAAACCGTTTCTGAAACCGGCTACTACCGGACCGGACGCCGTCATTGAACGCGTTGAGGATCTGGTCGCCGAGTTGCGAACAGCAATGTTTGTCACTGGCTCGAAGTCGATAACGGACCTTCAGCGGACGAACTACGTGTTGCAGGGAGACACGCGCGAATACATTGCCCAACGAAGTATCAGGGAGTAACAGCGGGGGTCCACGGCGCTCGAACCTTCGGCAGGACGGTTCTCGTCGGCGTCACTCTTCGTTCCACTCGCCGCCGACGCGGTCGACGCCCATCATCGCGTCGCCCGGATGCTCGGTGAAGACCGTCTTCATGTTCTCATCGGGAACGTCGAACGTGGTTCCAACGTGCTCCATCACCGCAAGCGCAAACTCCCGTTTGCGCTCGAAGGGCCTGCCCTGCCGGATCTCCGCGTCCAGGAACAACAGCGGTCCCTCGACGGCGCGGCCGAGGTGGAGGTCGGCCGGCTCACGGTCGCGGATCGTCACGGCGACGTGACCTCGCGTCGTCGCCATCGAGGTCGTATACAGCTCCGTGACCGTCTCCGCCACCGAGGTTTTCTCCGCGGGCGACAGCGCGAGCGTCGTATCGAACTGTAACAACGGCATAGGATGACTTCCGTCGCGTCGGTCTTGTACATTGGCACGGGTGCTGTAGTCGTGTTTAGTTAACTATGAAAAGTGAGGCGTGATGATTTCTGAGTGGTCTATGCCCGAAATCACACGCCTCAGCGGTGGTTGCGACTGGATCGATGTGGATTTTGTGGAGCGCGATCGGACACCCCGATCGGCGATGAAGCTTGGTATTCAACTTCACGTTGCTGGTCTCTCACTTTCGAATACCATCTCGATTCTTGATAAGTTGGGTGTCACACGCAGCCGAAAAGCCGTCCACGATTGGGTACAGAAAGCCGATCTGCAACTTGACGGAGGTGCCAATCCGGAACAAGTGGCGGTTGATGAGAGCGTGATCCGAATCAATGATCAGCAGTACTGGTTGTACGCGGCGGTCGATCCATCTACAAACCACTTCCTTCATATTCGGCTCTTTTCCACGTATACGACTGCATTAACTGAGATCTTTCTCAGAGAGCTCCGTGAGAAACACGATGTTGATGACACGCTATTTCTTGTCGATGATGCGGATTGGTTGCAAACCGCGCTCCAACGACACGGCCTCGATTTCAGATACGAACGCCACGGAAATCGTAACAGCGTCGAACGTATCTTCCGTGAAATAAAACGACGCACCTCTTCGTTCTCAAACTGTTTTAGCCACGTTGATCCAAGCACAGCTGAAACGTGGTTACACACCTTCGCCGTCTGGCACAATGCTACAAACTAAACACGACTGGTGCTGTGGAGTCGTGTTTCGTTACGGATGACACGTGAGGCGTGATGAGTTCTGCGTGCTCTCTGCCCGAGATCACACGCCGCAGCGGTGGTCGCGACTGGATCGCTGTGGACGTTGTGGAGCGTGAGCGGACGCCCCCGATCGGTGATGAAGCTCGATAGTCAGCGCCACGCCGAAAATATATAAATTTTAAATATATTATGTATAGATTATATATAATTTATATTTCGGGCACCATATGGCCGAACAGTCGTCCACGACCGGGGACGGAAAGCCGATCCGGCAGCAAACCACTGCCGTCAGATTCGGCTTCTCCACGTATACGACCGCGCTCGTCGAGAGATTCCACCGAGAGCGTCGTGAGACACGCGACGTTGAGGCCGCCCGCCAGAACGCACTGCGTGCTGACGGGCGCACGAGACGCATCGCGTCTCGGTACCGCGCTGGTTCTCGTTGCTGATGGGGAGTGGCTCCCAACCGCGCTGCAACCACACGGCCTCGGTTTCCATTACGACCGGCACGGAAATCCAAACAGCACCGAATATATCTCTTATATTATAAAACGGAACACCTATTTTTTTGCAAACTGTTTCACCCCACGTCGATCCACGCACGGCTGAAACGTGGGTCCACACCGCCGCATTCTAGCAGCACGCCACAAACGAAACGCGACCATTGTGGTGCTATGAGTACGGACGATCTTGACGCGTCTCTGAAATTTCTCTTGGATGGGCGGCGACGACGGCACATTCACCACTTGCGGGACGGAGCTGCTGAAGAAACGCCGATCGAGGATCTCGTCGATACCGAACGACGACGGGGCGGATCACCGGTTCGCGGGTGAAACGTTGTCGGCCTCCGGAACGACGAGTGACTGGGCGGCAGGACAACGATCAACGAGCCTCCGTGACAATGGCTGAATACATCGTCGTCGCCGACGAGGGCGAGAGGTGGATGGCGCCGAGTATACGCTCCTTACGGCCTCGTCCGACACGGTCGCCGCGGATCCGTGTTCAATAATCTAATCATACTTTACTCACATTTGGTCGTTCTACTAGCCATGCATCCGATCCGTAGTAGGTGTCCGTTCGTCAGTAGCTTCCTGGTTGTGCTCCTGGTTCTGTCCGTCCTCACGATGGGCCTGGGCGGCGGCGCAGCCGAATCCGCGGATGAGGCGTTTTTCGAGGTCGAAATCACGGGGATGAACGATTCCGTGTCGGAGGGTGAGCGGTTCGTCGTCACTGCCACCGTCACGAACACCGGCACCGTCGAGGACAGCCAACAGATCCACTTGAAGAACGACGCCGACGAGATCGTTGCGTCGGTCGCTCAACCGCCGGTGACGCTCGCACCCGGAGAACGCAAACGCGTGACGCTCACGTGGCGGATGGAACGGGGAGACGCCGGATCCCAGGAGTTCAGCGTTCAAAGCAACGACGACGTCACTCGTCGATCGATCGACGTGCAACCGGGACCGTCCCTCGAGCTATCGATCGGCGACGTCGAGTCGCCGATCACGGCTGGCGAGACGCTGACCGTGCCGATCACCGTGACGAACGCGGGGAACGGGACCGAAACGGCCCGCGCCCGGCTCGCGGTCAATGGGTCGACCGCCGACGAACGGGAGATCGACCTCGATCCGGGTGAGTCGACAGCGGTCACGCTCACCTGGGAGAGTAACGCGAGCCACGCGGGTGAACGGACGCTCGTCGCGACGGTGGCCGACGAACGGGAGACGACGACCATCGTGGTCGAGACCCCGAACCGATCGACCGACTCCGGATCATCCTCCGGATCATCCTCCGGCGGGACGCCCCCGGCGAACGTCGCCGAACGGAACTCCGCCCTGTTGACACGGGACGGTTCCGCGCAGGTCACGGGCAGCGACGTGGAGCGGATCACCGTCGAGAACGATGACGACGTGACCGGTCTCGTCCTCGTCAATCGTCTGCACACCGTTCCCGACGGGGTGGCGGGCGTCGACGATCTGCTGCGGATATACCGCATCGACGTCCCCGACGAACTCACGAACCACGACGCCACGATCGAGTTCGCCCTTCCGGCGTGGGCACTCGATGACGTCGACCCCGACGCGGTCGACGTCGTGTACTGGACCGGCGAGGAATGGACCGAGCTCGACGCGGAGACGGCGGCAACCGAGGACGGCGGGATGACCATCGAGGCGGAGACGCCCGGATTCTCGGTGTTCGCGATCACGACCGGCGGAACGGCCGACCAAACGGAGGAGCAAGCGGCGACGGAGACGCCGACGGACGCGCCAACCGCGACGGACACGCCGATGCCGACGGCAACCTCCCCCTCGACGTCCGGGTCGGATGCCTCGAGCACGACGGACGCGAACGCATCGACCGCAACGGACGAGTCGACCGCGGCGATGGACCCGAGCGAACAGTCGATCCCCGGGTTCGGCGTCGTCGCGGCCCTGGTGGCATTACTCGTTGCCGCCTTGGTTGGGAGACGCGGCAACCGTCGAACCTGACCGTCTCCCGGACCGGGACGGTCGTCCGAACGTGGCGGCCACGATACGCGTCCCGGCCGGAACGAGCGGGAGGATCACGGGGAATTCGCCGCCGACCACCACGACGACGTGGTCGCTTCCGAGCGTACTCCCCGGGACGGTTCCCCGTCGACGACGGCGCCCACCGCTGACCGGGGGCGCCCACCGCTGACCGGCCCCGAGTTCGGAGAAATCGCTCCGACGACGCTACTCACCGTAAGCGGATGCTACTAAAATACGAGCGGCGTCTCTACGGTGTATGTTGATCACGGACCTGCCGGCGTACCTCGAGAACGCGTTCTCCTACCCGGTCGAACTGAACACCGTCATCGATGAGATCGGGGATCTGCGGATCGAGGGCCCAAACGCCACCGAATCCGAGACGCTCGCGACGGTCCTTCGTCCCCTCGGCACGGACCGGTTCGACTCCCAGGAGGCCCTGTTCGAAACGATATACGGAAACGTGAACGAGGACTACATCGGGCGGAAGTTCTACGACGACCGCGGCAGTCCCCCGCTCGAAACCCGCGAGGACCGACGGGACGAGGAGAACGTCTCGTTTTGACGACCGGTTCGGTTGCCGCGACGACCAACGAGTGAATTCGGCGCTCGCTGAGGAAGGGGCATTAGCGCCGCTCATCTTTCTTACACTGTTCTACAGCAGATCCGCAGACCCACGCTATCGATAGTTTAAGTTTCCACTTAGTTTAAAAAATTGGGACTGGAACGCGGCCTACAACATCTTGGTACGCGGCCTGAAGCAAGTAGGGACGGGCTGTCCCGAATCAACGCCTGCGGAGACTGCGCTCCCTACGAGAACTCATTCGGTTCCTGCAAAGCGCGTCGTGGAAACAGGAAGCCCCATCACCAGCAGTCGAAGCCTTCTGGTTAACAGTCAGAACTTGGAGAGTTCTGACGACACCCTTAAGCAGCGAACGGCGTCAGCCGTGAGAGAGTAGGGTGGGGAGGAAGTCACTGTTCCCCGTTCGTGATCCTCCGTCGAAGCCGATCGAGACCGAACGTGGCGACGAACAGCGAGGCTCCAACGTACAGGAACGATTTCGGATCGACGGCGAGGCGGGTGACGAGGACGTTTCCGTAACCGAGCACCGTGGCGAGATATCCGAGCACCGAGGCCGTCCACCCGAGCCCGGTGATCCCGGCGATCTGATCGAGGAGTTTGCCGTCGGACGTCGGGAGCCGTTTCAGGAAGGTATGGAGCATCGTGGGATGATGTCCTGTCTTCGACGAAGGGGGATGAACGTACTGTCAGCGTGGCCGCGACGTGGTTACCAGATGACGACGCTTACTCGGTTCCAGTATCCGTCTCGGTACCGGGTCCACCACCCGCGCCGCTAGCCGGTTCCAGCGAGCGTTTCGAGCCCGTCCGCGAGTCCGATGGCGGGTTCATACTCCAGTCGATCGCGGGACCGGGAGAGGTCGGCACGACTGTGGCGGATGTCCCCGTCACGGGCGTCCTCGTACACGATGGGGGAGTCGCTCCCGACGACGTCCCTGACGAGTTCCGCGAGCCGGGTGATGCTCACCGACTCGCCCGTCCCGACGTTGTATGCGGCGCCGACGTCGTCCGTCCCCGCGGCCAGACGGTTCGCTCGAACGACGTCGTCGACGTGAACGAAGTCACGCGTCTGCTCGCCGTCCCCGTGAACCGTTATCGGATCCCCGTTTCGAGCCTGCTCGAGGAACGCGGAGATGACGCCGGCGTACTCGCCCGACTGTCCCGGTCCGTAGGCGTTGAAGTATCGAAGCGCGACCGTCTCGAGACCGTACAGCTCGTGATACAGCCGTACGTAGTGGTCCGCCGCGAGCTTGTCCAGTCCGTACGGCGAGGTCGGAACGAGCGGGTCCGTCTCCACGACGGGAACGCGCTCGGGCTCGCCGTAGATCGCCGCGCTCGAGGCCACGACGACCCGTGCGTCGTGTCGGCGGGCCGCCTCGAGCACCCGGAGCGTGCCGGCGGCGTTGATCGCGTTGCTTTCCGTCGGGTCGGCGATCGATGCCTCGACGCTGACGAGCGCCGCCTGATGAAAGATCACGTCGACGCCGGCGGCAGCCTCGTCGACGGTGTGCTGATCACGAACGTCCCCCTCGATCAGGCGAACGTCGGCCGGCGGATCGGGCCCGGGATCGACGTCAAGTATCCGGAGGTCCGTTCTGCCCCGAAGGGACTCGACGATCGCTCCCCCGATGAAGCCCGATCCACCCGTAACGAGTACGCGCTGTGCATTCATACCGGGTCGGGATTGGACGGACTGGAGGATTAGTAGACGGCGGCTACTCGTCGTCGGGGACCACTCACTCCCACGACGACGCTCTCCGCGATCGCCCGTGATGACGAACGATGGTGAATCGTGGCGAACTGTGATGAACGATGTCGTCTGTTACCCGCCGTTATATTACAATAATATAGTTGTAATTGTATGATCCCGAACGACAGCTGGCCACCATCCCACGGTGAGTCGGTAACCGTCACGCCAGCACCCGATCGGTTGGACGAGGTTCGACGACCCGTCCGGAACCGACCGGTAGGAAGCGCATAACAATGCGAGCAAGGCCATCAGCTATCACCCGTGATGAGAACGACTGACGGATCCGGAACGCGGGGGTCGGTGATCGAGGCGACGATCGTGAGATACGACGATGGTTCCGAGGAATGTACGCTTCATCCGGTCGATCCCGGGGAGGATCGACACACGACCGAGTGGATAACGGCGAAGCAGGGGGCGTACGTCTCGTTGGCCACCTGGCGGTGAACGCCTGACTTCGCGCCGGTCGTCCCCGCATCACGGTTCGGAACGCGTTCGTGATGGCTTCGGATCGTCGAACCCGGAGCCGAACCGCTTGAAACCGGATCAAAAATCGTTGGGTTGGACCGGAAGTCGTTGGGTTGGGACCGGAAGTCGTTGGGTTGGGACCCGAAACCGATTGGACTGGAACCCGGAAACCGTTGGGTTGGGACCCGAAACCGATTGGACTGGAACCCGGAAATCGTTGGGCTAGAACTCGAAACCATCGGATCGACGTCGAGCGGCGGGAGTAGCAGGTCGTTACCGGGGGTCGTTCCACCCCCGGCTGTGCCAGTCGCTGTATAACAAAGGTAGTCTCGACCCTTCTGGCGGTATGCGATTCACAAACCCGCATTGTGTGGAGGGGACCGACCGCTCCTCGACGCGTCCGCGCAAGCACGCCCGGTGGACCGGACGGTCGACCGACGACGCGTCGGAGGTGACGGTCTGATGTGTGGCATCACTGCCCGGGTCGGCGACGACGACTCCCTCGAAGCGCTGCTGGGAAGCCTCGAAAACCTCGAGTACCGTGGGTACGATTCGGCCGGCATCGCGATGCAGAACGGATCCGAACTCGCGATCAGCAAGTGTGAGGGGGAGGTGTCGGATCTCCGATCGGAGCTCGCGTTCACCGGGCAGAACGGGCGGGTCGGGATCGGCCACACGCGTTGGAGTACGCACGGTCCCCCGACGGACGAGAACGCGCATCCGCACACCGGCTGTCACGGGCGGGTGGCGGTCGTTCACAACGGAATCATCGAGAACTACGCCGAGCTTCGCGAGGAGCTGCGGACGCGTGGTCACGAGTTCACGAGCGACACCGACACCGAGGTGATCCCCCATCTCGTCGAGGAGGAGCTGGGGGCCGGCCGGGACGCGGAGACCGCCTTCCGCCGGGCCATCGACCGGCTCGAGGGGAGTTACGCGATCGCGATGATCGTCGACGACGATCCGACGATATACGCGACGCGCAACGGGTCGCCGCTCGTGGTCGGCGTCGGGGAGACCGCGAACTACCTCGCGAGCGACGTGCCGGCGTTCCTGGAGTTCACGGACCGGGTCGTGTACCTGGAGGACGACGACGTCGTCGCCGTCACGGTCGACGGCCATCGCATAACCGACGCGACGGGGGACCCGATCTCCCGCTCGATCGAGACGGTCGACTGGGATCCCGAAGACGCCGAGAAGGGCAGCTACGACCACTACATGCTCAAGGAGATCCACGAGCAGCCGATGGCCCTCCGGCAGACGCTCCACGGGCGCATCGACGACGACGACGTCGTGCTCGAGGAGTTCCCGTCCGGGACGTTCGACGACGTCTCGCGCGTCCAGTTGGTCGCCTGCGGGACGTCCTACCACGCCGGGATGTACGGCGAGTGGCTCCTCTCCAACTGGGGGATCGACGCCGACACCCACATCGCCAGCGAGTACGCCGCCTACCCGGCACCGGTCGACGAGAACACGCTGGTGATCGGCGTCACGCAGAGCGGAGAGACCGCGGACACGCTGGAGGCGTTGGCGAGCGCACGACGCCGCGGCGCACGCACGCTCGCGCTCACCAACGTCATCGGATCGACCGCGGCGCGAACGTGCGATGACGCGCTGTTCATCCGTGCTGGTCCCGAGATCGGCGTCGCCGCCACCAAGACGTTCTCCTCGCAGGTCGCGTCGCTCGTCCTCCTCGGGGAGCGGCTCGTTCGGGACGTCACCGGCGAGCCGACCGAGGACCATCGACAACGGCTGGACGCGCTCGAGTCGCTCCCGGAACACGTCGAGATGGTGACCCAGGACACGCTCGCGACCGCCATCAGCCGACGATGGCTGGGTGAGAGCGGGCACTTCTTCATCGGGCGCGGAAACGCCTACTCCGTGGCGCTGGAGGGCGCACTGAAGTTCAAGGAGATAACCTACGAGCACGCCGAGGGGTTCGCCGCCGGCGAGCTGAAACACGGTCCGCTCGCGCTCGTGACGCCGGAGACGCCGGTCTTCGCGGTCGGAACCGGGGAGCACCGGAATCGGCTCGAGAGCAACATCAACGAGATCCAAACCCGGGGCGCTCCCGTCATCGCGATCGCGCCGCGAAACGCGACGGAGCTCGCGGACACCGCCGACGAGTTCCTCCCCGTTCCCGCGACGCATCCGGATCTCGTGGCGATCCTCGCCAACGTCCAGCTCCAGCTCATCGCCTATCACGCCGCCGACGAGATGGACCGCTCCATCGACAAACCACGAAACCTCGCCAAAAGCGTGACCGTCGAGTGAGCGCCGCCGACGCCGGTCGGATGGTCCGTCCCCGACGTTTCCGTAACGGTCGTCGGTCGGCTTCCCACGGCGGGCGACCGGAATCGGCGACGACGGATCCTTGGCTGCCGGACGGGGACCCTTGGCTGCCGGACGAGAATCGTTAATTACCGGACGGACTCGGTTGGGCTTGCTCGTGTCCGTGCCTCGCTGTGTGAACTACCCCACCCTCAAGGAGCAACGCAGCGAAGCGAGTAGCGCAGTAGGAAGGGGACTTAGCGCCTAATTCCAGTTAAGCTAGCTCGTGTCACGCTCGATAAACGTCATCAGCCAACTGTCCGGTCGGCCCAGGTCCGTCCCGGTCCGTTCCCGATCGTCGGCGAGGGATCGCACGACGTGAGTCGTTCGGGTCGATACGAACGACAGCGGCGGCGCGGCGTCCGGGTGGAAGCCGAAGGTTCCGAGCACGGAGGCCGGGATCCCCTGCGAGGGTGCGACGAACAGATCCGTCTCCGCCCGATCCTGAAGGATCCGGTGGATCAAGGTTTCGAGGAGGGGCTTCGGCGCGGTCCCGAGCGGAACGACGTCGGTGAGCTTCGTCGTCCGCAGCGACGACTCGACCGCCGTTCCGGTGACGATGGCCGCCCGTGGTTCCCCCCGTTCTTCCGCGACGTAGGTCGTGTACTCCCAGTCGGGGTTGTCGAGGCGCCACCGGTAGAACTCCTCGTCGCGAACGGCGTGGATCCCCGCGGGAACGGACCGTCGATACAGGGCCGCGAGCGCCGCCGCAGGCGGCTCGGTGACCGTTCTGATGGCGGCCGTCGGCGGCGTCGACGCGGTGAGATCCCGAAGTCCGTAGTATCCCCGGGCGATCGGGGCACCGATCCTGCTCGCGACCTGGACGCCGGTCCGGTCGGTTCGGGCTCGCACGACGCGGACCGGGTTCGCGATCCGGTAGTAGGCCGATCGTTCGGAGACGATCCGCCAGCCGAGATCGAGGTTCCCCGGCAACGACCGGTGGTTCGGGAAGTTGAAGAAGAACGGGTGATCGCCGGCGTATCGCTCGATCGCGTGTTCGGTCATCCGCGTGAACAGCCCCCGGCGGCGGTGATCCGGGTGGACGATCGCGTCCGCCGGTTGCAGTACGACGTCGCGTTCCCCGTCGATTCGGACCGGGAGCGCCACGAACGGTCGTGCTCCGACGATCGTTCCGTCGGTAACGGCGACGAACATGGCCACGTGATCGACGTAGGGGTTCGCTCCGTACTTCCAGTCGAACCACTCCGTCCCCTTCCGTTCCCCCATAACAGTTGCATACAGCGAGAGGAACTCGTCCCTATCGCCGGTCCCGTAGCGACGGATCTCGTAGTCACCCATCGTCGTCACTCATCGGTTCGTACCCGACGGGCGATCCCGCGCATCGGTTCGACCGCGAGGGCGTCTCGATCGCGGTAGTCGGCGATCAGCGAGACGATCTCGCGCATTCGCGTTCGGTCCCGTTCCGTCGTGACGTTGTTGGGATGCAACCACAGGTGGAGCACTCCCCGGTTCCGGGTCCGCAGTCGTTCGAGTCCGAGTTCGACCTGTCGGACGACGGGATCGCCGAACGCCGTCCCGACGGCGTTCCGCACCGGGCCCTCGAACGTGAACAGGTACATTGACGCCGGAACGTTCACCAACCCGTGTTCGTCGACGACCGGGTCGACGATCGGCGGGGGAGCGGTTCCGATCGTGAAGGCCGCAAGCTTCCCGAGTCGTCTCAGAGGGGTTGCCTCGTACCAGCGGTCGGGAGCGCGGCCTCGATAGGTGGTGAACCCGTGGTCGGCCAGCAGGTCCCGGTGGCCGACGTCGTTTCTGGGAAAGACGAACGACTCCAGGTCGATGCCGTAGCGTTCGGCGGCGATGACGCTGCGTTGCAGCTCCGTCGCGGCGATCTCCCTGGAGGTTTCCGGGTCGCCGAACTCGACGTGGGTGTAGGAGTGGGACCCGATCTCGTGGTCGACGTCGCTGTCGTGAACGGCGTCGATCAGATCCCGTCCCTCCCAGCCGGCATCGGGGAGTGCGTCGCGCTTCGACCGTCCGACCCACTTCCCGCCGACGGGATGGTCGAAGTCGGCGTCGACGCTGGCCTCGGAGAACAGCCGCCCGACGACCGCCCAGGTCGCCGGGATCCCGTGCTCGTCGAGCAGGTCGAGAACGTCAAGCCACGACTCTCGCGCGGCCGACGTCCGGTCGATCGGAACGGACGCCAGATCGTGGAATCCCCAGTTCAACTCGGCGTCCAACGAGAGGACGACGGTCCCGCTCACCGACATACCGGCTCGCTCCCGGTCACGCTGGTCCACCCCGGTCACGGAAGCTCGCTTCGATCACGTTGATCGACCCCCGATCACGCGTCCATCCTCCGATCACGTTGATCGACCCCTGATCACGCGTCCGCCCCCTCCACGACGTCGATCCAGATCTGGAGCGTCTGGTCGGCGTCGGCAGCATTGGCGGCGTCGACGTCGCTCGGGGCGGCGCCCTTGTAGACGAGGAACCGTAACCGAACTCCCTCGCCCGGCGTCGTGGGAGCGATGGTGCGTTCCACGACGGCCCGGTCCGTGTGATCCAGGTCGACCGAGAAGCGATCGACCTGCCGTTGGGAGGTGACCGACCCGCCCGAATCGACCGCCTGAGCGAGAACCACGACCTCGTAGGACATGGATTCGTGTTCGTGGTTCTCGAGGGCGACGTACAGCGGGTGGCCCTCGCCGGCGACGAACGTCGTCGGATAGCCCTCGGCGACGAGATCGCCGTTCTCGCCCTCGGTGAGCAGATACGATTCGGTGTAGGCCTCCCCCTCCGGCTGCACCACGCCGACGGCGGCGACGGTCCCGAGAAGCAGGACGAGCGCGAGCACGAAGGCGCCCGTCTGTCGCGACGTCCCGACCCGGAACGTCCGTCCGGAGACCGGGTTGGCGCGGCGCCCCGGCGACAGTTGGAGACGGCGAACCGCCGCGATCGCGACGGCCACGAGCGTGACGGCGGCGATGGTCACGACGACGGGAACGAGACGGATGGTCGCGACCCGGCTCAACGCCACGCCGACGACGGAGACGACGACGGCACTGAGCCCGAACGAGAGGGCGATCCGCACGGTCCAGTCGGGGGCCGTCGAGACGGGCGCGTGAACGTACCTGGGTCGTCTCTCCGCGGACTGCTCGGGGAACAGCGCGGAGACGACGGCGTATCCGGGCAGGAACAGCAGGAACGGAACGCCGACGATCCACGCCACCGCGGTCAATCGCCACGGGGCAAGCAGGATGCCGGCGGTGACCACGGCCAGCACGCTCACGATCGCGAGATCGAGCGCCCAGTCGTCCCCGGTGGACCCGTATCCGCTCATGCGCCCACCTCGAGTTCCGCCGCGGGCGAGGTACACATTCTGACCTCGTCGTTCGCGTACACGTGGTTCCGACCCGGCGTACACACCCGGTCGGGAGCGACGGTCCGACTCGAGATCTGACGTGGCGGATCGCCCGCCTCGTAGAACGTCACCGGGCCGGACGTCTGATACTCCCGCACGATGACGGGGTCGGACGTCGTGACGCCGCCCTCGTCCACCACCACCACCCGTGACGAGTAGCCGCCCAGCCGTCCGAACAGGGACTGGTACGGGTGGTCGGAGTAGACGCGTCGGTCGGTCTCCGGAGCGTACACCGTGCTGATCGTCTCGACCGCCGCGATCTCGGATTCCGTGTAGGAGATCCGCGGGTTCTCGTTCTCGAAGGCCGGACTATCGAGCGTCGCCTTCTCGGCGACGATCATCGTCGCCGGGTAGCTGAGCGCGACGATGACGAACACGGCCAGTATCACCCGGCGGGAACCGTTCTCTGAGAGGTGATACAGGCCGACCGCGGCGATGACCACGAACGGCGCGTACATGAACGCTATCCAGCGGCCGGGGAGCAGGTCGCGGATGCCGAACAGTGAGAACCCGAACACGATCACGAACATCGTTGCCGCACTCACGAGATAGGTGACGGTGACGTCGGGCGGGTTCCGCATCCGAAGCATGGCCAACCCGCCGACGATCGCGGCCGAAAGCAGCAACCCGAAGCCGAACCACTCGATGAACGGCAGCAGCTCCGCGAACAGCCCCACGCTTTCGCCGGCCGCACCGCCTCCGGCGCCGCTCCCGCCGACGAGGTTGAGGAATCCGGCCTCCTCGGTCATCGTTCCCTCGAGCGTGTCCACCATCTCCCAGAGGAAGGGGTCGTCGGCGTACCACGGGGTGTGCATCCACGAGACGACGGTCGTGACGAGGGTGAGGAGGAACGTCCCGACGATCCCGACGACGGTCCGTACGGAACTCCCTTGCGTCCCCCCTCCGAGGAGCCGAACCACGAGGACGGACGCCGACGCGATGCCGAGGAGCACGAGCACGATCGCGGTCGAAACCTGATGGGTAAACACGATCGCGAGACTGAACACGGGAAGCAGGCCGACCACCCACAGGTCGTCGGTGTAGAACGACGCGGTGACGCAGTACAACGCGCCGAGGAAGAACACCAGTCCGAGGCTCGTCGGGATGACGTGGATCCCCCAGCGGATGAACTGATCGGCGAACACGTACAGCGCCGTCGCGAGCAACGCCCACCGGACGGGAACGAGGAGTTTCCCGGCGGCGTAGACGAACAGTGCCGACAACGGAACCAACAGACCGACCGAGAGATACACCCCGGTGCGTGCCGAGCCGAACACGAGAGCCCCGATGGCGCCGATGGCGTGATACAGCGGCGCCATCACGTACTTGCTGTCCGAGATGGCCGAGAGGGATCCCGTCTCGGCGATCCCCGCGACGTAGCTCGGCACGTGCGTCCACGCGTCGACGCCGATCAACCCGGGCGTCACGAACAGCACGGTGAGCCGGATCACGACCCCGGCGATGATGATCTGCGCGAGCACCAGGGCGGGCGCGAGCTCGTCGTCGGCGATGAGCAGCGTCTGTGCGAGGATGGCGGTCCCGATCGCGCCGGTCAGCAGGTAGATCGGGCCGGTTCGTTCGCCCGTCACGAACACCAGGGCAACGAGCGCGGCGAGCCCCACGAAGACGGCCGCCGGCAGGTAGCCGATGACGATCCGTGGAAGCGTCGGATACGCGAACGCCGGCGATCGTCGGGATTGGACCCCGAGATAGAGCGCACAGGCGAGCCCCGTCGCGGTGGGAATGACGACGAGCAGGACCTGCGCGGTCAACAGACGGAGCCCGAGCAGGAGCACGGAGGCGACGACGCCGATCCGTGCCACCGTGAGGTCGAGACGGTCGATCGACAACCACCGTCGAAGCACGTTCTGATGACTCATCGGTCTCGGTACGGTCGTTCCACGTCGGCTCGCTCCGCCGGGCTGGTCGGCCGGGCGGATCGATGCCGATGCCGGTCGTGGGGAGTGGTGTGATATGGATACATTATGCGTTCTCAGGTCGGTCGGCCTGGTTTCGGTACCACCAAGAGACGGATTGTTATGTTCGCCATAACGTCCCACGGCCGCCGAAACAGGGTGGATGCGCGGAAGCGGAGGAGAGGGTGGCGGCCGAACCGTCCGACCCGTCGCCCGCACGGGTGTTTTCGATCGGTGGGTCCGACGCTTCGGAGCGGTTACCCCCTTCCTAACAAAGATTCCGCCGGACGGACGTGGAGACGAAAATGCCATCGAACACGCGGAACGTCCCCGAACGAAGCCGATGAGCACGGCCAGTCCGAACATCGTCCTGGTTTCGATCGACAGTCTTCGCGCGGACCACTGTGGGTTTCTCGGCGACGATCGTGGACTCACCCCGACGATGGACGCCCTCGCGGAGGAGGGGGTCGCGTACGAGCACGCCGTGGCCCCCGGGCCGCAGACGTTCTCGTCGATGCCGGCGGTGTTCACCGGACGACCCCGGACGCCGACCACGCTCGAACGCTATCCCCAGGATAGCCACTGGGAGCGGCGACTGGCCGCCATCGACGAACATCTCGGTCGATACGCCCTGCTGTCGGAACGGCTGCGGGAACGGGGATACGACACGGCCGGAGTCACGCCCAATCCGTGGACGTCAACGGCGTCCGGCTTCGATCGTGGCTTCGACCGGTTCCTCGACTGCTCCGGGGCGGAGCCCGGGAGCTGGCCCCGAACCATCGCCGAGCACGTCCCGGGCATCGATACCGACGCACGGCCGGTGGAGCTGGTGTTGAACATGCTGTCCGGAAGCGAGTTTTTCGCCCAGTGGGAGGCCCTCTACGGGGACATCCAGCGGACCCGCGAGCGGCTCTCCGAGCCGTACTTCCTCTGGGTGTTCATCCTCGACACCCACTTTCCGTTCCTCCCCGGCCGCGCTCACAGACGGGAACAGTCCCTGCTGGGGGCGTATTACAGCGCGTATCGGTCCTCCGATCCGATGCGCGGAAACGGCGGCAGTATGTCGGACCGCGTCCGGAGATCGGTCGAGCGAAGCTACCGCGATACGGTTCGCGCGAGCGATGCGTTCATCGACCGGCTGCAGTCGGATCTCGTCGCCGACGATCCGGTGTTGATGGTCCACGCCGACCACGGGGAGTCCTTCGGCGATCACGGCGAGTACGGCCACCACCACAGACGGGTGTATCAGGAGAACGTCCACGTTCCGTACTTCGTCCACAACGCCGGGGTGAGCGGGGACGTCGACGCGCCGACGTCGCTGACGACGATCTACGACACCGCGTTGCGCATTGCCCGCGACGGGACCTTCGATCCCACGCCCGACGCCACCCCATACGCGATCGCCACGAGCGAGAGCGGTACCAATCGGTCCGTCAGCGGCCGCCGGTACAAGCTCGTCGAGCACGGCGACGACCGGTTCCTCTTCGATCTCGATCGGGATCCCGACGAGCTGACTGACCTCTCCCACATCTACCCGGATCGATGTCGGGAACTCCGGCGACAACTGGACCGGTTCGAGCGGCAGCTTTCGGTAACGAATCGGCTCCACCGTGCCACGAAGACGCTCGCGTCCCGCGGAAACGTCTAGAAGGGGATCGGACGGCCGTCGCCGTGTCTCGAGAACGGCTCGGCACACGACGCCGCGTGGCTGCGGGGCGACTCAGCCAACGGACGGAGTGGACTCACAGGTAGCCGAGCGACTCCAGACGACCCTGGATCGCCTCCGAGTTCTCGGACGTGTCGTCGTCAGTGACGACCGCAATGCTGACGTCGTCGTCCTGTTCGGCCAGTTCACGAAGCAGCGACTCCAGCACGAACGTCACGTACTCGTCGACGGAATCGAAGTCCGTTTCCGACAGCCGGTTTGCTATCTTCCCTCCGACGTGGTCGGGGATCGTCACCCGCCACGCCTCGTCCGATGGTGGTTCGGAAGCCGTCGCCTCGGTCGGACGGTCCGTCCGGTCGGGGTTCTCTTCATCGTGATCTCGATCGGTCATGTCTCGATCGGTCATGTCTCGATCGGTTATGATCCGTTTTTGCGTATGTATCTCGCACGTTGATCGGTTCGATTCCGACCTCGAGCGCCACGTTCAACCTCCGACCTCGACCGTCCGGATCGACCGGCTGCGCGGGGTCCGATGGTCCGTGCCATCGCTACGGCCACCTCCCGCCGATCGAGTACACCGGCCCATCGACCGCGTCCGCATCGATCGCCCGGCGTCCGTCGAGGATCGGCGCGTCGAAGGCGTCCCACTCGAGGTCGGCGAACTCGTCGTGCGGCGTCACCACGACGACGGCGTCGACGTCACGGCCATACACCTCCGGCAACGTGACGCGTTCGACGTCGTCGAGCTCGCTCCAGTCGTCCAGCAGCGGGTCGATCCCGAGCACCGTCGCGCCACCCTCCGAGAGGGATCGCGCGATGGGTACCGCCGGGGCGTTCCGAAGCTCCTCGATGTTCGCCTTGTAGGTCATCCCGACCAGCAGGACGTGCGGGTCGGGTCGGTCGACGCCGTGAACGTCGAGGACGTGTCGAACCATCGAAACCGTATACTCGGGCATCCCGTCGTTGACCTCGCGAGCGGTCGTGAGCAGCGATCCGTCGACGTCGAACGCCCCGGTGAGGAAGTACGGATACACCGGAATGCAGTGGCCGCCAACGCCGGGACCGGGCGTGTGGAGATCACAGAACGGCTGGGTGTTGGCGACGTCGATGGCCTCGTTCACGTCGACGTCCATCGACCGGGCGTACGTCGCGAGCTGGTTTGCGAGCGCGATGTTGACGTCCCGGTAGACGCCCTCGAAGACCTTGACCGCCTCCGCCGCCGTCGAATCGACGGTTTCGATGACCTCGTTGTCGCTGATCTCGTCGTATATCAGGGCCGCGGCGCGCGTGCTGTCGTCGTCGACGCCGCCGACGACCTTCGGATGCGTCCCGCGGATGTCGGCGAGCGCCTCCCCGCTGACGGTCCGTTCCGGACAGGCGGCCACGCCGAACGTCCCGGGATCGAGGCCGCTCGTCTCGGCCAACAGCGGCAGCACGCGATCGACCGTGGTTCGTGGCGGGACGGTCGATTCGACGATCACGAGATCGCCGGCGGAGAGACCGGCGCCCACGTCTCGGACCGCGGACAGGAGCATCGAGAGGTCCGGCTCCCGGTCGTCGGTAAGCAGCGTCGGAACCATGAGCACGTGAACGGCGGCTTCCGCGGCGGCCGCTTCTGCGTTCGACGTCGCCCGAAACGCGCCGGCATCGACCATCTCGGAGACGAGTTCCGAGAGACCGGGCTCGCGCTTGATGTGACACTCCCCGTCGTTGATCGTGCGAACGACGGTTTCATCGACGTCCACCCCGGTCGTGTTGCCGGAGACGGCTGCATACACCGCCGCCAAAGGGAGCCCCATCTTCCCGAGCCCGTAGACGGCAACCGGAACGTTCCCGTCCGTGAACGCGGCTCGCTGGGCCGTCTCGTCCGCCGAGGAGCCGTACGGTCTCACGCGCTCGCCGGTCGACCGGCTCACGGCGAGTTCACCACCGCTTTCGGCGCCAGCGCCAGGTCCTCGATCCGGGTGGCGACCTCGAGAACGCGGAGCGCGTCCTCGGCGGTGACCAGGGGTTCGGTTCCCTCGCGGGCGGCAGTCACGAACGATTCGAGCTCGGCCTTGAGCGGTTCGCCGTTCTCGACGATCGGCCGTTCGACCACGCTCTCGTGACGGTAGCGGATGTCCCCGTCGGACTCGATGTACTCGGGGATCGAATGACGGTGGATCTCGACGGTCTGACTGATGAAGTCGACGTTCACGCGACAGGACATCGCGGTGACCGAGAGCGTTCGGACCTTCTGCTGGGTCAGTCGGCTGGCCGTCAACGCGGCGATGCTCCCGTCCTCGAACCGGAACTGCACCGCGGCGTGGCCCTCGTCGTGGGCGGCCGCCGACAGCGACTCGATGTCGCTTTTGACGAGCGACAGCAGGATGTCGATGTCGTGAACCATCAGGTCCATCACGACGCTGTCGCTGCCGTCGCGGTCCACCGGCGGGCCGAGCCGGTCGACGTCGATCGCGACGACGTCGAGGTCGGGGACGATGTCCGCGAGCACCCGCGTTGCGGGGTTGAACCGCTCGATGAAGCCGACTTGAAGCGTAACGCCGGCCTCGGCGGCCCGCTCGGCGAGCTCTCGACCCTGGTCGACGTCGTCGACGAACGGCTTCTCGACGAGCACGTCGACGTCGTGCTCGATGCACTGCAGCACCGTCTCGTAGTGATGTTGCGTCGGGACGACCACCGAAACCACGTCGGCCGCGTCCAGCAGCTCCGACCGACCCATCGGTCGCGTCCCGTGGTTCGCTGCGACCGCCGCTGCCCGTTCCTCGTCAACGTCGCTGACGCCAATGAGTTCGGAGTCGGGCAGCTCGTTGTACACTCTCGCGTGATGTTGACCCATGGACCCGACGCCGATCACGCCGGCGGCGAGCCGCGTCGGTCGTGCGCTGGACTCGCTCATCTGTCCGTCGAGTTCCCCGACTCGGATTCGCGCCGGTGGTCCCGGTGGCACTGCTTCCCTGGCGTCGTTCCGGCACGCTGGAGGGTTCCGCGGGCGTCCCGACTCACGTAAGCCGGGATTACTCGGGGCCGCCCGGTCGAGCGCGTCGGGATACGGTCGACGTATTCGGCGTCTCGGTGTAACATAGTTGCTGTCTCGTCGGTAAGACGTATTGTTATAGTATGCTTGTGCAGCATAGGGGTCTCATACCCCGCGCCGTGCGAGACCCGGCAGACGCAGGGCCCGAAGTCGTCGAGGCGTCGGGCGGTATGCGACCGATCCCGTGCTCCATTCGCTCGCGACGTGTCGTCCACACGATCCGCTCGTACCCCGAAGCCAACTTCGACGTGTTCTCCGCTCCGCCCGCGACCGCACCACGATCTCCTGACACGCTTGTTACGTTCCCGACACGTTTGTTACGTTCCCGACACGCTTGTTACCTTAATACGTCCCGAACCGTCCGAACGATTAATCGCCGGTCGGCTTCGTCAACGTACGGATGGGTTGGCAACGTGATGATGCCGCGCTGGAGTCGGGCCGCGCCGGGAAACGCCGCGTCGTCGATCGGCGGCCAATCGTACAGCGCGACGGCCTCGACCCCCACGCCGGAGAGCGCTTCCCGCAGCTCGTCCCGCAGATCGGGAGCATCGATGAGAAGGGGATATCTGACGTGTTGGTGGTTCGAAAGCCCCGAAACCGGCCGCACGTGTCGGACGTGCGGACAGTCGGCCAGCTCGGTCGCGTACACCGCGGCCGTGTGCTCTCGACGGCGACGGTGCGTCTCGAGCCGGCCGAATAGCCGCCGTGCGACCGTCCCTTGAAAGTTCGAGATGGTCGCGAACGGCGGTGCGTAGGACACGTCGAACTTGGATTCGGGGTGGGTGCTGTACCGAGCGGTCGACACGTCGATCCGATCGAACCAGTCGGCGATCCGCGAATACAGGAAATACGGCCGCGGATGACCGAAGACGGCGTATCCGGTCAGGGTGTCGAGGTTCGGGGCCACCGCGGGACGTCCCTCGTCGGAGAACTCGAGGTCGGCGTCCTGGGAAACGACCATCCCGCCGCCCACGGGGATCGGCTTTCCCTGCTGGAAGTTCACCACCGAACAGTCCCCGAAGGTTCCGAGCCGTTCGGACCCGTATTCGGAGCCTATCGAATAGCCCAGCGCCTCGACCAGATAGATGTCGTTCTCGCGACAGTATTCCGTGACCCGATCCATCGGGGAGCCGTATCCCAGCACGTTGACGACGACCACGGCGAGCGCGGTCTCCGTCGGCAGTCCCTCCAACGACGCCGGATCGAGGGCCATCGTCTCCGGGTCCACGTCGTACCGCGAGACGGTCAGTCCGGCGCCCTCGATGGCATCGGCGAAATCCGAGCTACAAAACGCCGGCACGTATACCTCGCTCCGGCCGTCGTCCGTTCGCGACGAGAGCTCCAGGAGACACGCACAGAGGGCGCGACGATACGAGGTGTAGCTTGCGGCGCTCTCCGCATCGAGGAACGATGTGAACTCCGTTCGAAACTCGTCACGGCCGGTCCCGGCACGCTGCCCCGCGATTCCGGCCGCGATGTCGGCGAGACGGACCGGCGTGATGGCCGGGGGAACCCGTCGCCACCGTCGTCGATTGCGGCTCGCTCGTCGAGACCACGGCGGGAGCTCGCCGCGATGGTCGGCCCGTGACGCGTCGTCCTGCTCCATCCTCTGTGACGTTCGATGCCGTTTGCAAAGGTATGGGGCTCCTACCCGCCCGCTCAGCGGTCATCGGTCACGCCAGGCCTAGCGGTGACGGTCATCGATCGAGTCCGACAGCGCGGGCGACGGCCATCCGGTCGAGCCCGAACGGCGGCTCGACGACGGACCGCGGGCGAGATATCCGGCGGTCGTTCTCCGCTCCGCGTTCGTGAACGAAACGGGCCGTTAGGATGGTCCTAACTGCTGTATTCGGTGCTTACCGTCGAATTACCGGCCGTGAAACGAACGAGCGTAAGCGATCCGTATCCGGTATGTATCTCTCACGTATTCGATCGGCTTCCGGTCAGTTATCGAGGCGATCCGATGGCAATGCTGCGAAAAGCCATATAAAAGTAAGTCCGACATACTCGACTATGCCAGAACGGCATGACGAGCCTACTGCAGACGAGCCGAGGAAACGCCTCCCGACCGCGACGTCACTCAGTCGGCGACGCGTGTTACAGGTCAGTAGCATCGGCATAATCGGCGCTCTCGGTGCGGCTGGCGCCGGGATCGGGGCCGCAAGCGACGACCATCCGAACAGCATCGTACTGGACGGGACCGGCACCTCGGAAACGACGGCTTACGAGCTGTTGGCCTCGGGATCGGTGGCGGCACATCCCGACGTCGGGTCGAACGAGCTCGAGAACGTGAACGGCAGCCACGTGGCCGGGGAGATCGGCCAGGAAACACACGCGTACCAGTTCAGCGGGACGCTGTCGTATCTCGACGTCGACGGCCCCGCCGAAGTGTCGCTCCGATATGGTGACGACGGGGGGTCGGGGACGGACAGGCTGGAGATCGTCGCCGCGAGCGACGGCGAGGTGGACTACGAGATCACGAGCTCAGGCCCCGTCACGAAGGTGCTGGACAACGGCGATCGGTCCACCGACCTCTCGGACGACGTCACGGAAACCGAGGACGGAACCTGGCTCGTCGACGGATCGACCCGGACCGGAAGCGGCGACACCTACGATTTCCAGGACGGGATCGATCGGTTCGAGCCCGTGACGGGCGAGTTCACCCTCTTCCTCAACGGCGAGGAGACGACGGTCACGGAGCTGACCGGACAGGAGGCGTCCGAGGACGGGACCGACGGATCGACGCCCGACCGTGAACACTGGTATTCCGTTACGGCGACGGGCGAGGAGTACGCCGACTACTACATCGAGGTCGAGGACGGTGGGAACATGGTCCCCTCGACGGTCGACGACGCCGTCATCGAGAACGACTATCACTGGATCAACGACGACGGGACGAAGGCGGCGGGTCGCGTTCATCCGGGCGAGACGCACGCCTACGCGTTCGACACCCTCGTGGCCGACGTCACGATCGAGGGCGAGGCCGACCCCATCGTCAACGGCAACGAGTCGAACCTCGACTACTACCCTCGCGACGCCGCCAGCGGTGACCACTGGAAGGGGTACTTCCCGTGGCACATCGCCGGCGAGGAACGCGAACACTGGTACTCCTTCGAGGCGACGGGCGAGGAGTACGCCGACTACTACATCGAGGTCGAGGACGGCGGCGACGTGATACCGTCGACGATCAATGGCGCCCAGATCGACTACGAGTACTTCTGGATCAGCGACGACGGGACGAAGGCGGCGGGTCGCATCCATCCGGGTGAGACGCACGCCTACGCGTTCGACACCCTCGTGGCCGACGTCACGATCGAGGGCGAGGCCGACCCCATCGTCAACGGCAACGAGTCGAACCTCTACTATTACCCCCGCGACTCCGCCACCGGGGACGGCTGGAAGACCGGGTTCCCCTGGCAGGACGACGACCACCAGGCGTCCGGCAGCGAGTCCGTGGATGGCGGACCCATCGGCGGCGGAGAGGGGTACGCGAACACGATCAGTTCCGACCAGGCTGACGTCGTCGTCAGCACCCGAAGCGAGTTCCGAGACGCGCTCTCGTCGGCGTCGTCCGGCGACGTCGTCTACGTGGACGGCGACGCGGACATCGATCTCGGGTCCGACACGCACACCGTCCCCGCGGGCGTGACGCTGGCGTCGAACCGGGGGATCGACGGCGCTCCCGGCGGCCGCCTGTACACGGACTGGAAGCCGGATTACCACACGTCGTCCCTCGAGCTGTCCCGCGGGGCGCGTCTCACCGGCGTCCGCCTCCAGGGCCCGTACTACGACTACTTCAGCCCGGACTTCTACGCCGACGGTGCCGGCGTGAACGTTCGCGGGGACGACTGCGAGGTCGACAACTGTGAGATGTGGGGCTTCGCCTACGCCTCCGTCGCCTCGCGTGGGGAGAACGCGCACATCCACCACAACGACGTCCACCACAATCCCCGTGACGGCCTCGGATACGGCGTCTCCTGTATCGGCGGCCACCCGACCGTCGAGTGGAACACCTTCAACGCCAACCGCCACTCGATCAACGGCGGCGGCGAGAGCGGCTACACCGTCCGATACAACCACTTCGGGACCGAGACCTTCAGTCACGTCATCGACGTCCACCAGCCGGGTGGTACCCGTATGGAGATCTACAACAACACCGTCGAGGCCGTCGAGGGGGCCCAGGACGGCGATCAACGGCCCGCCGTCGCGGTGCGGGGCGTCCCGGACGACGTGGCCACGATCTACGACAACTGGTTCTACAACCCCGACGAACCGCTGGACACTCCGGACGGGTGGTCCACACGAGCGGCCATCATTCAGACCGACGTGGACGACTGGACCAACGTCGAGTGGTCCGGAAACCACTACGGGAGCAGCGAACCGTCGGCTGACGTGGGGCACCCGCGGTAGTCCGCAGGCCCGGCTCGTCACCCGCGGTAGTCCGCAGGCCCAGCTCGTCACCCGCGGCAGCGGACGTCAGAACCCCGTGACGTCGGACGTTGGAGCGGATCCGCGTCACAGCGCACGCCGCCGTAGATCCGCGTCACAGCGCACGCCGCCGCGAAGCGATCGGCGGATAAGCCCCGCATAACTACGCGGCTCCGCCGCCTCGGGGAGACGTGATCGGCACAATGGGACCGGATCCGACAGCGCTGCCCTCGATCGGCGTCGCGGACGTCGTTCATCGGGTGCGGGACCGATACGAATCGGAAGGGATGCGCGGCGTGCTGTCCAGCGGGTACCACGTGCTGGAGACGAGAGCCGCGCGGTTCCGGTATCGACACACTCCCACGGCACGAACCGACGCGGACCCGTTCGCGATACGTCGGGTCGACCCGCGTGACATCGAGTACGTCTCCGGACTCGAGATCGAGCGGCGAGAGACGGGACGGCATCTGGAATACGTCCGGCGCCCGTGGTATCATCGATGCGCGGAGTACGGGGACGTCCTTGACGGGGCGTGGGACGCGGCCGAGGTACGGTTCGCCGACCTCGTCGAATGGACGCTCATTGCGGAGCGGTTCGGGGAAGGGATCCCCTGGACGGAGACGTCGGTATACGAGGAGTTCGTGGCGTGTATCGAACGGGGACATCCGATATACGGCTGCTCGACGGTCGGGGAGCTCCACGAGCGGTTCGAGTACCTCGAGGACCTCAAGAAGTCGATGGCGTCGAAGGGATATCGGCGGGTGACCCGAATCGACTCGGACGGCGCCGTCGGCGTCGGCAGTGACGGCGCCGCCGCACTCGACGAGGTGACCGTCGACATCGGGCGCGATGGTGAGCTGTTACATCACACCAACGGGAGACACCGACTTGCGCTGGCAAAGGTGCTCGACATCCCCGAGATACCGGTTCTCGTAAAGGTGCGGCATGCGGACTGGCAACGCACACGGGACCGGGTCAGCGCGGGCGAGGACGTCGATTACCCCGTCTTACACCCCGACCTCGTGGACGTGGCCGACGCGTCCGCCCGATCGGACGGGAGTCCCCGATCGACTCGGTAGCGGAACACGGAACTCGCCGGAACACGGAACTCGCCGAAAAATAGTCGTCCGAAAGGACGGCGGCGGTTCGAACGCTACCGTCCGAAGAGCGCAGACGTCACCGTGCCGTTGTCGGCGCTTTCCGTCGCCGTCTCGTTATCCTCTCCGTCGATCGGAGTTCCTTCATCCGAGGGCGTCTCCTCGTCCGTCGGCGTCTCTTCATCCGAGGGCGTCTCTTCATCCGTCGGCGTCTCCTCGTCCGTCGGCGTCTCTTCATCCGAGGGCGTCTCCTCGTCCGTCGGCGTCTCCTCGTCCGTCGGCGTCTCTTCATCCGAGGGCGTCTCTTCATCCGAGGGCGTCTCGTCCTCACCCCCGTCAGCGGACTCGATGAACTGGCTCACGGCGTCGAGCACGTCCTGCTGAGAGCTGGCCGGGTCGAACGCGTCCGGGGCCGGCGGTTCCCCGGTGACGTGGTTCAGTACGGCGGCGTGGCGCGCCTCGACGCTGTGGATGGACAACGCGGCGCTCAGGAGGTCCGGACTCTCCATGAACGGCGCTGCACCCGCGTAGGCCCCGACGCCGAGGTTCTCGATCGTCCGTCCGACCGTGAGGAAATCGGCCACGCTCTCGACGCCGAAGTCGTAGGTGGCCGCCGTCGCGGGCTCCCCGCCGAGCAGCTCCACCGCCCGGGTCAGCACCTCGACGTGGGTCTCCTCGTGGGTGCCGGCGGATTGCACGTAGCCGAACACCTCCCGGCGAACCTCCTCGTCGAACGTCTGCAGGGGCTCGGCCGCCACGAAGTCCTCCTCGTCGAACGTCTCGAGGGACTCGCGATAGAAGGCGGCCTGGAGGTGCTCAAGCGAAAGCGCGTAGTTCAGCACGTCGACGTCCGTTCCCCGGACATCGGCGAACGTCGCCATCTCCTCGTCCTCGTCGGTCTCGTCGTCTTCGGCCACCTGTGCCGAGCCGACTCCGGTGCCGCTGCCGAGCGCCAACAGCGTCCCGCCCGCCAGGGCCGTCCGTCCCAGGAATCCCCTTCTGGAGCTTTCGTCCGTCTCGATCCGTTCCGTCACGGAGGTCGCGATCCGTCTCGCGAGCGCGTGTGTGTCGTCTTCTGTCATGGTCGTCTCTGGTTCGGTCATCGTCGTGCTGGGGTCCCCAGCGACGGCACGTACAGTTCTATGATGGTTAGTTATGAACAAGGTGTCCAGAAGTAATTAAAGTAATTTTTCGAGTAATCTCGATGATACGGATGCAACATCGACTTACCATACACCATATGACGTGTCGAATCAGGAATGGGTCATCCGCTCCCCCACGACGGCGTTCCACGACCGAGATGGATCGTCACGGCGTCCGGCACTGCCCGCGCGAATAGGTGACGCATACTAATATCCGGTTAGATCAGTATTCGGTGTATGGATAGGCGGACGTATCTGGCGATCACTACAAGCGTGTTTGCGGCTGGCTGTACGACGTCCGACGATGGTCCATCCCCCGGGGAGGACGTCGTGGATCCCCCGGAGGTGACGGTTGCGACCGCGGAACCGTCCCCGATCGATTCCGTCGATCGGCTGGTCGAGGCGCTCGCCGACGCGAGCGTGGGGGACGTCGTTACCGTTCCGCCGGACGTGGAACTCGATCTGACGGGGCTTTGGGAGCTCACCGTTCCCCAGGGCGTGACCCTCGCGGGCGGGCGGACGGATGGAGAGCCGGGTGCAGTGTTGCGGTCGCCGGACGGCGACCGGACCCCGGAGTCGGACACGTTCAAACGAAAGCTGGTCCTGGGGCAGGGCGCACGGCTCACCGGATTCCGACTCAAAGGCCATTTCCACGAGTACGTGAACGCCGAGGAGGCACACGACGGCGACTACTACGCCCACAGGGGCGGCGGCGGCGTCACCGCGAAACGAAACGCGGTCGTCGACAACAACGAGATCTCGGGATGGCCGTACACCGCCGTCTTCGCGCGCGGGAACGCGCACGTCCATCACAACTACATTCACCACAACACCTGGGAGGGGCTCGGATACGGCGTCGCGATCCCGGAGGGCAACCACCAACCGCTCATCGAATCGAACTACTTCGATTACAATCGGCACTCCATCTCGGGAGCCGGCGGCGCGGACGTCGGGTACGTCGCACGGTTCAACGTCGTCGGCGAGCAGTGGGTTGGGTCCCAGTTCGATATGCACGGCACCGAGGGGATGAAAGGCATCGCCGGCGAACGGATCGTCATCAAGCGGAACACGTTCAAGGCGACGACCGCGGTCGAGGCGAAGAGCCGGAATCCTGGCGGGAAGTACTACGCGATCGACATTCGCGGAACGCCGACGGAGGGGGCGTGGATCGAACGGAACTGGTTCTACCACGAGGACCGCGAGAGCGCGGTCAGACAGCCGAACAGATACGAGAACGTTCATTTCGAGGCGAACCACTACGGCAGGGACGAGTCGACGAAGAAGAACGTCGGTGCACCACAAACACGGTGGAACGGCAACCCATTCGACGCCGAACCGTAACCGGCAGTCGAGTGGCCATCCGCCCGGCGTGCCGGTTGCGGTCGTCCGACGGTCGGGACGGACGACCGGCTACCGGTTCTCGATCCGGGACAACACGGGAGCGATGGTCGCCTCGATCCGATCCGGCAGCTTCTCGGCGATCCGTCCCAGTTCGGCCGTATCGACGGCTCCGGTACCGAGCGCCGCGCTCCCGAAGACGAGCAGGCCGACGACCGGCACCAGCGCGAACGCCAACGGGTCGTATTCGATGGCGCGATCCACGGCCCAGATGATCGGCGCCGCGATCACCGCGGTCAGAGCGATGCGCCGACCGCGGAAATCGTCGAGGGGGTCGTATCCGATGCGCCAGGCGGCCCAGACGTAGAGCACGAACATCGATCCGTAGCTGACGCTCGTGGCGACCGCGGCGCCGTTCATCCCGAACAGGGGGATGAACGCGGCGTTCAGGACCAGGTTGATCGTGGCCGCGACGCCGGTCACGCCGATCAACGTCCGGATCCGGCCCGACCCCTGGCTGATCGATTTCAACGGGCGGGCAGCGGCGAAGCCGATGGCACCGGGCAGGAGCAGCAACAGCGGGACGACGGAGACGGCGAACTCCTCGCCGTAGTACAGCGGGACGAACCGGTCCGCCAGCACCGCGATGCCGATCGCCATCAACACGACGAGCAACACCGTATAGCGCGTGATCCGCGCCGACAGTTTCGTGATCCGCTCCAGGTGACCGTTGCTCCAGAGCGTGGAACTCGAGTGCAGCAACACCGTCTTCAGGGCGATCGGCACGATCCAGAGATACTCCGCAAGCGCCAACGCCGCCTTGTAGAATCCGGTCGTCTCCGAGTCCGACAGGACCCGAAGCATCACGACGTCGACGTGAAAAAGCGACATCACGAGCAGGATCAACACGATGTTGAGCGCGTTAAACGAGACGACGTCGGCGTAGGGAAACGACTCCGGGCGCGACCGGAGCAGCGTCGACGGCGAGATCCGCTTGGCGATCCAGTAGGCGGCCACGCACACGAGCACCAGGTTCGCGACGATGTGGCCGGCGATCATCCCCTCGACGTGGCGGCCGGAGAGCACCAGGAGGATGCCGATCGAAACGGTGAGGAACTTCTTTGCCACCTCCAACGGTCCCGAAAGCAACTCGAGGCTCATTCCGAGCAGGATCCGGTTACACAGGGCGTAGAACTGTGAGATGAGAACGAAGCCACACAGCAAATAGAAATACAGCGTGAACGATCCCCCGAAGAAGTACTCCGCCCCACCCAGCACCGTGAACGCCAGCAGCACGACCACGCCGACGAGGACGGTGACGAAGGCGAGCACGGCATAAAAGCGGATCACGTGTTCGCGCCAGTGTGGCACGTCCCGTTCCTCGGCGACGAACTTCTGCACGCCCGCCGTGATCCCGGAACTCACGGGGATCATGTACAGCGAAAAAATGGATAACAGGACGGCGTAGTCGCCGTATCCGCCCGGACCGAGAAGTCGAACGATGATCGGCGTCGAGAGGAACGCGATGATCATGGTCGTCACTCCGGCGCCGAGGATCGAGAGAAACCGTCGGTAGATGTCGTCGAGGCCCCTCATGGTACGTTCAACCGACCTCGATCAGCGACGTCCCCCGGGCTCTCGACGGTGCCGTTCGTCGTCGTGATGGACCGTCTCAAGACGGGTCGTCGCATGGATGGGAAGCCGGCGATGGATGACAAGTTCTGGTTGACCGAGTAACTACGGACGCATTGTTATGGTTCTCGTAATCGTCGGTTCGGTGGCGGGAGCCTTCAACGGCGTGACGTCCGACGGAGCCGGCGGTCGTGTGCCGGAGCCGGCGGTCGTGTGCCGGAAGCCGGCGGTCGTGCGTCGTGACTCGACGGACGCACGGGCGCTCCGCGGGTAGCCGGCACATAACAAATCGGTCGATCGTCCTCTATCCGATGACTATGGACCACACCGTCGATTCGAGACCGTTCCCAACCGACGTGATCGCCGGGAGATGACGGTGGAATTCACGAGGGAGACCGGCGGGGAGACCCCGGAGCTATCGGTCGTCATCGTCACCTACAACGAGGAGGAACGGGTCCGTGCGTGCATCGAGTCCGTCCTCGACGCCTGCGATTCGCTTTCGGAGTTCGAGGTCATCCTCGTGGACTCGAACTCGACCGATCGAACGGTCGAATACGCGGTCGAGTATCCGATCACCGTCCTCCGGATCCCGTCGGACGACCTGACGACGCCCGGCGCGGGACGATACGTCGGCACGCAGGCTGCCCGCGGCGAGTCGATATTGTTCGTCGACGGGGATATGACGGTGGAGAAGAACTGGCTCTCCCACGCGCGCGAGTATATCGCTCGAAACGGGGTTGCCGCCGTCGACGGGTATCTCAACCGCCTCCCGGACGAAACGACCATCCACGAGGTCGACGCCGTCAGGGGGACCGCGCTGTACGACGCCGCATCGCTTCGGTCCGTCGGCGGATTCGATCCGCAGCTGCGATCGCTCGAGGACATTCATCTCGGATTTCTGCTCACGGACGCGGGATATCGGCTGCTGCGGCTGCCGGAGGTGGCCGCCCGTCACCCCGAACCGCCGACGTTACACGAGCCGTTTCGACGGTGGTCCCGGGGCTACGCGTTCGGTCCGGGGCAGGTTCTCCGGCGGTCGGTCCGCTCACCGAAGCTGTTGGGGAAGTACATCAGCCGGTTCCGGTACCGGATCGGCACGTTCGCGTGGCTCTGCGTCGGCGTGCTCGCATTGCTCGCCGGGTCGATCGCCCTGATCGCGTGGGTCCTGCTGTCGATGGGCGCCGTTGCCGTCGTGATCTCCGAACGCGGGATCATCGGGGCGATCGAGTTCGTCCTCCAGCAACTCCTTGGCATCGTCGGCATCGCGATCGGACTGCGGGATCGGCCACGCCCGCGCGAATCATTTCCGATCGAGGCGGTCGAAGTCGTAATCGAGGGCCCGATCCATACGGGATCAACCCTCTCGGGTGTATAACAGTACTTTTGTACCCGGCACTCTGAGCGATCACTAATGTCGCAATGCGGCAAGGCGGAGATCCGATACGAGGGGTCCAACCCGATCGTGTATCAGTCCCGCCACAACGTCCGAGACGACACCGAACTTAGCACGAGCATACTCCTGGCGCTCGACGAGGTCGCCGACTTCGACGTCGAGAGCAGCGAGACGGTCGTCTTCGAACACGTCGACCCGGATTCGCTCGACGGGTTGTTTCAGCCCGTTTCCGGACGACGGGGCGACGGCGAAGTGACGTTTCCCGTCGAACGATACGACGTGACGGCGACGGCCGCCGGCGAGATAACCATCAGAGAGCGAGCTGGCTCGGAGCAGTAACGAAGTGATCCGTCGTCCGTTGAATCCGAACGCTGAGACGTCAGTCAGCGACGATTCCAACGTGCAACAACCTGGTAACCATCCCGACAAAACGGTTATCCGTGGTAGGAATCACTTACCCACTATGCAGACGAAGACCGATCCAGTAGGCCGAATCAAACCCGCGGACCCCGCCCGGAAACGGACGGGCATCGAGACGAGGGTCGCGTTCGGGTCAGCCAAACCGGTAGGACTCTCCTACTCGAGTCATAATGGAGCATCGTCGGCGTGAGCTCCGCCATCAGCAACGCCTGGGAGGAGGTCGCAGCTGACCCGGATCCGAACGACGATCTCGATTACGACCTTCGGCCGCTGACCGTCGTCAAGATCGACGGGGAGACGGGCGGACAGTACATGATCCTTCCCGGGACGGAGGATCACCTCCTGGACGAGGAGTTCATCATCGCCGACCCGGGGAGCATCTGTCGGCTCGATGAGTGTCGATAGCTGCGGTCAGCTCGATGAGTGTCGATAGCTGTGGTCAGCTCGATGAGTGTCGGTAGTTGCGTCGGCTATGCGTGTCGTTGGATACGTCGGCTATGCGTGTCGATCGGGACCTATCCTTCGTGTTCCAGTAGCTCGGCCGGAATCTCCCGCTGTCGCTGTTGGTATCGCCAGTACTGTACGACCGCGGAGATGGCGAACGCGACGATGAGCACGCTCCCCAACTCGACGGTGGAGACCGCAGCAAGGACGGGGACGCCGAGGGAGGAGAGGACGAAAGTCGCTCCGCCGACGATCGCGAGCACGAGATAATGGAGCTGCCAGGGATATTCCGATTCGGTCGTCGGCGTGAGGTACGTATCGATTTCGACGACACGATCGGTGAGGTGGACCTCGTCCCGGTCATCGTCGTACTCGATGACTCCGGTCTCCTCGAGTTTCGGAAGATGGGTTTGATACAGCGACACGTACACCCGTTTTCGCTGTTGTTGCGTCAACTCGTCGACTGCCACGTCGTTTTCCAACGCGGCGATCTCCTCGGCGAGTTTCTGGACGGAGGTCGGTTCACCGTACTGACGGAGGTAATACAGCACCATCCGTCTACGGGTGTTGCTAAGAATGTCGAAAACGAGGTCCGGAGACATCTCGGTCGAGGAGGGAGAATCGGAACTCATAGTCACTGATTTAGATGCCCGTCCTCGAGACCGACGGTTGGGGGTGCGGCCCTCATACTGCGTTGAACAGGACGTGTATGCTTTGTTACGGCCTAGATAACTGGAAGTACAACGACCATACTGGGAGTATGGAATTGACCCGTCGTTGCGTCTCCGATCCACGGGAAGCACGTCCGGAGACGCATCAACCGTCCGAATGGATCGTTCGAAACGACGGGAACATACCCTCGTAGGAGGTTGTTAACAAAGGGGAAGGAACAGAGAGCAGTGAGTGAGGCGGTCGTGTCCGCCCTCCCGAATATCGACACTACCGCCGATAACGAGCGTCTATCGGGCGACCCACTGCACACAAATAAAAAACATGGACATATCGATCGAACCGACGTTATCACGGCGGAGACAGCACGGATCCACCCCGGAACCGAGGGGGACCGATCGACCGGGACCAACGGAGACCGACCGACGGAGCGATGGCGCCCCGACATCCGTCGGATCGTCCGGCCGTCGGGGACCACGTTGGGTGACTGGGGACCTGGACGAACGATCGTCCACAAGAGTTAAAAAGATCAGCTTATACCAATTAAAAGAACGAGAAAGGGGCCGATATCCGGTCGAAGCGGGCCGCAACGGCATCGAATTCGCCGATCAGATGTACACGAACGAGACAGGAACGGTCCAATGACGTGGGCCGAAGTCGGGGGGACTACGTGAATGGCACAAACAGCGGATAACTCGTCGGTCGATGTGGAGGACGTCACCGCCGAGTTGCGCGAGGAGCACGCCGAGATCGAGTCGGAGCTGGTCGAAGGGAACCGAACCGAGGACCGACGCGCGGACGCGCTGCCGCTCGACCAGATGTTCGACATACTGAAGAACCAACGCCGCCGATACGTTCTGGAGTATCTGAGCGACGCCGACGAGGCGGTCTCGTTGAGCGAGATCGCCGAACAGATCGCCGCCTGGGAGAACGACAAGGACGTCACACAGATCTCCTCGAGCGAGCGCAAACGCGTCTACGTGGGCCTCTATCAATGTCACCTCCCGAAGATGGACGCGTTGGACGTCGTCTCGTTCAACAAGCCGCGCGGCATCATCGAGCTCGGGGACAACGTGGACGAACTGTACACGTATCTGGAACGGACCGAGGAACCGGAAGGCGAGCCCTGGCACGTGTACTCGTTGGTGCTCTCGCTCGCGGGGGCAACCGTACTCGGGTCGAGCCTGCTACTCCGCCCGATGACGACGCTCCCGATCGTCGACATCGCCATCGTGTCCCTCATCGTGGTCCTCCTGCTCTACGGATACGTCTCGGGCAATCGGATCTGGACGAACCGTGCGGACGCAGAGCACCCCGGCAACGAGTAGCGTTCCGAATACGACGCTATTTGCCACTGGACATCGAGATTTGCTACCGACCATCGAGATTTGCTACCGACCGTCGAGAGCCGGAGGTGTCGAGAGCCGGAGCGCTTGCGAAAACGGAGGCGAGGTCGATGGATCGACCGCTCCGGGACGGCGGTGAAGGCGATGCATAACAAAACCCACATCGCGATTACCTCCCGTTCGTGGAGCAGCCGTCGGAGTCCTCGAAACGGAGACAGCAATAATGGTACCACTACAGAGCGGAACGAACCGTACGACACGCGTCCTCGCCGGGGTGGACGGATGACCCACCGCGAGTTGGGCTCGAACGTTCACATCGACGACGGAGCGACCGTGGGCTACGAATACGATTCCGACGTCGAGCCGACCGTCGTCGGTGCGGACGCGACCATCCGGTCGGGAACAACGATCTACGCGGACGTGGTGTTGGATCGAGGATTCGTGACCGGCCACGATGCCCTGGTTCGCGAGCACACGACCGTCGGCGAGGACGTCGTTCTCGGAACGAAGTCGGTGATCGATGGGTCGGCACGCATCGGATCGGCGGTGAGCATCCAGACCGGCGTCTACGTCCCGCCGGAGACGGAGATCGGGGACCGGGTCTTCCTCGGGCCGCACGCGGTCCTGACGAACGACCCGTATCCCCTCCGCGTCGACGGTGACCTCAGGGGACCGACCCTTCACGACGACGCGTCGGTGGGGGCGAACGCGACGATCCTTCCCGACGTGACCGTCGGCGAGGGGGCGTTCATCGCCGCCGGCGCCGTCGTCAACGAGGACGTTCCTCCCGAAACCCTCGCCGTTGGGGTTCCCGCCGAGCACCGAGCGCTTCCCGACGGCGTCGCCCCGGAGAACGTGCGCAGATGATACCGCTTGCCGACCCCCGATTCGAGGAGCCGGAGATCGACGCCGTCCGGGCGGTTCTCGAGAACGGGATGGTTGCGGATGGGCCCGAGGTTCGCCGCTTCGAGTCGGAGTTCGCCGACTACTGCGGCGTCGACAACGCGGTCGGAACCGCGAACGGGACGGTCGCGCTCCATGCGGCGTTCGAGGCGCTCGGGATCGGTCCGGGGGATCGCGTCGTGACGACGCCGCTGTCGTTCGTCGCCAGCGCGAACGCGATCCGGCTTGCCGGTGCGACGCCCGTCTTCGCCGACGTCGATCCGGTGACGTACAACCTCGATCCCCGTGCCGCCGAACGCGCGGTTCGCGAAACGGACGCCGACGCGATCCTCGTCGTCCACCTCTACGGACTCCCGGCGGAAATGAACGCCTTCCGTGACATCGCGGCCGACGAGGACGTGCTGCTCGTCGAGGACGCCGCGCAGGCCCACGGCGCCCGGTACCGGGGCGAATCGGTCGGGACGTTCGGGGACGCCGCCGCGTTCTCGTTTTATCCGACGAAGAACATGACGACCGGGGAGGGCGGCATGGTGCTCACCGACGACGACGACCTCGCCGACCGCGTCTCCAGTTACTGTAACCACGGTCGGACCGACGAGGACGAGGGGACGTATGCACACTCGCGCGTGGGACACAACTACCGGATGACGAGCATCGCCGCCGCGATCGGACGCGTTCAACTCGACCGATTGCCCGGCCGGATCGATCGGCGCCGTGAGAACGCACGTCGGCTGACGAACGCGTTGGACGACGTGGTCGGGATCGACGCACCGGTAGAGCCCGACGGCCACACCCACGCGTACCACCAGTATACGGTCCGATGTTCGGACCGCGAGGCGCTCCGCGAATGCCTCGCGACCGCCGGCGTGGAGTCAGGCGTCTACTACCCGACTCCGATCCATCAGCTCGGTGCCTACGACGGGTTCGACGTGGAGCTGCCGGCCGCCGAGCGCGCCACCACGGAGGTGCTCTCGCTGCCCGTCCATCCCACCCTGACCGATTCGGAGCTCGATCGGATCGTCGAGGGCGTTCGGACGGCACGAAGCCGGACGACGCCATAAGGATTCACTGAATGTGGCCCTGGGAACACGCGGCAGTCGGCTATCTGGCGTACTCGCTCGCGCTCCGTGCGCTGGGGAAGGACCCGCCGTCCGACGTCGGCACGATCCTGTTGCTGTTCGGCACGCAACTTCCCGATCTCGTCGACAAGCCACTCTCGTGGGGTCTGGGCGTGTTTCCCTCCGGCTACGCGCTCGGACACTCGGTTCTCGTTGCGCTTCCGATCGGCGCGCTCGTGCTCGCGGCAGGCGTTTGCACCGCTCGGAGGCGAGCCGCGGTCGCCTTCGTCGTCGGCTACTGGGCACATCTGATCGCCGACGTGATGAATCCGCTTCGCTACCGCGCCCGGCCCGCCCCGGAACGGGTCCTGTGGCCGCTCGTCCCCGGTACGCCCTACGATCAGGATCTCGGTCTCGGGCGCGGGGTGGCGTACCTCGGGGACTTTCTCGTCACCCTCCAGTCGATGGATCCCGCCACCCTGGTCGTGGTCTACCTGCTGCTTCCGGCGGGAACGGCGCTACTGTGGCTCCACGACGGAGCACCCGGCGTCGGGGTGGTCGTCCGCATCCTCGATCCGGATCGGGAGCTGCGGCGGGACACGTGAGAACCGCAGGTAGGAACCGATCCAGTTCTGGTAAGCAATTAATTACTACCGGCAACCAGCCCCTCCGTGGAGGTGGGATGGCCGAACAACTCAACCAACCGCTCGGCGATGCCGAATTCACGCATCACTGGTATCGTCGGTTTCTCCAACGTCTCCTGGCGGAGGGCTACGACTTTCGTGCGTTTTCGGATCGGGTCGGTGACGGCGACGTGATCCTCCGGCACGACGTCGATCTCTCGGTCGATGCCGCGGTGACGATGGCCCGGATCGAGGCCGACCTCGGCATCCGATCGACGTACTGTGTCCTGCTCACGTCGCCGCTGTACAATCCGCTCGAGGGGGCACACCGGAACGCCCTTCGCGCGATCAAAGCGCTGGGACAGGACGTATGTCTCCATTTCAGTACCCACGAGTACTGGCCCGCGAACCATCCGCCCGGAGCCGACGCGATCGAACGACGGGTACAGGAGGAACGCTCCGTGCTGGAGGGGATCGTTCCCGCAACCGACACGGTGTCGTTCCATCGACCGCCGTCGTGGGTTCTCAACCGGGAGTTCGACGGGTTCCGGAACGCCTACGCGCCGGCCTATTTCGACGAGATCGGCTACGTCGCCGACTCCAGCCAGCGTTGGCGGGAGGACCCCCCACGCATCGAGTCCCTTCCCGAGACATTGCAGCTTCTCACCCATCCGGGACTCTGGAGCGAAACCGACGAGGGGTTCGTCAACCGGGTGGAACAGGCCATCACCGACGCCTGTCGTCACGCCGGTCGAAACACGCGCAGCGAATTCATCGACGGAGGGGAGTCCAGATGACCGGTCCCGCGACAGCCACCACCGACCCACGACGGCGACGAACGAGTGCGAGCACCAGGGGCGACGATCGACCGGCGCACGAGGCCGGCGACCGACCGGCGCACGAGGCCGGTGACCGACCGGCGTACGGGGACGACGATGTATAGAAACTTGACCGTCGCCGTGGTCGTTCCCGCCTACAACGAGGAGGGTTTCGTCGGGGACGTCATCGACGATCTCCCGGCGTTCGTCGACCGGGCCTACGTCGTCGACGACGGGTCGACCGACGCGACCTGGAACGAGATCCGTGAGCACGCCGACGCGCGCAACGCGACCCACGACGGACGCTTCGACGACCTGGTCGTTCCGATCCGACACGAGTCGAACCGCGGCGTCGGCGGCGCGATCAAGACCGGCTACCAGCGTGCTCGCGAGGAGGAGATCGACGCCACCGCCGTTCTGGGCGGCGACGATCAGATGGATCCACGGGTGCTCACGAAGTACATCGACCCGATCGCCGACGGCGTCGCCGACTACACCAAGGGGAACCGGTTCTCCCGGTCCGACCACTGGGAGCGGATGCCTCGATTCCGGCTGCTCGGGAACGTGGTCCTCTCGTATCTCACGAAGATCGCCAGCGGGTACTGGGGGACGATGGACTCGCAGAACGGCTACACCGCAATCTCATTGCAGGCGCTTCAGGAAACCGACATCGAGGGGATGTACGAGTATTACGGCTACTGTAACGACCTGCTCGTGCGTCTCAACGCGGCCGACGTACGGGTTGCGGACGTGCCACGGTCCTCGGAATACGCCTACACCGAGGGCTGGAAGAGTCATATCGACTACACCGAATACATCCCCGAGTGTCGGTGATGCTGTTTCGGAGCTTCCTCTGGCGGCTGCGTCGAAAGTATATCCTCACCGGATACAACCCGATAGCGCCGCTGTATCTCCTCGGAATGGCCGTGTTGAGCGCCGGCACCCTCGGTCTCGCAAAGTCGCTGGGGAGCCGGGACGACGACGGCGGGTCCTGGATGCTCTCGGCCACGGTGGGAGCGCTGACGCTGTTACATGCGAGTATGCTCGACCGGGACGACAACGCTCATCTGGAGACGCAGATCGACGACGAGTCCGATGCCGGCCGGGGTCACGACGCCGACCGAGAGCGGGACGTCGTCCGCCCCGACGCGGGAACCGTCGAGGAAAACGGGTCCGTCCGCTTCGACGATCGCGTCGCCGACCTGGATGCCCCGGGCAACGGCAACTGGCGCCTCGACGCGCGATCGGCGCCACCGAACGCACCGACCGAGACCGGCGAAACGGAAAACCGCACGACGTCGGGAAACGGCACGACGTCGGGAAACGGCACGACGTCGGGAAACCGCACGACGTCGGGAGAGGGTAGATGAGCCGACGAACGCCGATGCGGTCGGGACCCGACGCGGATCTGACGGTGCTCATGACGGGGGCGGGTGCCCCGGGCGCATCCGGGATCATCGAGAGCCTTCGGTTGACCGATGAACGAAGCTTTCGCATCGTCGGCGTCGACACGAATCCGGAGGCGTACGGATTCGCGCTCGTCGATGCGGGACACACCGTCCCCCCGGGCGAGTCCGACGAGTACGTCTCCCGGATGGTCGACGTCGCGGCGGCGGAGGACGCCGACGTGATCCTGCCGCTCACCACGGCCGAGATCGAACCGCTTGCCGCCGCTCGCGAGGCGTTCGACGCCACGATCATGGTCTCGGATCCCGACGCCCTCGGCGTCGCGAACGACAAGGGGAAGCTGTATCGATTCCTCGCCGACGAGGGGTTCGAGTCGGCCCCGACGTACCACCGGGTCGACAGCGAGGCCGAGTTCGTCGACGCCGTGGAGTCGCTCGGCTACCCGGAGACGCCGGTGTGTTTCAAGCCGCCGGTCGCGAGCGGAATGCGCGGGTTCCGCGTCCTGGACGATCGGACCGACCGGCTGACTCGCCTCCTGGAGGAGAAACCCGACGCCGCGGTCACGACGCTTTCGGAGGTACGGCCGATACTCGCGTCCGCGGAGTCGTTTCCGGAGCTGGCCGTGATGGAGTACCTCCCCGGCGAGGAGTACAGCGTCGACGTCCTCGCGATGGGCGAGACCGTCGGTCCGGTCGTTCCCCGCTCACGGGCGCGAACACGTGCAGGGATCTCCTTCGAGGGCGTCGTCGAGAAACGCGAGGACCTCATCGACGAAGCCGCGGCGATCTGCCGAGGGTTGGGGCTCGAGTACAACGTCAACGTCCAGTTCAGATACGACGCCGACGGCGTCCCGAAGGTCATCGAGATCAACCCTCGCGTCTCCGGGACGATCGTGATGTGCGTCGGTGCCGGGGCGAACATGCCGTATCTCGGCGTGAAACACGCGCTCGGGGAGTCGATACCGCCGGTGGACGTCGAGTGGGGAACGCGGATGGTTCGCTACTGGCGGGAACTCTTCCGGTCGGCCGACGGTCGAACGTTCCACCTCGACCACGAATCGGCCGGCCGCCGTTCACGATCACAGCTCCAATGACACATCCGATCGAATCGATCTGCTTCGACCTCGACGACACGCTCTTCCCGTATCGGAGATACGCACGGGCAGGGCTCGAGGCGGCCGCCGACCGCCTCGAGGACCGGACCGGCCGGCGCCACCACGAGGAGCTTCGCGAGATCCACTTCGCGGACGACGTCACCGAGGGGAGCTTCGACGTGCTCGTGGAACGACACGATCTCCCGGCGGAGCTCGTCGACGAGCTGGTCGAGGCGTACCACGGGGCCGACGGGGAGCTCACGTCGTATCCCGAAACGGACCGCGTGCTGTCGCGCCTGGGTGAGGAGTACCGTCTCGGCCTCGTCACCGACGGCCGCGGTGGCGAGGCCAAGCTCCGACGACTCGGCTTGACCGATCACTTCGAGACGGTGTTGGTCACGCCGACCGTCGGGCGGACGAAGCGCGACCCGGCCGTGTTCGAACGCGTCCTGTCGGAGCTGTCCGTGTCGCCGGAGTCGGCGGCGTACGTCGGCGACGACCCGCGCGTCGACTTCCGCGTCCCGAACGAACTCGGAATGTGCACGGTTCGGCTCCGCCGCGGTCGATACGTCGACCTCGAACCGACCGACGGGGTCGACGTCCCCGACCACGAGATCCGGGATCTGACCGAGCTGCCGGGGATCGTCTCCGCGACGTCCACGGCGGGAACCGTCCCACATCGGACGAACATGGGGGGCACCGATGGCGGATAATTGGGACGAGGTCAGCTACGTCATCAGCTCGTCGTACCGCGTCGTCGTTCTGCAGCGGCTCGCGGACTCTCCCGCGACCCCCTCCCGGATCGCCACGGACACCGACCGGTCCATCACCCACGTCTCGCGCTCGCTGCAGGGGTTGCGGGAACACGACCTCGTCGAGCTGCTCGTTTCGGAGAACCGGCAAAAGGGTCGCGTGTACGGGATCACCGATCGAGGGGAGGAGGTCTGGAAGACGATCGAAGCCCAGAACCTCGCGTGAACTGCCTCGGGGTCAAGCCCCGAGGCTTCCCGTAGAACCGTCGACTCGTGGCGACGTGGCCCCGTCGAGTAAGGTCGGGTTTCGTGAGCGTAACGTACACATTCCAAAATGCTCGCCGGTCGCGTAGCTATACAGGAATGAAGTCACCACAGATGACGCTCGGTTCGCGGTCGCTCGGCAGCACTCCCGGTCGAACGAGTGTCCGACGTGGATCGGCCCGCCGACGGCGACTCGTGGAGCGCTGACCCCCCGATGACGTCCGAAACCGGCGTTGACGAGGCGGTTAACCATCCGAACCGTTCGAGTGCCGATCGGACGGATACGGTCCGGACGCGAACCGGAACTGGGCCGATGCCGGTAACTGGACTGATGCCGGTAACTGGACCGATGCCGGTAACTGGATCGCTATGCCGGTAGACCGCAGGACGGTTCTCGTGGCGGTCGCGACGGTCGGCGTCGGTGCGTTCGTCGGGCGGTCGATGCTATCGGATCTCCCGATCGATCCGGGATCCTGGGGATCGAACCGGACGGTACCGCCCGCGTCGGAGACGCTGCACATCCCGTCCGGAGGCGAGCACGTCGTCTCCGCCGGCGACGCCGGTTCGTATCGGATGATCCGATGGGAGGATCGGGGAACGCTCACGATCGAACCGGGCGGATCGCTCGTTCTGGAGGGTATCGACGACGCATGACCGGCGAGATACGACTCATCAACCGGGACGGTACGCTGATCGCGATCGATACCGAGACGAACGAAACGGTTCCGATACGGCTCGGGCCGATCGATGCCGAGACGGCCGAGGCGGAAAGGGTTCGAAGCAGGCACACGTTCACGTACGGCCACGATCGTGACGACTTCGCCGCGGGACGAATTGCCGGCTCCCGCTATGCGAGTTGGACGATGATGATGGAACAGACGCTCGCCTCGTTCCCCGTCGCGAAGACGAAGCCGACGCTCGTGTTCCACTCGGAGGGCGGCCGCACGGTGGAGCTGACCGAGGCGATGCCGCGGATGGTGGACCGAAACCTTCCGTGGGAGATCGGCGTCGGCGATAGCACCGCCTTCCAGAACGAACTCCAGGAGGCGAACAGGATCGGTCCGGACGAGGCCCGGGAGATCATGTTCAACGGGGGCGAGATCGGGATCTACACCGGCGAGGTGCAGGAGCTCACGAGCGAGCTGTCGGATCACGCCCTCGACGACGAGGAGTGGGGCGTCGGCGGAAACGACGGCCAACTCGATCCCGACCGCGACGGCGCCACCATCGAGCGGCTGGAGCGGCTCCTGCTCGGCCAGAAGCGACACGTCGAGGAGAAGGTCGGGGCTCCAGTGTCGTTCATGACCGCTCGCGAGGGCTCGTCCATCAACTTCGGCGAACTGGATATGGCGAAGTCGTACATGATCCGCTCGTTGTTCCAGGGAAGCGGTCACGGGGGCGTACAGGCCGCCTTCAGGGGCGCGGACCCCCAATCGGTCTTCGCGAAGACGTCCCCACACACCCACGCGTCGACGGTGCTGGACGAGGTGACCACTCGAGCGGAGATCGACGAGGTGAAGGGGATCATCGACGACCTGCTGCGGACGACGGACCGGGCGATGTTCTTCTTCCACTCCCACTCCGTTCAGGACTGGACGGCCATCGAGGAGATCCTGGATTACGCCGTCGAGAAGCGGGCGAACGGCGAACTCGACGTCGCAAGCGCGACGGGCGGGTTGCTGCTCCCGTGGGACCTCGAGGACGGCGACATCGTCAACGAGAACACCCCCCACTACGAGGACTTCGAGGACGGGTTCTGGGGAGCGTTCGGAAACGCGCCGGCGGTCTCGGCGGATCGGGCGTATTGGCGGATGGGAGCGGACTTCGGCGACGACGACTTCGGCGGGATGCACGGCAGACGGGTCCGGACGAACCCGATGTTTCCCGTGTTTATGGTTCAGGCGGACGTCAGGTCGCCGGCGGACGAACGGGTCACCGCGACCGTCCGGTACGACCTCTCCGAACTCGAAACGGCGGACGAACGGATAAACCGCACCTTCGAGGTCGGCAGTGACTGGACGACGATCCGCACGCCGTTCGGTCACCCGCGGGCCGACGTGGGCGATCCCGACGGCGGGACGACGGACCAGATCGCGTTGTACACGTCCGATCCGGAGCTGCACGTCACGAACGTGCTGCTCTATCCCTGCTAGAGCGCTCGACCCGGTCCCGTCGGTCGGCCGCCTCGGTTATCCGGCCGATGATGAACTGCGTCGTGTCGATCTTGTCGGCCAGCATCCGCTCGCGGCGGTCGTCCCACGTTTCCTGATCGTAGTCGTCGAGGATCGAGATCCCCCGCGTGACGGCTTGCGTCTGTCTGTCCTGCCCGGAGAAGTTGAACACCAGCCCGTACCGCTCCTCGAGTTCGTTCGTGTATCCGCGGCGGCTGGTCGAGACGAAGATCCCCGGTGTGCCGAGCACCGCGCTTTCGGTCGCCATCGTTGCGCTCTCGCCGATGAACAGGTCCGCGTAATACAGCAGGTGATGGACGCGGTGTGGCTCGACCGGCAGCCGATGGTCCTCGACCGCCTCGGGGACGCCGCCCTCGGCCGTAATGAACACGCGAACGCCCGTGTCCTCGAGGGACTCGACGACGTCAGCAACGTCCTCGAAGCCGCTGTCGCCCACGTCGTGTGCCGCGTTCCAGTCCACCAACCGGAGAACGACGAACCGGTCCGCCGGGTCGAGGCCGACGTCGGAGAGGACGCTCGGATCCGGTTCGAACCGGTTCGGATGGAGGTAGGCGAGCTCGTGATAGCCCGGGTATCGGACCTGTTTCGAACCGATGTCGTCCTCGTAACAGTCCGGCGTGTACACCCGCCTGGCGAACGGGAACGCGAGCGCGTTCCCCAGCGTCGCGTGCTCGGTGTCGGTGAACAGAACCGACTCCACGTCGAACAGCGTGGACGAATGCGCGATGGCCGGTTCGCCGATGGCGGTGATGACGTCGGGGTCGAGACGACGGACCGCCTTGAACACGTTGTACTCGTACCGCAGTTGTCCGACCACCATCTTCACCGGCGAATCGAACGGCCCCGTCAGGACGTCGTATTCGATGCCGTAGTGGTCCAGCAGCAGTAACGCCATCGGGCGCTCCCGTGTGAGGACGTGTACGTCGTGCTCGGCCGCCTGCAGCGCCCGGATCGTGTGTCGGAAGAAGTGGACGTGTGCCGGATGCTGGATCGTAATGATGACTCTCATATATTACTGACGGGGGCAGGGATATTACTGACGGGGGTAAGGGTATTACTGACGGGGGCAGGGGCGGCGAGTGTGCGCAGCCGACCGGCGTCGATCGATCGTGTCGTCGAAGTAACCATCCGGCCCGAGAATGCCGGGATGGAGCATTAAGTATACGCTACATTCTCCAACGGACGTCGACCGTCGACCGGAGGGGACCGTCACACATCACCCCGTTAGTTGCTGTATACTTAACGTGATGAGGACGGGTCGGATACGTACCGATGAAAGTGCTGATCCTGGTGACGTCCCCGCGGCCGTTCTTCGACGAGGAGGTTCGGTCGCTCAAGCGACACGTCTCGGTTGACGTCATCCAGGTACCCGGGCGGGAATCGCTGCAGGACACCAGGACGGTGATCGACTATCTCCGGTTCCATCTGGCCGTCCTCGGCCGGACGTTCGACCAGTACGACGTCGTCCACGCCAATTACGGGCTGACGGCGCCGTTCGCGCTGGCACAACGCCACCGGCCGGTGGTGCTGTCGTTATGGGGATCCGACGTTATGGGGTCGCTCGACTGGGTGACGAAGGGGAGCGCGAGGTTCTGTGACGAGATCATCGTGATGAGCGAGGAGATGCGCCGTGAACTCGGCCGTGACGCGCACGTGATACCCCACGGGATCGACTTCGAGAAGTTCACGCCGATGGACCGGACGGAAGCGCGGACGGCGGTCGGCTGGGACCCGGACGGAACCTACGTCCTCTTTCCGTACGACCCGACTCGGGAGGTCAAACGCCACCCGATGGCCGAGCGCGTCGTGGACGCGGTCCGGGAGGAGACGTCCGAACGGGTCGAACTCAAGGTCGTGTATGGAGTCGATCACGACGACGTGCCGGCGTATATGAACGCCGCCGACGCGCTGCTGCTCACGTCACGCCACGAGGGATTTCCCAACTCGGTCAAGGAGGCGATGGCCTGTAACCTGCCGGTCGTTTCGACGGACGTCGGCGAGCTCCGGGATCGGCTCGAGAACGTCACCGGCAGCTACGTCTGCGACTCGGAGCGCGAGCTCGTGGATCGGCTCGGCGACGTCCTCGCGAGCGATCGACGATCCGACGGACGGCGTCACGTGGCGGATCTCAGCCTCGAGGCGGTGACCGAGGACGTCCTCGACGTGTATCGACGCGCGATCGAATGAGGTTCGCCACCGCGATCGGAGACCGTGGGCCGACGTCACGGCGATCGGAGACCGTGAGCCGACGTCACCGTGATCGGAGACCGTGGGCGGGATGACGCCGCGAGCGAGTGGCAGGGGGACCGTCAATCGTCGTCCTTCGGTACGAGCATCTCGGGGTCTCGCTTGTAGGCCGGCGTCGTCGCGAACTCGTCGATCCGGTTCTGGTCGCTTTCGGACAGGAATTCCGTCATATACACTGAGGAGGGATCGCACACGACATAGTAATGCTCTACCTTCCAGTAGGTTCATCGTACGAGATCGCCGATCCGACGAGCCGGAGTCGGCGCTCGAGCCGCTCGCTCGTTCAAGCGCCGTCCGTCCGACAGTATCTATTCCCGTTCTCAAAGGATCTCCGGTTCCCTCACGCCATCGTGACGTCGCGCCCCGACGCTATCAGTCGATTTATAGGCGTCGTTCGGAGCGTAACCGTCTCCTACCCGTTTCGACGCCGATCCGTGACCCATGGTAGCAAAGAAGTAACAAAGCCCCGGCTGTTCATAGGGTCGGGTTAGAATGATCCATCCTCCTGACCCGAAACCGATGAGTACCCGTGCCGGCATCGCGACGCGCCGGATCCATCCACGACCCGGGAGCACGGACCGATGACCCGTCTCACCGAGATTCGGAACGGTCGCGTCGTCACGCCGTCGGGCATCGTCGAAAACGGCCACGTCGTCGTTGACGGAGACCGGATCACGCGGGTCGGCCGAACACCCGATCGGGCGATTCCGGGCGCGACGACCATCGACGCGAACGGACAGCTCGTTATGCCGGGTCTCATCGACCTCCACGGCGACGACATCGAGCACCACCGGTCCCCGCGTTCCGGTGCGGACGTCGATCTTCGAACCGCGCTGACGAGCGCCGACCGCACGAACCTGCTCAACGGCGTCACGACGAAGTTCCACGCGATCGCGTTCGAGGACGCGCCGGACGACGGCCGCAGCCTCGAGCGTGCCGAATCGATCGCCCGTGAGCTCGCCGGCGAGGAGTATACCCTCGGCGACAACCGGTTCCACGCGCGCTGCGAGCTGACCGACGCGAGCGTGAGCGCCGTCGAACGACTCGTCGAGGACGACGCCGTCGCCGTCGACCTGCTCTCGGTGATGTGTCATCTGCCGGGGGACGGTCAGTACGACGCGGACGAGTTCGAGCGCCACTACGTCGAGGACCGGAACTGGCCCGCCGAAGCCGTCGAGGAGATCGCGAGGACACGCGGGTCGATAGAATCGACCGCCCGTCGAGATCGTATCGACCGGATCGTCTCGCTCGCACGGCGAAGCGGCATCCCGGTCGCCTCCCACGACGACGAGTCATCAGGCGACGTCGAAGCGATGTTCGATCACGGGGTGGAGATCAGCGAGTACCCGATCACGATCGAGGCAGCCCGCCGAGCGACCAGCCTCGGGCTCGTGACCGCGATGGGGGCGCCGAACCTCGTCCGCGGCGGGAGCCTCTGGGACAACCTCAGCGTCCGAACCGCCGTCGAACACGGCCTCGTCGACGTGCTCTGTTCCGATTACCATCCGCCGTCGCTCCTCGCCGCCCCGTTCGTCGAGACCGGCGAACCGTTTGCGACCCGCGTGAACCGAGTGACCAGAAACCCGGCCGACACCGTCGGGCTCACCGAACGGGGACGCATCGAGGTGGGGGCTCGCGCCGACCTCATCGTCGTGGATCCGGACCCGACACCCACGGTCACGCGAGTCTTCGTCGACGGCACGGAGGCCATCCGAACCGGCCATTCATCGCAACCGGTCTCCCGATCGCCCCGACCGGTCGGCTCGTGATCGCCCCGGCTGTCCCGTGAGGTCGGTGCGTTTTTTCGGGCGCCGATCCCGCGTTCCGGAGTCCGGTACGTTTCCGGAGCCACGGTAAGCCGGCACGGACGGGTAGGGAGTTCCGATCGGCTCGAACCGGGACGTTATGTGGGTTATACTCAAACGTTTCCCCGTCCCATCCCCGGCGTATGCCCGACCAGACGAGCTCGACCGATCCGAACCGACGGTGTAGACGCTGCGGCGCCGCGGTGAGTCGACGATTCATCCGCGTCTTCGGAGTCGAGGACGAGGTTCACGGCTGTCTCGGCTGTCTCCACCGTGATCAACTTTCGAACGGTGAGGCCGCCAAGGAGTCCGACAGGACCCCGATCCAGGAGGGGACACGGATCACGTGGACCGTCTGAAGGCGAACGGGCTCGTCATACGACCTCGTTCGAGGCGGACGACGTCGCGAAGGCGAACGAACGCCACCAGGATCGCGAAGACAACGCCAGGTAGCCGATCACCGGTCGTTTTTCGGTCGTCACCTCGGTCGGTGACCTCGTTTCCCGTGCTCGCGATGAATGCGTTCTCCCGCTCCGGTCGGCGACCGCTCACGCATTCGACCACGCCGGCGACCGCTCACGCATTCGAGTCCACGCCGGTGATCTCGAACCGGGCACCGCCGTCGGTTCCCTCGGTCACCCCGATCGTCCAGCCGTGTGCATCGACGATCTCCTGGACGATCGAGAGGCCCAGTCCCGTCCCGTCAGCCGCGGTCGTGTGGCCCGCCTCGAAGACCTCGCCGCGCTCGTCCTCCGGAATGCCGGGACCGTCGTCCTCGACGTAGAAGCCGTCGTCGGTGGCGCCGACCGTGATCGTGACGTCCGCGTCGCCGTGCTCGACGGCGTCCCCGCGAGCGTGCGAGCGGGGGCTCGTCGAGCTGTGCTCGACGGCGTTCCGGAATAGGTTTCCGAACAGTTGGCGCAGGCGGTTTCGGTCGGCCCGGACCGTTCGCGAGCGCTCGAACCGGAGGGCCGCGTTCGTCGTCTCGACCGTGTCCCAGCTCTCGGTCGCGCAGTCGGCCAGCGGGACGGTCTCCACCTCGTCGACGCGTCGGCCCTGCTTCGCCAGCATGAGGAGGTTCTCGATCAGCTCCTGCATCCGCGCGTGGGCCCGCCGGACCGGCTCGATGTGTGGGTCGTCGTACTCGGCCGCGAGGATGTCGAGGTGGCCCATCGCCACGTTCAACGGGTTCCGTAGGTCGTGGCTCACCATGCTCGCGAACTCCTCGAGCGTCTCCGTCTTCCGTTCGAGTTCCTCCGTCGTCCGCTTCCGGTCGGTGACGTCGATGTAGGTCGCCAGGACCTCGTCGCCTTCCTCTCCGAGCGGCGACCCGGTGAACAGGAACGTGCGTCGATCCCCGTCGGCGGTGGTTCGCGTGACCTCCCGGCGAACCCGGTCGCCCCGTTGCAATCGGTCGTTGATCTCGCGGGCGCGGTCGGCGTCGGACGCGTCGGCGATGAACGCGTCGAGCGAGGACCCGCCAAGCTCCGTGGCGGCGTACCCAAACGTCTCCGTGAACCGTCGATTCACCTGCTTGACGACCGGATCGCCGTCCTCGAGGTCGACGAGGACCAGCGGCACGGGAACGGCGTCGAGCAGGTCGGCGAGGCGATCGCGTTGCCGTTTGAGCTGCTCCTGCGACTCCCTGAGGTCGGTGATGTCCTCGTTGATGGCGACGAAGCGGACGATATCGCCCGTTTCGTCCGTGACCGGGGAGATCGTCTGTTTGACCGCGTACCGCTCGCCGTCCTTTCGCTGGTTGATTATCTCGCCCTCCCAGGTCTCCCCGGCGAGGATCGTGTCCCAGAGCCGCTCGTAGAACCGGTCGTCGTGGACGCCGGACTGGAGGATGTTCGCGTTGTTGCCGACCGCCTCCGCGGCGGTATATCCCGTTTGCTCCTCGAACGCCGGGTTGACGTATTCGATCGTTCCGGTCGTGTCCGTCCAGTATATCGAGTGACCGGTGCTCTCGACCGCCTCCCGGAACGATCGCACCGTCCGCGGGGATTCTCGCTCGTCACCCGTCGCGTCCA